>NZ_CM127080.1:657765-986648 GCF_052446065.1 Leucobacter shiyiweii | reverse complement strand
GCGGCACTACGTCGCCGCGAACGATCTCCCCGCCAGCATCTGCGACCACAACGAAAACTAGCCCCACAACCTTGAAGGATCACGAAACGGTTACACCACTCCACGGGACTTGACCGCTCCGTACGCCCAGCGTGGTGCCAGTTGCGCTGGTCACCCGCGATCTCTCCGTGCCAACCCTTTAGCTCGACAACGAACATGCCCGACTTAGTGAGCAGCAAGACGTCAACCTCATTGAGTCGACCGTCGTTATCGGTGAAGGTTACGTTCACCCATGCCCGACAAATGCCGTCGTCGGGAAGCAACGTGCGCACTCGTTCAAGTGCTTCTGCCTCCTGCGCTTGCGCGGAGTCACCCATCACCCGCCACAGCGGCGAATCAGCTCTCACGTTCGCCGCACCTCCCCGTGTCCCACATTGATTCTTAGGTTATCGGTTTCCTATGACATTCACGGTGTATTGATGCGTTGGCGTGGCCGCTTATTTCGAGCCCTCTAGTTTTGTTTAGGTGAGCCCGCAGCACGAAGCCCGCAGAGGTAGCGGCATGCATTAACTAGGCCTTCAACGAGTCGAATCCACCAAGCTTCACGAGGATCGTATGGCTGCGGTTCGACACGAGCACTCCTAAGCCTCGCAAAGGGCAAGTCCTTGTCTGCAGCATCAGCAGGGAAACTCTTCATGAATTCGTCGAGGATCACCGAATACGGGGGCTGATTGGACGCCATCTCAACGCCACCCCTCCACTGCTTCCAAGTTGCTGTGTTGATCATGTTCACTGCGCGCAGGTCTGCCTGATCTTCACACAGCTCTAAGTACTTCCAGAGAATGTTGCGAACCTTCTCATCGTGAATAAGTTCGCGGGCGCGATCGCCCGTATAGAGCTTCTGCTTTTGCTCTGCGGTGAGTTGATCCATGATCGCCCAGTACCGTTGTACGTAAATATCCGCAAACTCGTATTTCCGGAGCCTGTTGGCCTGGATCAGCTGATAACCGGTGAAGAGCAGGGCGATCCCTGCAATCACCACTGCCCAAATCCCCTCAGTGCTTTTCAGGAACTCGATCATCTTCTACTCATTTTCAATGCTTGCGGCCACAACGGCCATGGAGTTGAAAGCCACCCAATTCTCGAGTGCGCCTGCGAGAAACCCAGTGATTCTGTTCTTCTACTGAAGTGACTGATACGACCATCTGATCAGCAGCTTGACACGTCGATAACGGTAGCCGGTTTATTCTTGCCGCTGAAATCAAGTCCCAGCGTGTGATCCTCGAAAGAACACAGCTCCTGACGTGTCTGAGCTCACGCCCTATGCTTCTCACCGGTCATTCGATGGCCCTTCAGCGGCTGTGAGAAATGGGATTTCGACCATTCTTCACTCACAAGAGATTCCGGAGTTGATTGCGCCAATTCGGGGTGTCATTTGGGATATTGTCGGCTCCTGAAAAGTCGTTCGCTGCGCACGGCATTGGAACGTGCGCGCTCAATGACCCCGCGCATGGCCGGTTCTTCGTCCTCCCGAATCTCCCATCCGGAAGCGACCCACGAGCGTGCCTCTGGAACATAAGGTGCGATCGCTGCAAGAGCGGACCTTGCTTGATCAGTCAAGTCAATGAACTGCGAGATGCCCCGCTCGACTGTCTGCCGCAAGAAATCCGCTCGCTCTTCCTCACTACCTTGATACATCACGCCCGGAATCTTGGTCACATAGTGGCGGGCTGCCTGGACTGCAAACAACAATCCGACAGCTGCGTCAAGCTTCGAGTGGATTGCATCCCGTCGCTGCCGCCGAGATTCAAATACAGGGACCAGAAAAGTGACGAAAATCGCAACGGCAGCAGAGACCAATGCCGCAACTATTCCGGTGTCGAGAGTGAAAGTGGCGGGAGCAACTTCATCCGCCCCGCCAGGCGTGTTACCGATGGAGGAGAGAAAACCTAAATGCACTCGCTGAGAATATCGCGTTGTCACACTGCGGGAGTTCAGTTCAAACTGTTTTGGGCCGAGACGATCCAAGAAATCTTGGCAACTTCGATAATATGCATGCCAGAGTGCCATCCGGTGCGGTGACGCACTCTTCCAGGGGAGCATCAACAAAGCGAGAGAAGCGGCGCGTCTTCGGGCCCGAGCCTGGCCGGGTCTGGCGGGAGCGGTTCTGCCGGGCCGATTCAGGCCCGACAGAACCGCGGATGGATCGGCGAGGGGTCGAAAGCGCGCCGCTCCGCTGCCCCACCCTTGGGTTACATCACGAGCGACAGTGACTCGGCCAGCGATCGGGCGATCCACTGTCGCGCATCGCCCCGCAACCGGGCAGCAGTCGTCGCCGGTGCAAGGGCGACCCGACCACTACTGCCCGACTTCGAGTGAGGGAGAGCGCGCTGCCGCGCAGTTGCGAGCCGACCGTTTGAGGAACTCGAATGATCGGCTCGCGGCCTGCTCAACGGTGCCGCACCTCTGACGGATCGAAGGTGCGCGCACCGAGCGCCTCACGGTACTCGCGATAGAGGCGCGGAGTGAGCCCCGAATCGCGCAGCTCACGCGCGCGCTCTGGGTAGCCGAACACCTCGGGCAACTGGCCGTCGCGCAGCGCTGCCAGCGCCCGCACGCGCACCTCGGACCCCGGGTGCACGAAGCCATGCGGCTCGTACTGGAACAGGTTGTGACACCACGCGGTCGCCTCGCCTCGCGAGAATCCAGCCCAGCGTCCGTCGACGATCGGCTTGTCAGCGTCGGGCAGCGTGAACGCCGCCTCGAACTCGGCCTGTGCGGCAGCGGCGCGATCCACAATCGCGGCTTCGTGTTGCGTACGTTCGGTGCGCTCGGCTTCCTCAATCAGGGCCACCAGCTGGTCGAACCCGATCTTTTCGGCCTCGCCGTCGTCGCTCCTAGAGACGAATACCGTGGGCCTATACAACTTCAGCAGCTTTCGCGCCGACCGGCTCTCGAGGTCGAAGCCTCCGCTCAGGCCGAGCTGGTGCCACCACGCTGTGCTCGATCCACTGTGTGTAGAGATATTGGGCATGAGATCTGCCCCTTCCCGGGGCCTCGCCCCACCGTTCTTGCACCGCGAGATCTCGCGGGCCCGTTCTTCCCCTGGGACACCCGGGAATCGATGGATTCGGGTTGTCGGGTAACCGGCCAGGTACCTACGGTTACCGCTCGTGAACGTGAAATGAGGTTAGCACGGGGTGACGGGCAGCAACCAGAGGAGAAGCAACGGGGCGGCGCGTTTTCGAGCCCCGAGCCTGGCTGAGGCAGGCGGGAGCAATGGTGCAGCCCTTGCGGATGGATCGGCAAGGGGTCGAAAGCGCGCAGCCGACACTGCACCCCACCGTCGGCGAGACAAACTCAGAACGAGGCGTGATCCACTCGTTTTCGATGAATGTCAGTGGTCGATGGTTCACTTAAAACATGACCAGCACCGCAGAGATCAGCACCGATTCCGGCACCGACGTGCCGCGCCCGGTGGTGGCTGATCGTGAGGCGTTGCTCTCTCAAATCGAGGCGAATGAGCGCGAATTACGAAAGCTCGGCGCCGAACGTCTGCGGCTCTACGCAGAGCTGCTCGACATCGCGGCGATTGCAGCCGACACCCAGGCGAGCGACGAGTGGCTGCCGGTTGGTGATCGAGGGGATCTCGAGTTTCGTGCGCTGCGGGCCGAGGTGGCGACCAGCCTGAAGCTGACCGAGCATCAGGTCGGCCGCGACATCGGGTTCGCGCACACGCTCACCACGCAGTACTGGCGGGTGTGGGAAGCGTTCGAAGAGGGGGCGATCTCCGAGCGTCACGCTCGCGTCATCGTTGATGCGGGAACAGTGCTCGGCTGCGACCCATCCACTGACACGCAGGCGACCCGCGACGAGTATGTGCGCAACATCTTGCCTGAGGCCCTGCAAACGACTCACGCGCAGCTGCGGCCGCGTGCGCAAATGCGCGCCGAGCAGTTCGCCGAACGCTCCCTCGACTCCCGCAACGCGGAGGCACGCACCCGCCGCCGTGTGATCGTCACTGAAGCCGCAGACGGCATGGCCGATCTGTACGCCCATTTGCCCGCCGTTGAGGCATACGCGATCAAGAACCGGCTGCTGCAGATGGGGAAGCGGGTTGCCCTGGTGGATCAGGCCCGCACGCGAGACGAGATCCAGGCTGACATTTTCACCGATCTTCTCCTCACCGGCACTCCGGAACTACATGATGCACTGTCACGCGCCGGTGACGGGCAAGTTGCTGGGCACGAGGCTGGTAGTGGACTCGGTGCAGTGCGCGCACAGGTGCAGATCATCGGCGGGTGTGACGCGCTCGTGTGCAGCCTAATGCCGGAGCCTGATGCCGGCGTTGGTCACCGGAAAATGCGCGCTCCGCGGCCCGCCCCACCAGAACTCATCGGTTACGGCCCGATCGACCGCGCCTCGGCGCGCCGACTCGCCGGGCACGCGCAGGCGTGGGAGGTGGTTACCGCAGAACCAACCACCGGCAGGGTACTGACCGTTGAACGCTACCGGCCCTCAGAAGAGATGCGCCGTATGCTCGGCGCCCGCGACGCGCACTGCCGGTTTCCCGGGTGTCGCGTGCCACTCGCGAGGTGCGACCTCGACCACACCATCGATGCCGCGCGCGGCGGTCCGACCGCAACCGACAACCTCGCCCACCTCTGCAGATCGCATCACACACTGAAACACCATTCGGGTTGGCGTGTGCACCAAGAATCGGGCGGCGTGCTCCGGTGGATCTCTCCCGCCGGCCGCACCCATGTCGAACGGCCCCCGAGCCTCGTGCGATTCACCGCACCGAGCCCGCCAGCCCCGCCACCCTGGTAGAAACGCAAACCTGGTCACACACCAGGGTCGGGCTCATTCTGTGCCAGCAGCACCGCGAACACCGCCCACAGCGTCGCGAGGCCCATCGCGGTCTCCTTGCCGTTCCAGGTTTCAGACTGCCACATCGCAAACCATTCCGAACCCACCACAATGAAGCCAACGAACCAGATCAGAGTCCCCACCCCGTAGGCGGCGAACCCCCAGGCGCGCGCCCGGTCGTAGGTGCGTCGATCCGCCCGCCGATGTCGCAGCAGCAGCACCGCGCCGATGAGCGCAAGCGCCGTGAAGACGACTTCTGCGGCGATGATCGCAACGAAGGCAGCGATGTGGATCGCGGTCGAGTCAATCGCCCGCCACCTGATGCCGCTGTCTGCGAAGGTGGTGTCCATCGACAGCACGTGCTGCACGAACTGAAAATTCGCGTCGGGATCGTTGAGGTTGCCAAAAACGACGAACAGACCGAAGAGGCCCGCTGCGCCCAAAGTCAACGCCTGCAGCAATCGCAAGGGGTGGTGCATGGGTTCTTCGCGCCTTTCGTCTCAGTCTTCGTGGGACCCACGCAATCGGGCCGTGGTTGTCGCCTGCGCTCGGGCTATCCGACCGCTGCTGCCCGCTTGTGGATGGGCTATCTACTGCAGTGCCGACAGTATCGGCGCGGCGCACCGCGCGGCGGCCGGAGTCTGACTCGACATCATCAGGCGTGTCACCCGGGCGCGTTACGCGTTGTAGACGTTCAGCGTGGCATCAAGCCCGCCACCGACGAGCGTCAACACGAACGCGTCCTCGGCCCCCGCTTCGAGGGGTCCGAGCCCGATGACCGTCGCGCGGGGAACCAAGTCCATGGTGCACGGGCCATCTTGAGCGGCAAAGCCCACCGTGCCGGCGCTGCCAGTCACCTCAACCGACTCGACGACCGGTGGGCAGGTGGAGGAGCCCCAAGTCAGCAATACCAGTGAGCCGTCGTCGAACCAGCCCGCGGAGGGCGCATAGTCGGTCGGCTGGCCGGGCACGCCGGCGAGTGCTGGGTTCCCATCAAGCTCCGCATCACCGCTCGCCTCACCAAGTGTGATGATCAGCTCAACGTCCTGTGTAGGGTCGACTCCTTCAGGCAGCACGACGACGCTGGCTCTCGCGGCGTAATCCGCGGTGCAGGCCCGAGTGGGGTCGCCCGCGTCGAGTGTAACGCTGACGGTCTGCCCGGTTGCGGTCACCGTTTCAGCGACGGGAACACACGACGACGATCCCCACGTCACGAGCGCGACCATGCGTCCCTCATCGAGCCATGCCGCATCGAGTTCGAGGTCACCGCCAGGTACACCGGGAGCACTCGGGGCTGGTTCGGAGCTGTCTGCCGCTGCGGTGCAGCCGGACGCAAGAAGAGCGGCAGTCAGGAGCGCCGAAGCCGAAAGGGTGAGACGAAGTGAAGAGCGCATGGCCTCATAATATGCCCGGGCAGGTTCAGCTGTTCTATCCCGGCCCGTAGCACTGTCCGGCCCCGGGCGCGTGGCCCGGTGGAGGCTGCGCGATCCACAGTATTTTCTGAAGCGCAGAAATACTCGACTAATTCACCCCCGCAATCAGGGGTGCTATCCCTTCCTCGTACCCCAGAGTGGAACTAGCGATCAAGATCACAGTACTTGTGAGCTAGACCACACCACACGAAGGACTCATCATGACTGCGTACCAAAACGACATCGACGCCGTGACGGCACTCAAAGAGCAGGCCGGCTCCAGCTGGGATGCGATCAACCCCGAGAACGTCGCTCGCATGCGGGCACAGAACCGGTTCAAGACTGGCCTCGAGATCGCCCAGTACACCGCCGACATCATGCGCCGCGACATGGCCGAGTACGACAACGACACCTCGGTCTACACTCAGTCGCTCGGTGTCTGGCACGGCTTCATCGGCCAGCAGAAGCTGATCTCGATCAAGAAGCACTTCAAGAGCACCAACAAGCGCTACCTGTACCTCTCGGGGTGGATGGTTGCGGCACTCCGCTCGGAGTTTGGACCCCTTCCCGATCAGTCGATGCACGAGAAGACCTCGGTCCCGGCGCTCATCGAAGAGCTCTACACCTTCCTGCGCCAGGCAGATGCCCGCGAGCTCGATCTCCTCTTCACCCAGCTCGACGGTGCCCGCCTCGCTGGCGACGAGACCGCGATCGAGTTCATCCAGTCGCAGATCGACAACTACGAGACCCACGTCGTGCCGATCATCGCCGACATCGATGCCGGCTTCGGCAACCCCGAAGCCACCTACCTGCTCGCGAAGAAGATGATCGAGGCTGGCGCCTGCGCGATCCAGATCGAGAACCAGGTGTCTGACGAGAAGCAGTGCGGTCACCAAGACGGCAAGGTCACCGTGCCGCACGAGGACTTCATCGCGAAGATCAACGCGGTGCGCTACGCGTTCCTCGAGCTCGGTATTGACAACGGCGTGATCGTTGCCCGCACCGATTCGCTCGGAGCGGGCCTCACCCAGAAGCTCGCCGTCACCCACACCCCCGGCGACCTGGGCGACCAGTACAACTCGTTCCTCGATGTCGAGGAGATCTCCGAGAGCGACCTTGGTAATGGCGACGTCGTAATCAAGCGCGACGGCAAGCTGCTTCGTCCGAAGCGCCTCCCGAGCAACCTGTACCAGTTCCGCGCTGGCACCGGCGAAGATCGCTGCGTGCTCGACTGCATCACCTCGCTGCAGAACGGTGCCGACCTGCTGTGGATCGAGACCGAAAAGCCGCACGTCGAGCAGATCGCGAGCATGGTGGATCGCATCCGCGAGGTCGCCCCGAACGCAAAGCTCGTGTACAACAACAGCCCGTCGTTCAACTGGACCCTAAGCTTCCGTCAGCAGAGCTACGACCTGCTCGTGGAGCAGGGCAAGGATGTGTCCGCGTACAACCGTGACAACCTGATGAGCGTCGAGTACGACGGCACCGAGCTTGCTCAGCTCGCCGACGAGAAGATCCGCACGTTCCAGAAGGAAGGGTCGGCACGGGCTGGCATCTTCCACCACCTGATCACCCTGCCGACGTACCACACGGCTGCGCTGTCTACCGACAACCTCGCCAAGGGCTACTTCGGCGAAGAGGGCATGCTCACCTACGTGCGAGACGTGCAGCGCCAGGAGATCCGCCAGGGCATCGCCACCGTCAAGCACCAGAACATGGCTGGCAGCGACATCGGCGACAACCACAAGGAGTACTTCGCCGGCGACGCGGCCCTCAAGGCCAGCGGCAAAGACAACACAATGAACCAGTTCAACTAAGTTCGCTGCGTATGAGTTCGTCTGAACTCATCTGAAGTTCTCTAGTTATCTGCAGTCCTTCGAAACGGGGTCTCGGCGCATGCCGGGGCCCCGTTTTGGCGTCTGAGAGGTCGAGCTGGAGTGGATCACCATCCCGCCTTTCCCCAGATTGTGGGAAATGGGTACCCGGTACAGCAATTTGGGGCAAGTGGGCTCGCGTTCACGGCGCACCAGGCGCTTCGAGCCCCTTGCTAGCCTGGGGGTAGCGACACGCGATAGCGAGGGGACTGCACATTCTGATGGCAGACACCAAGACCGAACGGCAGTGGCACTCGATTGAGCCCGAAGAGGCGCTGCGGATCGCCAATGCCGATGCCGGAGGCCTGAGTGAGGGCGAGGCCGCTGATAGGCTCAAAAGGTTCGGCCGAAACACCATTCCCACGCAGCCAGCGCGCCCATGGTGGCGCATCCTGCCCGGCCAGTTCATGAGCCCCCTGATCGCGATCCTCCTGATCGCGGGGGTAGTGACCTCGATCCAACAGCATTGGCTCGACGTGGGTGCGATCATCGCCGTGGTGCTCATTGCCGTCGCACTCGGCTTCTGGCAAGAACGCAAGGCCGAACGTGAGGTACGAGCCCTGCACGCGCACTCGATCACCAATGCGCGGGTGCTGCGAGACGGTTCCGTGCGCACGATCTCGGCTGAAGAAGTGGTGATCGGCGACATCGTGGTGCTCGAAAGCGGGGAGAAGGTTCCCGCCGATTTGCGCCTGCTTGATGTCAACGCGTTCGAGGTCGACGAGTCGATGCTGACCGGCGAGTCGCTTCCAGTATCGAAAGACACCGATCCGGTTACCGAGAACGCGTCTCTCGGCGATTGGCTCTGCATGGCCCTCAGCGGCACGCTCGTGGCCCGCGGTCGTGCGACGGGGCTCGTCATCGCCACCGGCGCCAACACGCAGATCGGCGAGATCAACCGCATGGTGAGCGCGCGCCCACCACGCACGCCTCTGCAGATACTGACCGACAGCCTCGAAAAGCGCATCGGCGTCGCCATTTTGCTCGCCGTCGTGGTGATGGCAGGGATCGGGCTCGCAAGCGGGTACAGCTTCAGCGACATGTTCCGAGTGAGTGTTGCGATCGCCGTGTCGGCGATCCCCGAGTCGCTTCCAGTGATTCTCACGGTGGCTATGAGCGTCGCGGTCACGCGCATGGTCCGTCGCGGGGTCGTCGTGCGCACGCTCCCCGCCGTTGAAACGCTCGGATCCACCACCGTCATCGCCTCCGATAAGACCGGCACGCTCACCGAGAACCGCCTCACCGTCGAGCGCCTCTGGACGGCAAACGGTGCGGTCACTGCAGGTGGCCCGCCCGATCCACTCACTCGCGACATGCTGCGTGCGGGGGCACTCACTAACGAGGCTGCGCCCAACGCGGCCGGAGAAATTGTCGGCGACTCGGTTGACGTCGCGATGGCGACGGTCGCCCTCGCGTATGGCGCCGTGTCGGAGGACGAACGAGCGGCACCCGACCTCGCCCACATGCCGTACGAGCCGGCACTGAGCTTCTCGCAAACGGTGCGAAAGGGAGCCGACGGGCGGCGCATGCGGTATGTAAAAGGAGCCCCGGACGCGTTGGCACACATGTGCGAGCGGATCGCGACGGCCAGTGGATCCGAGCCGATCGACCGGGCGCTGATCCACCAGGCCAATGAGGCATTTGCGGCCGACGGTCTGCGCGTGCTTGCCACCGCGGCGCAGGAGCTTGGCCCCGACGAGCAGCCCTCGATGACCGAGCCCCCCACCGGCCTCGTGTTTCTCGGCCTGCAGGGCATGACCGATCCGCCCCGTGCCGGGGTCGAGGGCGCGATTGCCGACTGCCGCAGCGCCGGCATCTCGGTCAAGATGGTGACCGGCGACCACCCCGTCACCGCAAACGCGATCGGCCGCCGGCTCGGCCTGGAATCGTCGGCTCCCCCACTCACGGGTGCAGAGATGCGTGAGATCGACGACGCCACACTGTCTGCCCGGCTCGACGAAACGAACATCGCCGCGCGCACGTCGCCACGCGACAAGCTGCGCATCGTGCGCGTGCTGCAAGAGCGCGGCGAGACGGTCGCTGTCACTGGCGACGGGGTGAACGATGCCCCGGCCCTGCGTTCCGCGTCCATTGGCATCGCGATGGGCAAAAGCGGCACCGATGTCGCACGCGAATCGTCTGACCTGATCCTCACCGACGACAACTTCGTCACCATCGTCGAAGCCGTGCGCGAGGGTCGCGTCACGTTCTCTGCCATTCGCAAGGCGACGTTCTTCCTTCTTTCGACCGCCGTTGCCGGGCTGCTCGCGATCTCCATCAACGTCATGCTCGAACAGCCGCTGCTGTTCTTGCCGATTCAAATTCTGTGGATCAACCTCGTTACGAGCGGCATCCAAGACATCGCGCTCGCACTCGAACCCGCGGAGGGTGACGAGCTGACACGCAAACCACGGCCCCGCACGGAAGGGGTGCTCTCTCGAGTGCTCTGGCTGCGCACGCTCCTGACCGGGGCGTGGATGGGGGTCATTGTTGTGCTGGCGTACACCTGGGCACTCGACGCTGGGGCCACGCTCGATGAAGCGCGAACATTCGCCATGACCACCTTCGTGCTGAGCAACTTCTTCCAGGTGGGCAACGCACGCTCGGAGCTCCGCTCGGTCTTCCTGCTGAACCCTCTGCACAACAAACTGCTGCTATGGACATCGCTCGGCGCCATCGCCCTCCTGTGGGCCGTGATGTCGTGGCCGCCCGCGGCGAACATCCTCGGGCTCAGCCCGCTCTCGCTCGATCAGTGGGCGATCGCGGCACTCATCGCCGGCAGCGTGCTGGTACTCGTCGAAGCCGAGAAGTTCGCGCGAAGGCTCGCAGCACGAACTGGACAGCACAGGTAGTTCCCCCACGCGCTCGTGCTCCGTCCGGGTGAAGTTCTCGCGACTTTCCCCACTTTGATGAGCCGAGGCCCGAGTCACATCAATTTGGGGAAAGTGAAACCGGACGCCGGGTCACTGGCGCGTGCGAAGACCATCACGCAACCCGGGTACCCTGATGCGATGGCCATCCTGATCGACCCCCCGCAATGGCCCGCGCACGGCACCCTGTGGAGCCACCTCGTCTCAGACACCAGCTATCCGGAGTTACACGCCTTTGCCTCGCGCCTCGGCGTGCCCCGTCGCAGCTTTGACCTCGATCACTACGACGTGCCCGCATCGCGCTACGAGCAAGCAATCGCGCTTGGAGCGCGCCCGGTACTGGCCCGCGACATCGTGTTTCAGCTTCGCGCCTCCGGGCTGCGGGTGCGACAGATCGAGCGAGACGCGGTGCGGCCCGTACGCCGCCGCGAGTATCTGGTCGCCGAGTGGGCGGGGTTGGCCGATGCGTTGGGGCTGGGCGGATCCACCCGCGCGTTCACCGATTGGCAGTACCTGGGTGCTGACCTCCTCGCCCGCTGGAACGAACCCCATCGCGTCTACCACGACGAGCGTCACCTCGAAGATGTGCTGCTCGCGCTCGACCACCTCTCCTCCCGCGGCGAGCGCATCTCCCCCGCCACACTCCTTGCGGCCTGGTTTCACGACGCCGTCTATGAGGGCGCCAGTGGATCCGACGAGCAAGACTCCGCCCAACTGGCCGCCGTAACGCTACAGGAGCTCGGCCTCGCGCCTGGGCAGGTGCAGCACGTGGGCGAGCTGATCATTGCTACGACGCCTGCGCTGCCGCACACTCACACCCCAGCACCACTCGCCCACCTGCTGGACGCCGACCTGTCGATCTTCGCGTCACCCGCCTCGCGCTACACCGAGTACTCACTCGCGGTTCGCAGCGAGTACGCGCATGTCGCCGAGCCCGAGTTTCGCGCCGGGCGGTCGCGGATCCTC
Source organism: Leucobacter shiyiweii (assembly GCF_052446065.1). Taxonomy (GTDB): domain Bacteria; phylum Actinomycetota; class Actinomycetes; order Actinomycetales; family Microbacteriaceae; genus Leucobacter. The sequence goes on along the minus strand of NZ_CM127080.1, from coordinate 974,678 downwards.
ACCACCTACCTCGACCAGCCCTCGATCTATCGCACCGACACCGCGCGGGTGCTCTGGGAGGAACGCGCCCGCGGCAATCTCGTACGCGAGGTGGAGGCATTGCGCGGCGTCGGCTCGCTCGCCGACTGAGCAGCTGAGTAACTGAGCAACCAAGCAACCCAGCAACCCAGCAACCCAGCAACCCAGCAACCGAGGCACTGCGCCCTCGCTTATCGCAGCACGCAATGACCCCGACTCGCCTCAGCGTGCCCCATTCGTTGACACACGGCACCGTCGGGCGAACTAAAGACCTAGAGGGGTGCTCAACGGATGTCGGCCGCTCCGCCGCTCCGCCGCATCAACCGGTATCGACCAGCATCGACCCGCAACGGTCTGCATTGATTAGAATCGAAGCAAGAGCGCAGAGAGGGGCCCCATGACTCTCGACACAACGCCCGCTTCTGCCGCCGCCCGGCCTGAACGCTCGCGCGACGATCTGCGGGTCTGGGTGTTTCTCGTGGCGCTCGCCGCAACCTGGGGCGCGATCTTCGCGGTCAACGAGGTGCTGTGGCCGTGGCTGCTCGGCGATGTGTTGCGTGTAGATCTGGACTCGACGCTCGGCGCAGCGGTCGAGTTTTTCCTGTACGACACCGTCAAGATTTCGCTACTGCTGCTCGGCCTCCTCTTTCTCGTGGGCCTCGTCAACACCCAGATCTCGCCCGAGAAGGTGCGCGGGGTGCTCGTCGGCAAGGGGCTCTTCGTGGGCATCCTGCTCGCGGTGGTACTCGGCGCGATCACGCCGTTCTGCTCGTGTAGCTCGATCCCGATCTTCATCGGCCTGGTCGCCGCAGGCGTGCCGCTCTCGGTGACGCTCGCCTTCCTCGTCTCATCACCGCTGATTAGCGAAACAGGCATCATTCTCATGGGTGGAACTTTCGGGTGGGAAATTGCGGCGGGGTGGGCGCTCGCCGGCGCCGTGGTTTCGATCGCGGTCGGGCTCGTGCTCTCGCGTTTCAAGCTCGAAAAGTGGATCGAGCCCTTCGTATTCACCAGCCGCACCGCGCAGCTCGCCACGGCCAGTAGGCGGCCCTCCATGCGCGACCGGGTCGCCGCTTCGTGGGACGAAACCCGTGACATGTTGAAGAAGATCCTCCCCTTTCTTCTGCTTGGGGTACTCATCGGGGCCGCGATTCACGGCTGGGTACCCGACGAATTTTTCGCGAACGTCGCGGGCCCAGACAACCCCTTCTCGCTTCTCATCGCCACGTTCGCCGGCGCACCGCTCTACGCAAACCCGGCCGCCGTCGTGCCGCTCGCCTCCGCGTTTTACGCGAAGGGGGTCGCTCTCGGCACCACGATGGCCTTCATGATGAGTTTGGTCGCCCTCTCCATCCCGTCGCTCATCATGTTGCGCCGGGTGATGAAGTTGCCGCTCCTCGCAATCTTCACCGGGGTCGTGCTCGCTGCCATCTATCTGATCGGCTTCATCTTCAACCTGTTCCCCCTGGCTCGCTAGAAAGCTCGTTCGAGTTCTCGACGGATGGCCGGCTGATCCACATCGAAAGGTATGCACATGGAAATCAAGATTCTCGGGCCCGGGTGCCGAAACTGCGCCACCCTCGAAAAGCGCACGAGGGAGGCCCTCACCGAGTTGGGGCAGGCTGCCACCGTGTCAAAGGTGACCGACTATGCCGAGATCGCCGCATACGGGGTGATGCAGACCCCGGCGCTCGTGATCGACGAGCAGGTGGTGCTGTCGGGCAGGGTGCCCGTGACCCGCGCGATCCGCGATCTCATCGTCGCGGCCAAGTAGCGCGGGCCCGGGCAATTTCCCTGTGCAGGCTGATTCAGCAGTCCCGTTTCGCGTCGCGCGCTACGCGTCGATTGTCTTCCTCGGCTCGTCGCTCGACGTGACGGAAACCTTGCGCGGTTTCGCCTCTTCCGCGACCGGAATCTCAAGCGCAAGCACGCCGGCTCGATAGTCTGCCGAGATCCGCCCCGTGTCGAGGTTGTCGCCCAATACGAGCTGTCGACTGAACACGCCGTGAGGCCGCTCGGAGGCAAGCTGCTCGACGTCACCCTGATGCATCGGGCGGCTCGCCTTCACGGTGATCACGTTGCGCTCAACGTCGACGTCGATGGACCCAGGATCCACCCCCGGCAGATCGAACTCAACGTGGAACACGTCTCCATCGCGCCAGGCATCCATGGGCATGACGCTCGGGCGGGAGGGAGTGCCATCGCTGCCGAAGAGCTGCTGTGCGAGACGGTCAAAGTCGCGGAATGGGTCGGTACGCATGAGCATGATGGGAGTCCTTTCTGCGTGTGAATGATGGCGAATTAATGCGAACCGTATAGTTCCGAACTGTTCCGATCTATACTGAACGCCATAGATTTTTTATACCATCAGAATCGATTTCTCGACAAGCAGGAGGTGTTCGCCTGTGGCAAACACGCACAGATCCACCCAGAGATCTTCGCTCGCCGTGTACACAATCTCGGTCGCTTCCGAACTCTCGGGAGTGGGCATACAGACCCTGCGCCTCTACGAGACCCGCGGCCTCCTCACGCCGGCACGAACCGCTGGTGGCACCCGCAGATACAGCAGCCACGACCTCGATCGATTGCAGCGGATCGTCGAACTCTTGAGCGCCGGAGTGAACCTGGCGGGCATCAGCCTGATCCTCACCCTGCAAGACGAGAACCGCGCCCTGCGCGATCGCATCAAGAAGTAATGCTGCGGAACGTCTACCCTTAAGTCACAGACACGCTGCCGCCGAGGCCAGGCCAGAAAGAGATCTGCCCGCCCAGAGCGCCGCACCCCCTGACGAACGGAGCCCTACATGACGAGGCCTGACTCGCGAATCAGCCAAGGGCAACCTGAAAGTCAGCCCGCGTCGGACGGCAACGACCCACGCGCGATCCCAGACGCGCCAGATCAGACCGAGACAGGCGTATCTGGCGAACTCGCCCAGGACCGCCAAGCTCCCCCCGCACGCACGGCGTCGATGTGGGGGCGCATCGCAGATGCCGCGGCCAAGCTCAGCGAGCGTCTTGGCCCGAACGGCATTCTCCTCATCATTCTTGGGATTGGCCTGGCTGCATTCTTCGCTCTGAGCGTGGCAGCCGCAGAAGTCTATGACGCAGTCACCGATGAAGATGGCGTAGCGGGTCTTGATCGGCCAATGCTCGACCTCGCAATATCGCTCCGATCACCTGGCGCAGATATCGCTCTCACCTGGTACACCAACATCGCGAGCACATATGGCATGCCTCTGATTGCCATCGCTGCGATCGTTATCCTCTCCCTGCGTCGCAGATCATGGACACCTGTGATTCTCATCGCCGCCTCGGGCGCAGGATCGCTGCTCATGACGGTAGCGGGCAAGCTCATCTTCGGCCGCGATCGCCCACCACTCTCAGATGCGGTGCCGCCATACGAGTATTCGGCTTCTTTCCCGAGCGGACACACGCTGAACGCCGTCGCAATCATCGGCATCATTGCGTACTTGCTGGTGCTCCGACAAAAACGCCGGTGGGCCCGGGTCATCACGCTGAGCGTCGCCACCCTGTTCGTGATCACCACGGGCCTCACCCGGGTATTTCTCGGTCACCACTGGTTCACCGATGTGCTGTTCGCGTGGTTCCTAGGCCTTGCCTGGCTCGCGGCGGTCATCACCGCTCACCAGCTGTACCTCGCGGTGCGCGCCCGACGCGAACAGTCAGACTGACCTACGCCGAGGCGTCGACCAGCGCATCCGCGCGCACTGCCTCGAGCGCGCGGGTCCACACGACGAGCTGATCCAGCATCGGCGCAACGGAGTCAGCCTGCAGCTCGGTCGGAGCGAAGGTGGAGAAGTTCTCGAAATCGGTGAAGAGCGAGAACATGCCGGTCTTCTGCACGTGCGCGATCTGCAGCTCAGAGAGAATGCCGCGCAGGTGCTCAACCGCGCGCACGCCGTGAGCTGATCCGTATCCGACGATGCCGGCAGCCTTGTTCGCCCACTCGGCATTCAGATACGAGAGCGCGTTCGCGAGTGCAGGAATGACCGAGTGGTTGTACTCGCCGGCGATGAAAACGAAGCCGTCAAACTCGGCGATCTTCGCCGACCAAGCCTTCGTGTGCTCGTTGCTGTATTGCTGGTAGGCAGCAGGCATGGCCTCATCGAGTAGCGGCAGATCGAAATCGGCAATGTCCACCAGCTCGTAGTCGGCATCACCGCGCTGCTGCGCCTGAGCCAGCACCCACTCGGCAACGCCACGGTTGATGCGGTTCGGGCGGGTCGAGCCGGTAACGATTGCGATCTTGGTCATGAACTACTCCTTGGTTTTGTGCAGATTTGTTGGGCGGCCATGACGGCACAGATATCAGTGGATCCGCCTGCCCGCGGCCACCGCGCGCCATTGGCGCCACAGAGTGCAACAACTTGATCATTCAAGTATTCCCGAATTATGACGTCATTTTTTCCGACGCAGTTTCGCGTCCATTGGCATATTGGTCTAGTGTATGTACCAGTTTCGCAACGAGGCGAGGGAAAGGGAATGATGACCAGCACACAGGCACAGAAACACAAGCCACAGACGACCGACGGCCAGGCGCGCAGGCTTTCGGGCAACCTGGGCACGTTTTCGCTCACGTTCATGGTGATCGCGGCCGCGGCCCCTCTCACCGTCGTCGGCGGCACGGTACCCATCTCATTCCTCTTGGGCAACGGGCTGGGCGTCCCAGCCATGTTTCTGGTCGCCACCGTGATCCTTCTGTTCTTTGCGGTCGGGCTGCTCGCAATTAGCAAGCGCCTTCCGGATGCGGGGGCATTCTTCTCCTTCATTGCTCACGGCATCGGCCGCGCGCCGGGCCTTTCCGCCGCCTACCTCGCGGTTCTGACGTACACGACCATTCAGGCAGCGGTGTTCATCCTGCTGGGCACAACTATTTCCTCCGCGGTCGCTTCGGTCGGGGGCCCGGAGGTTCCCTGGTGGGTGTTTGCCCTCGTGGGGATCGCAGTCGTCGGCATCCTCGGTTACCGGCACATTGAGCTGAGTTCAAAGGTGCTCTTCGTGGCACTTGCCGCAGAATTGCTCCTCGGTGTTGTGCTCGTCATTGCGGTGCTCATCATCGGCGGGCCTGAGGGCATCACCTTCTCCAGCTTCTCGATCACGCACATCCTCTCTGGCTCTCCCGGTATCGGCCTGATGTTCGCCATCGCAGGTTTCATCGGTTTCGAGTCGGCAGTGGTGTATCGCAACGAAGTGCGTGATCCGGGTCGCACCATCCCCCGCGCCACGTATTCGGCGGCCATCATCATCGGCTTGTTCTACGCGCTTCTCAGCTGGATCCAGATCATCGCCGTCGGCGAGAGCAAGATCCTCGAGGTCGCAGGCGCCGACCCGGCGGGCCTCCTCGCCACCATCACCGACATCTTCCTCGGTCCGGTCGGCTCGATCATCGCGGTCATCCTGATGATCGCCAGCATGTTCGCCGCGGTTCTGTCGTTGCATAACATCCTCTCCCGCTACTTCCACAACATGAGCAACACCGGGCTGCTGCCACGCTCACTGGGAGATGTACACCCCACGCACCGTTCACCGCACCGAGCTGCAGTCACACAGGTCTCTATCGCGGCTCTGATCACCATCGGCATCGTCATCTCAGCGGCGGATCCTGCCCTCGCGCTCTCCTGGCTCACCGGAATGGGCACGGTTGCCATCACCGTGCTGATGGCCGTCACCTCCATCGCCGCGATTCTGTTCCTGCGCCGCGACAAGGCGACCACGAACCTGTGGGAATCACTCATCGCGCCCGGCCTCGGGTTCCTCGGTCTCGCCCTCTCCGCGGTGCTGATCATTGCGTACTTCCCGATGCTCGTCGGTGATCTCGATGCCGACGGCAACCAGTTCTGGGGTATCGCGAGCATCATCACACTCGGTCTCGTCATCCTCGCTCCCGTCATCGGTTGGGTGCAGGCCGCGAGCATGAAGCGGCGCGACCCCGCCACCTACGCGAACATCACCGAGCGCATCGAATCGGAGGCCTAATGCTCGACGGATCCACGTCTCACCCACCACTGATCGGCATCACCGGCCGGCAGTCACGCGGCAACCTGATTGAATCACCTGACGGGTTCGCCGACGCCCCCATCGATATCTATCTGCGCGAGTACGCGCAATCGGTAGCGTTGGCTGGCGGCATCGCGGTGCACGTACCGCTTGAAACGGACGCCGCGAGCATGATCGACCGGCTCGACGGGTTGATCATCGCGGGTGGAGAAGACGTGGATCCGCGCCTCTACGGGCAGGTTCCTGGGCCACACACGCCACGAGTGGATCCGCTGCGCGACGAAACCGAAATTGCGCTTCTTCGGGCCGCCGATGCGCGGGGCATCCCAGTGCTCGGGGTATGCCGGGGCCAGCAGCTCATCAACGTGGCGTTCGGCGGCACACTGATCCAGCACCTCGAATCGGGTGAACGGGAATCGCACATGAGTACCCCCTACCCTCGCGCACACCGGGTGCACGAGGTCTCTTTCACCCCAGGGACCGTGGCGCACGAAGTCTATGGCGATGTCGCCCGGGTGAATTCATACCACCACCAGGCCGTTGACCGGCCCGGAGAGGGCGTCGTGGTGACCGGAACGTCGCCCGATGGCATCATCGAGGCGATCGAGATTTCCGGGAAGCCCATCGTTGCGGTGCAATGGCATCCTGAGTGCTTCAGCGGCGATCCGATTTTCACCTGGCTAGTGGATCGCGCGAGGTTCCATACCCCGGCACTTTCTCTCTCGGGCGGTCAGGCCCTGCCCCTCAACTTCACCAGCCCAGACCGCACACACACCGAACAGGAGATCTCCCATGTCACTCCGTCATGACGGACGCGTCGCATTCATCACCGGAGGCGGATCCGGCATTGGCCGCGAGACCGCGCTTCGCCTGGCCTCTGAGGGCGCGAAGATGCTCGTGACAGACGTCAACCTCGACGCAGCCGCGGAGACGGTCACACTTATCGAGGCCGCCGGTGGCATCGCCCTGGCGGCGCAAGTTGACGTGCGGAACATCGAGCAGATCGCTGCAGCAGGCCAGCAGGCTGTCGACGCGTGGGGCGGGATCCACCTGCTGATCAACAACGCCGGTGTCGTGACCACGCACTCGACCGAGACGATGACCGAAGAGGCCTGGGACTTTGTCACCGATATCAACCTCAAAGGCCAGTTCTTTGTGGCGCAGCAGGTCTCGAAGCACATCGCGGCATCAGGCGGCGGGGCCATCGTCAACCTCGCGACCGTCGAAGCATTCGTGATTGTGACCAGTACCGGCGAAGCCCAGCCACACTACAACGCCAGCAAGGGTGGGGTACCGACCCTCACGAAGGCGCTTGCGGTCGAGCTCTCGAGCAAGAACATTCGCGTCAACGCCGTCGCCCCGGGTCCCATCGCGACGAACTTCTTTGACTACGATGGCGTGACGAGCCCTGAGGCCATGGAGTTCCTCGGCCAGCGACTGCTGGTGAAGCGCGTCGGCGAGCCCGCAGACATTGCCTCGGCGGTGTCATGGCTGCTGAGCGATGAGGCGAGCTGGATCGACGGCATCACTCTGCCGGTAGATGGAGGTTGGCTGACCCGATGAACGACTACATCCTGAACCCCGACACCCTTGAAACCGAGGGCATCACCACTGTCATCATTGCCACCCCCGACATACAGGGCCGGCTTGTAGGCCGCCGCGTGCCAGTGAAGCGTTTCGCTGGCGTGATCGAGACCGGCATCGAAATCTGCACCTGCGCGTGGGCGTGGGACATTGAGCAGAGCTTCGACATGATCGCAGCAAACAAGATCGCCGTGTGTAATCTCCACAACGGCGCCCCCGACGTTGCCCTGATTCCTGACCTCGGCACCCTCCGCCGTGCCGCATGGCTCGACGGAGTGGCGATCTGCCTCGCCGACCCCGTGTGGCCAGAGACCGGCGAGCCGATGGCGGAGTCGCCGCGCGTGATGCTGAAGAACGAGTTGGCTCGATACGCGGAGACGGGTCTCACCCCAAAGGCTGGCACCGAGCTCGAGTTCTACCTCTTCACCAACGAACCGCGGCAGTTGCGACTCAACAACTTTCGTGACCTCGAGCCCACGACGCTCACGTCAAACGACTTCCTCCTGCACGAGGGCAACGCCTACGAGCCGTTCTTCCAGAAGCTGCGCCGCGACCTGGATGCGAGCGGCATCGAGCTTGAGGCCGGGCAGTCGGAGTGGGGCACCGGCCAGTGGGAAATGACATTCGCGTACGGCGATCCGCTCGAAATGGCTGATCGTCACGCACTGTACAAGCTCGCCGTGCGTGACGCGGCGCGGGCTGCGGGCTACTCGGTGAGTTTCATGGCCAAGCCACTGAACGACCAAGCTGGCTCCTCCTGCCACGTGCATTTCTCGGTGCTCGGCGAGAACGGCGAGCCGCTCTTCTCTAATCCCGACGGCGAAGACGGTGCGAGCGACGCCCTGCGACACGCCATCGCTGGCGTCATCGAACACACGCCCTCGTTCATGGCCTGGTACGCGCCGTCAATCAACTCGTACCGCCGCACAGCGACCGACGACACCTTCGATTTCGGCCGCAGTTGGGGGCGCAACAATCGATACGTCACGAACCGAGTGGTCGGGCATTCGCCGTTCACGACCCGTTTCGAGTTTCGCCTGCCTGGTGCCGATACGAACCCATACCTGACGCTCACCGGGCTCCTCGCATCCGCGCGTGACGGCATGAGTCCTTTGCTCGATCCGCCCGCGAAGACCACGGGTGTTCCCGAGAACGTCAACCGCGATGCCTCCGTCCCGACGACCATCATCGAGGCTGGCCGCGCTCTTGGCGCCTCCGAGTTCGTGCGTGAACTCGTCAGCACGGACTCGCAGGTTCTCTTCGTCGCGTTCGCCGAACATGAGTGGTCGAAGTTCCAGAGTGCGGTGACCGATTGGGAACTGCAACGCTACTTTGATCGGATCTAGACGTGCATCTTCCCGCTCTTCAGACGTGGATCGGGGGCGTGGCGGAAGAGAGCGCCGTCGCGCTGCCTTCCTCCGAAGCCCTCATCAACCCGAACACCGGCGAGATCCTTGCCGAATCCCGCGCGTCGTCGCTTGAACAAGTGGATCGCGCGATCGCTGCCGCGCACGCCGCTCACGCGGATGCGCGCTGGCGGGGCATGCCCGTGGATGCGCGCGCAGAGATTCTCGAGCGTTTTGCCGAGGGGCTCGAGGCTGTTGCCGACGATATGGCCGCGCTCGACGCGCTGAACTCGGGCGTACCGATCTCGGTCACTCGACTTTTCGCCCACAGCGCCGGAGACACCGTGCGCGGAGCCACCGCTCATGGGCTCGCACTGGGCGATGAGCGTTCGCTCGACGCGGGCGAACGTGATGTGCGTTTGCGGCGGGTGCCGTGGGGGCCGACCGCGCTTATCACCCCATGGAACGCACCTTCGGCGATGGCGGTTAAGAAGCTCGCGTATGCGCTTGCCGCGGGTGCCACCGCGGTACTGAAGCCGTCGCCAGCTTCCCCCTTCAGCGCGCAGCTCGTCGTGCGGGCCGCAGCCGAGGCTGGGGTTCCTGAGGGAGTGGTATCACTCGTACTTGGCGGTGGTGAGGTGGGTGCGGCACTGACCACAGACGCACGTATTTCCGCGATTTCGATGACGGGATCCACCCCCACCGGCCGCGCGATCGCTGCTGCGGCCGCGCCGCGTTTTGCGAGGCTCCAGCTCGAACTGGGCTCAAACAACCCGGCCATCGTGCTCGGCGATGCCAACATTGCGCATACGGCGGCATCTCTCGTGTCGGGGGCGATGAAGCTGTCGGGTCAGTGGTGTGAGGCGCCTCGCCACGTGTTCGTTGCTCGCGAGATCCACGACGAGCTCGTCGCGGCACTCGAAGCTGAGCTCGCGGCACTCGTCATTGGGCCCAGTACCGACGAGGCCACGACTCTCGGCCCGGTCGCGTTTTCAGCGCGCCAGGAAGAGTTGCACGCGCAGCGCGATGCCCTCGTCGCGGCTGGTGCCCGCGCAGTCGAGGTAGGCTCACCGCCGGCAACTGGCTGCTTCGTCACTCCCACCCTGATCCTGGGCGAACGGCTTACCCCCGCGAGCGAGGTCTTTGGTCCGCTTCTGCTGGTCGAGCCGTTCGATTCACCCGTTGAGGCGATCGAGTTGGCGAACGCAGGCGCTCGGGGTCTCGCTGGATACGTGTACACAAGCGATCTCGAGGCTGGCCGCGCGCTCGGGTGCGAGCTGATCGCAGGCGAGGTGAAGCTCAATGGCTCGAGCGTGCTCGACATGGCGCCGGGCTCGTCGCAGAGCTTCTTCGGCAGTTCAGGCATCGGGGGCCACGGCGATCGCGAACTTCTCGAGTTCTTCACTGGTGTCCAAGTAATCGGCTCCGACATGGCCGGTCTTCCGCTGTAACCGCTAGGGTATGTGAATGCAAACTGGGTCACCGATCGATCCGCAGTCGCTGTCGCTTCCCGAGAAGCAATTGTCAGGGTACGCGGAGGTACTTGAGCACCTCCGGCGAGAAATGACACTGGGGCGTATCCGGGTGGGCGATCGGTTGCCGTCTGAGCGCAAGCTTTCCGAACACCTCGGTGTGGCGCGCGAAACGCTGCGTCAGGCACTCCGCATGCTAGAGGGAAGCGGTCACATAGTGATCCAGCGCGGCTCTCGGGGTGGCGCCGTGGTGCAGTCGGCTCCCATCGACCAGGCAGAAGTGCTGCGGCGCGTCGTCGAGCGACAGGACGAGATTTTCGCGGTGATCGAGTTTCGTTCGGTCGTTGAGGCGGCCGCAGCCGACCTGGCAGCCCAGCGACGATCGACCGACGATGTGACTGCTCTCGAGAACGCGCAGGCAGATCTGCTCGCCGCGAAGTCGCTGCACGCGTGCCGCGACTTCGACACTGCATTTCACCTCGCGATTGCCCACGCGAGTGGCAATCGCGAAATCGCACTCGCGGTGGAAGACCTCCGAGTCAAGATGTTCCACAGCGTCGACGTTATCGATTACGAGTTCATCCGTGGATCGAGCCACAGCGCCCACCAACGCATCCTGGCCGCGATTCGCGACGGTGACTCTGAACGTGCTGCACGGGAAATGCGTGCCCATCTGGAGACCACCCGCGAAGAGTTCGAACACATCATCGCGAAGCACACCGGTCACCACACCCGATAGGTCACAAGTTTCGCGAAATCGCGCCGCCCAGCGCCCAAGCCCTACTGGGCCAGCAGCGCCAGGGTCTCCGCTGCGCGGTGCGAGAAGCCCCACTCGTTGTCGTACCAGGCCGATACCTTGACCTGCCGGCCCATGGCCCGCGCGAGACCCGAATCAAAGACAGAGGATGCGGGGTCACCCACGATGTCTGACGAAACAAGTGGCGCTTCCGAGTACACGAGCACCCCTGCGAGTTCGCCGGCGGCGGCCTCGCGATAGGCGGCGAGGATCTGCTCAACAGTCACCTCGCGGCGAACCAGCGCCGTGAGCTCGACGATCGAACCGACGGGAACCGGTACACGAAGCGCGTCGCCAGCGAGCTTGCCCTCGAGCTCGGGCAGCACCAGGCCGATGGCCTGCGCAGCCCCAGTCGAAGTGGGCACAATGTTGAGAGCGGCGGCTCGCGCCCGACGTAAGTCACGGTGCGGCCCGTCGATGAGGTTCTGATCCTGCGTGTAAGCATGAACGGTCGACACCAACCCCTGTTCGATGCCTGCCAGTTCGTGCAGCACCTTCGCGAGCGGGGCGAGCGCGTTCGTCGTGCACGACGCGGTCGAGACGATTCGGTGCGCGGCAGGATCGTAGCTGTTCCAATTGACGCCCTTGACCACTGTCGCATCCGCCCCCTTGGACGGGGCACTCACCAAAACTCGCTCGGCTCCGGCGTCAAGGTGCGCCCTCGCCTCGGCTGCCTTCGTGAATCGACCGGTCGCCTCAAGCACCGTTCCCACCTGAAGCTCGCCCCAAGGCAGCTGGGTTGGGTCTGGCTGTGCAAATAAGCGGATCCGCCGCTCGCCAAGCACAAGCTCCTCGCCGTTGGTGCCACTCTCGATTCGTGCCGCTCGTGGTGCGCGCCCGTACACGGAATCGAAGTTGAAAAGCTGCGCCAAGACGTCTCCGCCCGACAGGTCATTGATCGCGACCACCTCAAGGTCGCTGTTCTCCTCGAGAAGGACTCGCAGCACAGCTCGTCCGATCCGACCAAATCCGTTGATTGCAATTCGCTTGTTCACTCTGGTTCCACCTTCCGAGAACGAGTCCGGCCCGAGGGAGTCCAGACCCCACAATCAGTTGATCCCTCGTGCGTAGCCTCTCACAGGCACGGGCTACCCGTGGGGATTCGGAAAAACGAGGGTCGAAGAATGGACCGCACAGCCCGGAAGCCTAGGAGCGGTAAGCGTGCTCGTGGGCATGCGTCGTCGCGGTGGCGGTCAGTTGTTCGACAATTGCAGCCACGATCTCGTCGAACAATTGGTTGCATCGTTTAATCTCACGCGTGAGGTCTTCACGCAAAGATGAATTCGGAGAATGCTCGAGTTCGACTGAGAGCCTCCGCACCACATCGAGTTGTACCACGACATCGGCCACCAGAAAAAGGATCTGTTCGTTCGCACCTGATGAGGTCAGAATTTCCGCCCACGCGCTCAGCGAGCGCGCGAGAGATTTTCGTTCTTTGAGAATGTGTCCACGCAGACGAGCGAGAGCGATATCGGTGGCCGCTGCGTCTTCTCCCGTCGGGATTTCTGGCAAGTATCGGGGGACGATCATTCCCCGGGTCTCCTCACTGCGATGGGTGTCTGCCAGGCTGTGCAGGAACTCCGTAAGGGCGAGACGAATCATTGGCGCCCAGCGCCGAGCTGTCTGTCTCGCGACTACGCGATTCAGAATGAGAATGGTGAAGAGGAATGACAGCAGTGCGCCGACGAACCCGGAAAGCACTACGACCTCCTGCCAGAGGGAAGTTGCGATATCTACCCAGATCACTGCAACCGCAAGCACCACCGTCCCGACGATCGCAGCTGCCCTGCCCAGGTTTGCCCAATGCCGACTGCCCATCACAGATTGTCCCCCACTCGCCTTGGCGTTCGTTATCGCTCTGCCTGAGTCCTGGCGATGACTTCGATGCTACTCATCCCAGCAGCTCGGCGGCAGAATTCACCTGGCTCGCGATCATTGACCGGACCGTTTCACGCGGCAGGACGGTCTGATTCCAGAGAGGGTCGCAGAAATCCGCGAACACCACGATGAGGGTGATCGGGAGTCGCAACAAAATGATCTCGTTGCGCATGTTCCTGAGAACGCAGCTGTGGGGCGTGACGATACGCCACACCCCACAGTCAAACACCGACTATTTGTTTGCCGCGCGCGGGGCTCCCATGCCAGGGTCGATTTGGAACGGGCCGGCGGCGGACGGGCGCACATCGAAATCGAAAATCGCCGTCGGCAGGTAGACCGTCGAACACGAATTCGGAATGTCGACTACGCCTGAGAGTCGACCTTCGATTGGAGCGGATCCCAACAGCAAATATGCTTGCTCCGGCTGATATCCGAACTTCGTCAGATAGTCGATCGCGTGCAGGCACGCTCGTTGGTAGGACAGATGCGAGTCCAGGTACTTCTGCTCACCGTCAAGGGTGACAGAGGTGCCAGAGAACGCGAGCCACTCGCTGTATTGCGGATCGACGTTTCCGGGCATGAAGATCGCATTTTCCGAGACTCCGTAGGTTTCCATTCCCCCACGAATCAGATCAACTCGGAGGTCGATGAACCCACCCATTTCAATAGCACCGCAGAACGTAATTTCGCCGTCACCCTGCGAGAAGTGCAGATCACCAACAGAGAGATTGGCGCCGTCAACGAACACCGGATAGAAAATCCGGGTCCCCTTGCTGAGGTTCTTAATGTCCTGGTTGCCGCCGTTCTCACGAGGCGGAGCAGTTCTCGCTGCCTCGCCTCCCACGCGCGCGCACTGATCTGCGGGGACTCCCCCCAAGATGGCATGCTCTGCTTCCGGCGGGAGAGCCAAGGGCGGAACTCGGTGCGGATCAGTCGCGATCAACGCCCCCTCGCGGGCATTCCATTTCGCGAGCAACTCAGCTGAGGGTGCGGTGCCCATGAGACCCGGATGGATCAGGCCGGTAAATGAGACCCCAGGTACATGGCGCGAGGTTGCCGTCTGCCCGCTAAAATCCCACACCGCTTTGTACGCGTCAGGAAACTGGTCCGTGAGGAATCCACCGCCATTATTTCTCGAAAAAATTCCGGTGTATCCCCAGCCCTGACCTGCGAGGGGTCCTGAATCCTCCTGAGGAATAGGTCCGACGTCAAGAATATCGACGATCAAAAGATCACCCGGCTTGGCACCCTCCACCCGGAACGGCCCGCTGAGTGTATGCACTGTTAGGAGCGGTGCATCGAGGATGTCTTGCGCGGAGTCATCGTTCTTAATTGCACCGTCAAACCATTCACGGCAGTCGACGCGGAAACTGTCGCCAGGCTTCACCGTCGCCACCGGGGGAATCTCCGGGTGCCAGCGGTTGTGGCCAAGCTTCTCCTGTTCCGTAAACTTCTTGGACGAATCCAATTTGAATATGTGTTCAGGCATGTGACCTTCTCCTTCTTTGATCTGTATCGGGAGACACCGTCGTCGCCCGATTATTCGAATGTGGTCTAATCTCTGGGAAGCTTCTGATGAATCGGGTTAGAAGTGATCGGTTGTGTTCGCTTTCGGCCTTGCTGGGGAATTCGGCTGACCACTTCCGGTTCACTAGCGCTTCGGGCGGCTCTATCCATCAGGCCAAACGCTGACTCACCGGCACGTGAGAGATAGGGTGCGGTAATCATCTTGCGCGCATCAGACCCACAGACTCTGCATTCCATTTCGGCCGGCACCGAGGCCATCTCAAACCTGGCATCGTAGGTACATCCTTGAACACATTGGTACGAGTAACTCGGCACTGAGCACTCCTTTCAGATCACACAGACATTTTTCGTCGGGTGCTCACTCGGGTTGCGGTGCACTTACAGCCGCTTGCGAGGCCTCGTGAGATGACGAGATTGGGCGCTTGGGCTTGCCCAGCATCCAGGAGAAAAGGAAGACCAATACTGCGATCACCGCCGCGATGACAGCGCCAACTGCAGTGCTCTGATAGGTCTGGGTCAAGAGCAAGAACGCCGGTACCGCTCCCGTCAAGACGCCGAGCATAAGCGTGAACCATCCGGTGACACGGGTGAGATCTTCTCGGTTCAAGGCCAGTACCAAGAAGAAGAGGAACCACAACACTGCCCAGGAGAACCAGATCACGCCGAAGACCGGGTCGTTGACTAGCGTGAATTGCAGTGCACCGTAAACAAGGGCGCACGCTGAAACGAACAATGAAAACCATCCCAGGCCCTCACCTGATGCACCAGTGAGTTGGTTCCAAGCGACATAGAGATAGGTGAATCCGAAGAGATACAGCCCAGACGCGCCAAGAATAACGGCCGGGTCCCCGTCCGCCGTGAGGAGCGTGAGCGTCGGGAAGATCACTTGCATCCCGCCGACGAAGAGATTCAAGGCTGCGGCCGATTTCCCCGGCACAATGTTTAAAAGCATCAAGCCGTTGATGACTAACACAGCTCCGACGTAGAGCAGTCCTACACTTCCCACTTCACCCTCCTGCCGCTTCGTTGCGGAGTACGCGGGCACGCGGTTCTCCGCGAGGAGAACATGATATATCATGTAATTTTGCACTCAATTTGTTAATTTGACTACGCCTGTAACGTAACCCCGATGGCATGAAGAGTCAAGAGCCAGGTGCAGAGTGATGGTCTTCGAGGTGTTGGGCATTCGAGTCTGCTGAAGCTCTGGTTGGCTCTTGGAACCTGCCCTTCGGTGCGGTTACCCTTTCGGCTGCCGCATGAGCCTCACTCGCGGGCGTACACGCGCACGCCCTCGATCCAGGTCTCGTCGACGCGAGCGGCGCACAAATCCGCTGGGTCTAGCGACCACAGATTTCGGTCAAGCACCACCAGATCGGCAAACATGCCTAAGCGCAGACGACCGCAGATCGCGTCGAGGTGGTTCACGTAGGCGCTACCGGCTGTCGCAGCATGCAGCAGTCGTGACAGCTCCAGTGCTTGCTCAGGCAGCAAGGGGGCAGCCGATGCGCCCGGATGGCGCCGGTTCACACCGACGTGCACGGCCTGGATCGGATCAGGAGACGACACCGGCCAGTCGCTGCCCATCGCGAGCCGCACCCCCGCCGCTGCTAGCGACGCGAAGGGATACAGCTCAGATTGAGCCTGCGACGGCAAGAACGGAAGCACCAGCTCGTCAAGCTGTGCGTCGTGTGCGGCCCACAGCGGTTGCAAGTTCGCGGTGATGTTCAGCGGTGCAAACCGAGGCAAATCCGCTGCGCGCACCACCTCGAGATGCGCAAGATGATGTCGTAAGCGCGACGCACCATTGCGGGAGCGAGCGGAAGTTAGGGCATCGAGCGCCTCGGTGACGGCGCGATCACCGAGCGTGTGAAAGTGGATCTGCAATCCGGCTGCGTCCAACGCAGTGACGAATGCCGTGAGGTCTGCGGGGTCGAAGAAAGTCAGGCCGTTGCTGTCCGTTTCCGCGCCGTGCGCGTCGCGGTAGTGCCCGTGCATCGCCGCAGTGCGGCTCTCAGCGACTCCGTCAACCATCACTTTCACCGCGTCGAGGCTGAAGCGCTCTGGCGCATAGCGTCCCCGAATGTCTCGCGCACGTTCACTCAGGCCAGCGAGCTGCGCCAGGCCGCTGGTGCGATCCCACCACTGCGCGCCGCGCACCCGCACCCGCAAATCGCCCGCATCCAGTGCCCGCGCGTACACCTCGACGGTATCAGGCTGCCCCATCAGCGAACCCACCGCCGCGTCTTGCCAGGCGGTCACCCCGAACGACAGCAGGCGTTGCTGGGCTGCGAGCAGCGCGGCCAGAGCATGATCCGGATCGATCGGCGGGCGCACCGCATCGAAGAAAGACATCGCACCGTCATGTACGGTACCGGCCGGCGTGCCATCTGGCTCGCGTTCGAAGCGCCCGTCCATCGGGTCGGGCGTCAGCTTATTCACACCCGCGAGTTCGAAGGCTCGCGAATTGGCCCACGCGCTGTGATGGTCGCGGTTCTCCAGCAGCACCGGACGATCAGGCACCACTGCGTCGAGCATCTGTCGGGTCGGAGTGCCGTGGGCGAACGAATCCATCGACCACCCAGCTCCGGTGATCCACGGCAAATCCGGGTGGGCGTGCGCATACGCCGCGATCTTGGCGAGTGATTCACCTGCGTCGCTGCAGGTAGAAAGGTCACAGCCCAGTAGCTCGATACCTGCCATCACCGGGTGCACGTGTGCGTCTTGGAAGCCCGCCATCAACAGACGGCCACCCAGATCGACCACATTCGCTCCGGCCGCTGCTTGTCGCCTTGCTTCCTCCGCATCAAGCGAGTGGATCCTGCCCCCGCGCACCACTACACTCCCCCAGTGAGGCTGACGGCTATCTCCCGTGAACACCCATCCATCGCGGAATACCGTCCAATGCGGGGCACGCGACGCGGTCATCGTGGACGCATTTCAAAATTGGGCATACCACTGTTATACCGCCAGAACAGACCTCACCAGCTGATCGAGATCGTCAACGATACAGGAATGCTTTTGGTGAGAAGTTTCGAGTCACGCAAGCTACTCCACCCACCAGACCGATGGCCCCAGATATGACCTGTGTCTCGCGACATATGAGACGTATGTCGCGAGACATGGTGTGACCCATGTCAGAACTCAACACAATGGTGGAAGTAAGGGGAATACTGTCGAAAAGTGCCCCGCCCTTGCGCCGCATAGTGAGTACCCATCATCTCATCCGACAGCGACCTCTGCTACAGCGTCGCCACGGCCGGAAACTCCCCACTCATCTCCCGCCTTTGAGCGAGGAGAAGCTGGTCATCGCTGAAGCTCGATACGAAGCAGGCGCGACTCTCAAGGCGATTGCTTCAGACCTTGGAATCAGCCGCCAGTCACTTGCGCACCAGCTACGCAAGCGCGGGTTGAAACTCCGAGGCCGTGCTCCTGAGCCGCACGAGGTCGATGAGATGCGTCGCCGATACGAGGCTGGCGACTCGCTTGAAACGGTCGGCAGCAGACTTGGGTTCTCGGCGGGCACAGTGCGCACCTGGCTCATCGACTCAGGAGTCGCAATGCGCGATACCCACGGTCGCAGCAAATAAATCGTCCACTGCACGTGAATACTCCGGGATAGGTCGCCTGTCCGAGCCTAATTAGGCGTGGCCTTGCCAGTCCACTACGACCCGGTCAATGTGCTGAGGTAGCTCGGCAATCCTCTCCTCATCAGTCCAACTTGCGATGAAATCGGGGTCGTTGCTCTTAGGGGCGTCCACAACATCTCGAATACGCACCGCTACTGGCACTCCGGTACTCACCCCGGTAACCAGAGCATGTTGCTGAGCAAGGCCCGGCAGTTGATCGAGAAGGGCACGAGAACTCAGCGCAGTGGCGTGACGAAGCAGTGCTTGATCTGACTCGTGGGTAAGTCTGTGCGCGATTACTGTGCCACACTGCGCAACGACAGTCTCACTCAGCTCACTCGGACGCTGGCTCGCGAGCAGAAGGGATATTCCGAACTTTCTGCCTTCTTTTGCGATGCGTTCGAAGACGGCAGTTGAGCGGCTTCCGCCTCCGTTGCTGTCATGGCGAGCCGGGATGAAGCGGTGTGCTTCTTCGAGCACCAGCAGCAATGGGTGTCTCGCGCGAGGATCACTGCGCACAGCAAAGTCGAAGAGGATACGACCAAGCAGCGCCGTTACGTTCTCAAGTACATCACTGGCGATAAGGCTCAGGTCGAAGATAGTAACCGACGGGCCAGAATCGTGGTTCTTCGTTTGCTCTCGATAATTTGCGGCGGCGGGCCAATCTGATGAATCGTTGTCCTTCGTCGGGTCGGCT
Source organism: Leucobacter shiyiweii (assembly GCF_052446065.1). GTDB lineage: Bacteria > Actinomycetota > Actinomycetes > Actinomycetales > Microbacteriaceae > Leucobacter. The sequence continues at coordinate 955,716 of NZ_CM127080.1, read as the reverse complement.
CCCATCACTGCACGCAGATAGGTACCAAGGGGGTCATCGTGTTTCTCGACCCTGGTCATGAAGTCGTATCTGCCATCGGCAAGGAGGCGGCTGAGGCGCATCTGCAGTGTCGCGACGTATCCAGCGATCTTGTTGTCATTAGCCTGTTCCAGCTGGATACGGTTCGGCATGAAGAAGTCACAGAGCTGTTGCAGATCATAGAACACCGGAGCGTCGAAGTCTGCACCGGTCGCACCGCTGCCGAGACCAAGTTCACTCAATGCAGTGGTTATGTGCTGTTTGAGTTCACGGACGAGTTTCCCGACTATCTCTCGATGTTTTGGCGTGAGCGCTGCCCACTTCGGATTATTGGTCAGTCCAGAGTCGGCTATAGCTTTAGTGACGAGAGGAGCCATTGCCTCCCAATGTGACTTAATCGGCGAGGCCTGTTTTGCCTGGAACTCAACAAGTCGAGAAAGATCGGTGAGCTGACGGAAGGTCGGCCCTTCCGCATCCTTGTCGTTCGAGAATTGCGCCTCAACTATCGCGAGAGTATTCCGCACGTTGTCGAGCCGATCTGCTTCGACGTGGGAGGTGGCACCGGCGATTCTTGCGTCTGCAACCGCGCGCTGAAGCACTGGAGCCTGTACGCCTTCGCTGGCGCGCAGGAGAGCTAGGTGCTCTTCGTTGTTCATGAACCAATGCGGCAAGAACAGACCCGACTCAGTACCTGGCTCAGGGCCGAGGACAATGGTGCGCGTTTTCTGCCCACGAGAGCTGTCGTTCGCAAAGGACTGAGCGTACTCTCCGTTGATATCGAAGATGACTATGTGGCCGCTGCTGATCTGATTATCGAGAAGGCCGTCGATTAGTGCGGTGACTGTGCACGATTTCCCTGATCCAGTGGATCCGACAACAGCGCAGTGGTGCCCAAGAAGGAGATTGGCATCGAGATAAACGTCTTGTTCTGAAGCAATTGCTGACGAGCCTAAACGGACTGAAGGCACCTCCTTGGGAAGAAATATGTTCTTGACCTCGGCAGGAGTCGCCGTCCTGACCGGCGCGTGAAGCGACGGATAGGCAGTCAGCCCCGATTTGAACTTCTCCCCTTCGAAACGACCAACCACCGACGCCTCAAGCTCATAAGAAGCTTGGTCGTCCTCGCTGAGCAGTCCGCGACCAGGCGCTATCTCATTGCGCCTCACGATGGAAACACCTGTAATGATCGCTACTACCCGATGAGCACCGGCCGGTGCGGTCACATATGAGTTGACAACTCCCACAGTCTGAAGACCGTCAGGCCCTACTTTGGTGAAACCTTTCGAACCAATATCCAGCGACACTTTCAGAGTCGTGCTCTGCACGGCCGTCACCCGGCCGATAACACCTACCTCACTCATCGCCTGAAGAGTCTTCCTTCTTCTGCGCGGAGGTGAAGTTCTCGAGCGATTCAATAAGGTTCATGATCGCAGCTGGGGCGTTGACCTGCAGATCGAGTCCCGACTCGGGCAGCAGGTCAACCATGTGAATGAACTCTCCGGCTTTGCCAGTCAAGACGGCGATACGCGAGTCATCTCCGGCAGCCAGAGCAGCCAGCGGAGTGTCCTTCGTCTCAATTCCCTGCGTCGCCAGGGTTGTACCTACGAGGTCATCGTCGAGGACAGCTTTCAGCAGCGATTCCTGTTCCAAAATGGCACAGGGATCGACCGCCAGAACATTGATCGCTGGGTTGATCGCCAAGCTGCGCAGGAGAATCCGGTTGATGTGAGGGTCACCAAATCCATAGCCGATCGTCACTACCGCGGTGTCATTCTGTTGAACTGCATCGCTCAGCAAGCGCATGAGATCGGAATACGGATATGAAAGGGAATCGCCTTCTTTTGCGGCCGTGGGATAGATAAGTACGGGCTCTTGTATCGAAGCGCTGCCCTCTGGAACCTGCACGACCTCGAGCGTCGTGACTCCGGTCTCAGCGCTGATGCGTGGCTTCCAGTTCAAACTGCCGTGGATCTTGTGTAAATAGAGCGCGCTGTCGGCTCGGGCGACCACTTGTTGCGAAGTTGTCTCGACGCGGTGGAAGTCCAGTCCGTAGTAAGCAAGGTTCAGACGCCGTTCGACCGTGCCACTGAACCCGTCAATATAGGGGTATCCCAGTTCATCGAGTGACCGTTCGAGAACGAGATCATAGTTCGTCGTGAACAGCTTGGGCCTTGGGAGGTTGGCTCGTCGGCTTCGAACGATCCGCGAGAGGAACTGCCGATGAGCCGCGAGGGGATCTTCAAGATGGCAGTCTGAGGTAGGGAGTTCACAGGCATGAGCAAAAGCAACGTTGATCTTGCCCTTGAGCTGTTCGATTTGCTCCTTGGTGAAACTCTTTACATTGTCTCCGCTGCTAAAAGTCACCTCCGCGAGTCCGGTTTGATCGGCAAGCGAGGCTCCCAGTTGTAGCCCGTTGAGCAGCTTCTCCAGGTCTCCGTCATCTTTGGGATTGAGGAAAGCTAGAAGATCTGTGTCCGTCTTGTCCAGCTGTTCCCCGGCGTCTTCAATGAGTGATTGCACTGCATCGTTATTGAGATTACGCGTTTGCGGCGACCCCAGATGGAATGATGCGCCCGAGCCGATAAGCAATACAAGGTTTTGAACCTGTAACAGTGAGGCAATGTGGTCTTGCACGACGTGCCGGTCTTGGTCGGTAAGCCGTGACTTCACGGTGCCGCCGACAAGAAATAGCCCTGGAACTGAATTTCCCGGATCGAAACTACTCATGCCAGCCCTGTCTCTTCACTCAATGCCCCGATGGGCATGGCTCCTCACCGTCACGTTATCAGTTTGTAGAGCGCGGATCGTCTGCCCTGAGCAGGTGCCCTTCTGGTCTGCTCTGGGCAGACAACGCCTCAGTTGCTCGTCACCGTTGTCGTACCTTCCCGACACACTATCCGTGTATCAGGAGGGCGACATGGCCGATATGACGTTTGAGAACGTAACCGATGAGCGAACCGCGCGGGCGGTGATCGCGTCAGTAACCGAAACCGGCGATTTTCAGACCAACACCGTGCTTCGGCTCGCTGGGAACGGTCTCGATACACTCCGGCTTGCCCTGAGCAACGAGTTGATCGTCGGGATGCAGCGCGCTGACTTGCACCTGTGGCGGCGACGATTCGATGTCGCCGACCCCGTGCAGGTGTTTGAAGGAATCGAGCAAAGCGAACGGCTCGGGCAGCATATTCTGATCCCCGGCGATCCTCATTGGCCTGCTGCGCTTGATCCTCTCGATCACCGCACGCCGCTCGCGCTCTGGACGCAGGGAGACACGACCTTGCTCGCAGACTCGTTGGCGAGCCGCGCCGCGCTTATTGGCACCCCCAACCCATCTCTATATGGACTGCAGATGGCCACAGCACTGGCCGCTGATCTCGCCGCAGATGGGCGCACTATCGTTTCGTTCCCCGATGACGGCATCGCTGAGGCCGCAATCACCTCCGCACTCAAGCACAACGACCGCGTGATTCTCGTCATGCCCGATCCGATCAATCAATCACAGATCGAAAACTACGACTGGCTGGAGCAGGCCGCAACGACCAGCCTGCTCGTCACTGATCGCCCGCCGAGCGACATACGACATACCAGCGCGTTGACCGCGAACGGTCTCCTTGCTGCGCTCTCCGGCATGACGACCGTTGTTGAGGAACAGGCCGGCTGGGATTACCGCTGGACTGGCGCCCCGTTCCATGCGGCAGCCTATGGCAGACCTGTTGGCGCGGTGCCGGGGCGTGCAACCGATGTTGCTAGCCACGGCACCAACGCGCTCATCCGCGAGGGTCGCGCGACCCTCGTGCAAAGTCACACCGACATCACCGAACTCTTAGATGCATCGCCGCGTGGTCTTCTCACGGCGACACTTGCGCAGAATACCCCGCAACACACCGTTGCTCGTGAGTACAGTCTCACCAGATAGTCCAGGCTCCGAGTGGTGGTAATAGACGTTGAACAACGACAGTCAGCTTGCGTTCGATCTTGACGAGCTCGTGCGTGAGGATCTCCGCGCGAACCCACCCGAGTGGCAGGGCGCGCCACTGCACTTCACCACCGACTACTTCTCGCCGGGCGAGCTACAGGCCGCGTTTGAGCATTGGCAGCTTCTCAATGGCCGTTTCGGGTCGATCCCGCATAGCCGTATGTGGCACACCGGATACGGATGGCTCAATGGTGGCACCGAGTACGGCGATCACCGCCTCGTCATGTTCTCAGCTGACCTGCGCCCCGAGCCGAAGTGCGAGGGGCCGGGCGACCTCATGTATCTCGCGGTCTGCGAACCATGCGAGTGGCATCAGGTCAGCGACTCGGAAATCGATAGCGTCGAGGGGTGGCACAATCACGCGATCCCGAACTGGCGTGAGCTACCAGTCGTGCCCGCGCAGATTCGGGTGCGCGATGGCGGCGGCTTCACCAAGTTAGGCCGCAAATGGATCGCAGCGCACTACCCGGCCGAGATGCAAGTGTCTGGTGCACCGATCATCACCGAGCGCGCACGCTACGCGACTCGACACGTCGCCGAATACTCGCCCCGGGGCGGCTATGACCTCTCATCAACCGCTCTTGATCGACCCTTGCCTGAGCCGAGTACTGAGGCCCCCGCTGCACATCTCAAGAGTGCTGCGCCTGTGCATACACCGAGGCACAGGGTCTCAGCCGTTCCTGAACATGCTGTGCTTTTCAGGCCTTCAGGCGTACAGTTAGGAGCACACGGCAAATAAGCCCCGCCTGGGGAATGACGGAGCAGCCTGAGCTGCGAAGTGCTTTTACACGAATCTGACCGCCGGTAGATCTGTAAAGGACTCCGTCATGCTCACTATCATCTGGCATCTCAGTAGCTTCGCGAACGATCTGTTGCAGCGGTACGCTCCGACGAACCGGCTGATCTGGTTCCTGCACCGCCGCGAAAATCTCCGCTACGGTGTACCGGCGATGCTGCTCTCGATCCCCTACCTGTTGATCGCACGCGGCGCTCTCGCTCTGATCGAGGTGAGTGCTCCCGAGTGGCTGTATCTCGTGTTCATTCTCTGCATCTGGAACGCGATCAAGTTCCTCGTGTGGGGGCCGATCAGCCTGACGGTACTCGGCAAAGCGAGGTTGCGCGAGGCGCGCGAGCTGAAGCGCATGGCGCAAGAGACAGTTATTGACGAGTGCGGCGCCGAGCCTGCGACTTCTCGTCGGTAGCGGGGCCGTCTACTCAGAACAGTGTCGGGCCGTCGTACTTTGGTGCGGCGGCTCGACGCGCGCCGGATGCCGTTCGAGCGGTTCGCGCGGCACGCGCGGTCTGAGGTTCGGATGGGTTCAAGCGTTCGGCGAGCACGGCTTTCACGTCGCTCCAGATGTCGGGCCGTTCAGTATGGCGGTCTCGGTCGCACGAGCGGCGCAGGTCAGTGAGGAACCTGGTGCGCCGCTCTGGTGTGGAGAGTTGCTCGTAGTAGAACCCTGCACGGTCGTAGTGGGCGATGAACCCGAAGTAGCCCGAGTTGTAGAGGCCCTCGTAGAGCTGGTTCGTGAATCTGTCCTCCGGGTAATCGTCTGCGATGAATCGGAGTAGCGCGTTCACGAATCGTGCTTTGCGCGCTGCAGTTCCTGACGGATAGCCAGAGTCGAGGAACTTGTCGACGGGTGCTCGCTTCACGGCCATCGCTCACTCCTCGCTCACGGCTCTCGGGATGAGAACGAGGTGCGCTTGACTGACCGTGTTCGCTATCGTGTCGGGCCTCGATGCTCGCGCCCGGCTGTCGGCCTCGGCGCGTCAGACTGCGCTGTTTGGCGGGCGATCTGTTGGGCACGGATGAGCGCCACCCCGGCGCGTTCGTAGTCGATGCGTTGCCCGATGCTCTCCGGCTCGGCTCCGAGCGGCTGCGCCTCCCTGGGGTCGATGCTGTGCCGGTCTCGGTATGCGGCGATGGTCATCAGCCCTGATCGCCAGCGCGCCCGATCCTGCTCATTCTCCGGCGCGGCACCGACAGCGATCACCCACTGTTCGCCGCGTTCGAGGGCGGTGTCGATGATCGCGGCGGCGCGCGCTTCGATGAGTTCCCGCCGCTCATCGAGTGCGGCACGCATATCCGCGCTCATCTCTCCGACCGCCTCGGGCAGTAGTCCTACGATGAACCGAGCGCGCGGCAGCGCACTACCAGCGCCGAGCCTCGTTACGGCTTGTTCGAGTCGGTAGTGCAGTACGGAGGCGATGTCGTCGGCATCCGCGAAGCCACGCGCCCGCACAATCCTCGGCATGAGCGTATCGACCGGGTGCCCGCTGGCCTCGGCACGTCGGAGTTCGGCGACGAGCGCCCCGAACGTCTCCGCACTCACCGCCTCGTCTACCTGCGCGTCGGTCAGCCCGGATACCGCAAGCAACCGCGCCCACCTGTCCTGTTGCGCGGCGGCGGCGATCGTCTCGTATTCAGCGGCAAGCTGCGCGATCCCGCCCCATCGTTCCTGCTCGGCAGTGATCGTCTCGTGTGCCGAGAGTTCAGCCCCGACATGCTGAAGCACGCCCTGGAGCACGGTGCGGGCAGTCGCGTCGGGGTTCTCGCCGGGCTGCGGCACGCTGTGCGCGGGATCGAGCCGATCCGTGGCGACATAGGCTCGGTTCGAGTATCTGCCGCGCGTCATGGAGACGTAGAGCACTTCCCTGGTCGTGGTGGCTTCGACGAGTGTGTGTGCGGTATCGACGGTGACGCCCTGGGCACGGTGCGCGGTGACGGCGTAGCCGAGGTCGAGGTGCTCGGCAACGTAGGCGGCGGGCAACAAGATCCCGCCCCCGCGCCGCATGGTGGGTGGCCGCACGAAGACCGAGCCGTCATCGCGCACGTTCGTCACGACCCAGCGTTCACCGTTGCGCACCCATCCGTGTGCCGAGCGCAGGCGGCGGTCGTTCTTCCTCGTGATGATCGTGTCTCCCACACTCACGCGGCTGCCGTCGCCCAGTTCGATCTCGCGTTCAGCGGCGACGTAGCCGTGGGCGATGAGGTCGCGGCGTGCCCGCTGGTTCAGTTCGGTGACATTCTCGACGGTTTCTGCGATCAGGATCGTTCCTCGCCCGGCCTGCCGGTCTTCCCACCAGGCCCAGTACGCAGCCTCGGCCATCTCGTCAATGGTGCCGCCCCTAATCCTGCCATGCTCCATATAGGTGTCGATCACGGGGACGCGGCCGTGGCGCAACTCGAGCGAGGCGCGTTTCTCCCAGTCGTGTTTCAGCCGCCACACCTCCGTCAACTCCGGCGTGCCCTCAGCGCGGTCGTTCACGATCAGGGTGAACGCGCCGCCCACGCCGACCGACTGCAACTGTGCCGGGTCACCAACAAGCAGCACTTTCGCTCCGACCCGCTCAGCCTCACGGGTGATGAGGTCGAGCGAGTGCGTACCCGCAAGCGACGCCTCATCAAGAATCACCAGCTGACCGCGTGTGAAGGTCTGCCCGGTGCGCTCGAACACTTCCCGCCATTTCGCGGTGTTATCGGTCGGGACGCCGAGTTCATCAGCGAGCACTCCTGCCGCGACTGCTGACGGGGCAAGCCCAACCACTGACCCCTCACCGTGCTTCCATTCCCAGGCACGACGCAATGCGCCCAGCGTCGTAGTCTTCCCAGTACCTGCAGGCCCCACGAGAACATCGACGGTGCGGCCTGAGACCGCGATCCGGGCGAGTGCGTCGCGTTGGTCGGGGCCGAGCGTGCGCCCCTCATTATCGGGTTCGTTCGCGAAGCGTTCGATCGTGTCGAGCGCGAGCCTGGGGCCGGCCATGCCCCGCGCTCTCGCGATCAGCCGATCCTCCGCCGCAAGCAACGCTGTCGATGAGAACAGTGTCGAGTGCTTCGGCCGGAATCTTGTGGAGCCATCAGCGCGCCGGAACTCGGCGGGTGTGACGGCAAGTTCGGGCGGGGTGAGCCTGAGCGATGCTTGCTCGGCGGCATCCGCGATCATGCCGACGATGACCTCGCGATCCTCGCTTGACGCGAACCTGAGCCACATGGACTGCCGGGCTGCTTCGGCCATGAGGTTCCAGCGTCGCCAGGTCGAACGTTTCTCGCCCACGGTCTCGATCACTTGCTTCCCGAGGGCTGCGATCATGTCGAGTGGTACATCATCGGCGCGCAACAACCGCACGCCCGAGCTTCTGGGGTCGTGTTGCCACGCAACACTGATCGCCCACGCCGTCGCATCTTCACCGAGGATCACTGTTGCACGATCCCGCCACTCGCTCGTGAGGTCATCCAGCGATCGCACGTCTTTCTCGGGGCGTGTTGCGAGCGTGGCCTCCTGCAACAGCTTGATGACCTGAGCCGACGACGGCCTGCGGCCGTGCCGTGCCACGAACTCCGCAATAAGGCGTTCTTTCTCGACCTCAATATCGCGTGCGCGACTCGAGAACGCTTTGATCAATTCCTCCGGCACATCACTGATCGCCCACGACTGGTTCCGACCAGCAGCTTGCTCGCGTGACTCCCACGAGACCCCAAGCAGCCGGGTGAGTGAGTCAGCGAAGATCGCCTCATGAAGTTCGCTCAGCGCGACCGTCGCTGCGTGCAGAGGTCGCCCGTCAAGCGCGAGCCAACGCATGGTCTGGGCGTGCTGCACCTTGTTCGACACCACCACATGCGTATGCAGGTAGGGGTCTTGCAACCTGGAGTCGTAGTGGTCATACGCGGCTGCAACAACCCCAGCGACGTCGAGTTGCAGCACCGCACCGTCAGGGCCGCGCGCTCCTCCCCGTGTTGCAGTGACCTCGCGCTCCATGAACTGCAACACATCAGCTATCGCGGCATGGTGCGCTTCCCAGATGAGTTGTTGCGTGCCCCCATCAGCCACCGCCCACAACACGGATGCTGACTTCGGAATCGAGAAAGTGAAGTCGTAACCAGCGACCGCCTTACGGCTCTTCTTCGCCGCTTCCTCCGCCTCAATCACCGTGACCGCTTCGGCGCGCTGTGATGGCGTGAGTTCAGGATCGAGCGCGGCAATGCGAGCGGCAACGCGCTCATCGAGCGTCTGGAACTGGCTGTAAGGTCGCCCAAGCGCATCACCCGTCACGGGATCGCGGCCCATCCCGATGAGCAGTTGGAGTTGCGTCTCGGTCACCGTATCCCCGCCCACAATCTGACCGTCCGCGAGGCCACTCAGGCCAGAACCGAGCCATCTGCCGGGTGGGGTTCCCTCTTCGCTGTAGTAGCGAGTCAACGGGGTCGACAAGGCTCTATCGCCGTCGCCATACGCGACCGACTTCAGGAGGTACTTGTACCCATCGCCCGCCGTCATGCGACGCATCGAAACTGTCATCGGAGGCCACCTTTCACGTTCGATAGGTGGCCTCGACTGCCCCGCGCTACGCGGTCAAATCAGAGTCGAGTCGTGGCGCTTCAGCCATGTTTGCAAGATATGTGAGTCGGAAGATGAGCTCGAAGAAAGAACCCTGCAAACTTCAAGCCGCTCCCATGCTGCTGAGTGTGACAGCGAACCACCTACATTCATCGAGCTTGCTGCGGTACGGCTCTGAGCAAGATCCCCCTCTGCCATCCAACGCTGGCAAGGTCATGACGGAGGCCAAAGCCGTTTGATTAGGTACTCTTAAATCAGCCAAAAGGTAACCTGGCCGCTTAGAGTCCAGTGCAGCTTCTGAGCTGCGTACCACCCGAGACGAATGAACTGAACAGCATTGACACTACGGCCATAAGTTACCGCTCAAGAACAACGGCGAGCCCTTGGCCGACGCCGATGCAGATCGCGGCGACTGCGACTCCTCCGCCGCGGCGCTTGAGCTCGTGGGCGGCGTGACCGATGATCCGGCCGCCTGAGGCGCCGAGGGGGTGACCGATGGCGATGGCGCCGCCGTGGATGTTGAGCTTCTCCGGGTCGAAGTCGGGCCAGCCTTTGAGGCAGGCCAGGGACTGTGAGGCGAAGGCTTCGTTCAGCTCGACGAGGTCAACGTCCGCCCAGGTCCGTCCCGCGCGCGCCAGCGCCTTGTTCGCGGCCTCGATCGGCGCGATCGGGAAGATGTCCGGGTCGACGCCGTGGGCGGCACGTCCGGTAATCCGCGCGAGCGGTTCGGCGTCGAGGGCGTCCTCGGCGCCGAGCAGCACCGCGGAAGCACCGTCGTTGATCGAGGACGAGTTCCCGGCCGTCACGGTACCGTCGGCGGCGAACAGCGCTTTGAGACCGGCGAGCTTCTCAACGGTGCTGCCGTCGCGGATGCCCTCATCGCGCGCCATCTCAGCGCCGGGCACCTGCACGATCTCGGCGTCGTAGCGGCCCTCCGCCCACGCTTTCGCGGCGAGCTCATGCGAGCGGACCGAGAACGCGTCCTGTGCTTCACGGGTGATCCCCCACTCCTGGGCGATCTTCTCCGCGGACTCGCCGTTGGAGATGGTCCAATGCTTGGGCAGGGCCCGGTTTACCATGCGCCACCCGATGGAAGTGTTCCAGAGCGTCTGGTTGCCGACCGCCGGCCAGGGCTTCGGGGACTTCTCGAGAACGAAGGGCGCACGGGACATGGACTCCACGCCGCCGGCGAGGATCAGCTCTGCATCCCCCGACTCGATCGCCCGGGAACCCTGGATCACGGCCTCCACGGACGATGCGCAAAGCCGGTTGACGGTGACGCCCGTGACCGAGGAGGGGAAGCCCGCGAGGAGGGCGCCGAAACGGGCGACGTTGCGGTTGTCCTCACCGGCCTGGTTCGCGTCTCCAAAGATCACGTCTTCAATACGTGCGGGATCGACGCCGGTGCGCTCGACGGCGGCTTTCATGACGACCGCGGCGAGGTCGTCAGGGCGGATCCCGGAGAGCGCACCGGCGGCGCGTCCGAAAGGGGTGCGGACGGCATCGTAGATGAACGTCGAGGTCATGGGGTGAACCGTGGTCTTTCTGTGAGTAAGGTGGGTCAGGCTGCGGAGCGCCTGGAGTGATACGCGGCACGGAACTCGTCAGGGACGGTCCCGGCGCCGGTAGCAAGGTCGGCGGCGAGCTCGCCGAGCAGCGGAGCGAACTTCGCACCACGGCCGGAGCAGGCGGACAGGACGACGATGCCTTCGGCCTCGTCAATCAGAAAGTCGCTGCTGGGCGTGCTGGTGAACATGCACGTCGCTTCCGCGTAGGAATCCGGTTCGACACCGGGCACCCATTCCTTGACGTAGTCGCGAGCTCGTTGCCTGGCCTCCGGCCGGATCTGGCCGGTGCGGTCGAAGATGCTCGGGATTACGGTTCCGCCATTGAAGTGCGCGATCTTGAGGCCGTGGTATCCGGCGTCGCGGCCGCCTGGCAGACCGTAGATGTCGACCGTCTCGTTCTCGTGCATGAACGTCGGCCAAGCCGGATAGGGTGCGCCGGAAGCGCCGGCGTCGCGGTAGGGGAAGTGGAACGCCTGCTCCTCACGCACTTCGAAAGACGGCAGTGAGTGGATGAACCCGGCAGGCAGAGCGAGCGAGTCCAGAAGGGTTGGAAGCCACGGGCCGGCCGCGACGACCACTTTCTCGCCTTCGACGACGTCGCCGACCGTGGATTCGACGCGGAAGCCGCCGGTGCGCCGCTCGATAGAGCTGACGGTCCAGTTCGTGAGCAGTCTGACCCGCCCGGTTGCGGCGGCCAGGCGAACGAACGCCTCGACCGTGTTGCGGGCATCAAGCACTCCAGCGCCGGGGTGATAGAGTACCGCGCCGTCGAAGCCGTACTGCGGCCAGCGCGAGCCCGCCTCCGCCTCTGGCAGTAGCTCATGCTCGACACCCAGCGCGTCCAGGACACGGGCGAGGCCGACGGGATCGTTCACCGCGCCATGGTCGAGGGCGCCGGTGGGTTCGATCAGACGTGCACCGTTCTCCCGTTCGAGTTCGTCCCACAGCGGCTTGGAACGGATAACGAGCCCTGTGTAGAGCTCGCTCGGGTAGGCGTAGCGAAAGATCCGCGCGGAGCCGTGCGAACTGCCGTACGGGTTGGCTGGTGCCGACCGCTCCAGCAGGGTCACGTCTTGCCCGCGTTGGGCGAGACGCCACGCGGTGGCGGCGCCGGCGAGTCCTGCGCCTATGACGATGTACTCGCCCATCTCGCTCCGTCCTTACCGCTTGAACGCGGAGACCCCAGTGATCTCGCGGCCCACGATCAGGGACTGGATGAAATCGGTGCCCTCGTAGGTGTGGACGACTTCCATGTCCGTGAGATGGCGGGCGACGTGGTTCTCGAGCAGCAAGCCGTTGCCGCCGAGCAGGTCGCGGGAATCGCGGCATAGCTGCCGCGCTTTATCGCCAGTGAACATCTTCGCGAGCGAGGCCTGCTCGTTGCTTAGGCGGCCTTCGTTCTGCAGGGCGCCGGCACGGAAGCAGACCAGCTGCATCGCTGTAAGGTCAGCGAGCATGTTGGCGAGCTTGTTCTGGACGAGTTGGTAGTGTGAGATCGGGCTGCCGAACTGGACGCGCTCGGACGCGTACTGCACTGCCGCCTCGTAGGCGGCGGTCGCGTGTCCCAACGATTCCCAGGCGACGGTGCTGCGGGTGCGGTTGAGCACCGCCCCGACATCGCGGAACGACTGAGACTTTTCGAGTTTGTTCTCGGCGGGGATCCGAAGGTCTTCGAAGGTGATTTGCGCCTGCTGGATCGCGCGCTTGGCGATCTTCCCTTGGATGGCTTCCGCGTGGTATCCGGACGGGTAACTGCCGTCCTCGTTCTTCTCCAGGATGAACGCCTTGACCTTGTCGTCGGCGGTGTCGCGCGCCCAGATGATGACGAGATCTGCGACGTGGCCGAGGCCGATCCACCGCTTCGAGCCATTGAGAACGTAGTGGTCGCCGTCGAGGCGGGCGCTGGATTCAAGAGCCACGGAGTCGGAACCGTGATCGGGTTCCGTCAGCGCGAACGCGCCGAGCTTCTCGAGCTTCGCCATCTGGGTCAGCCAGCGCTGCTTCTGTTCGTCGCTGCCGAGTAGGTTGATCGTCCCCATCGCGAGGCCGGAGTGCACGGCGTTGAACGTGTTGATGCTCCCGTCACCGCGGGAGAGCTCCATGGCGACCAGTCCCGCCTGCAACCGGGTCAGGCCTGGGCAGCCGTACCCTTCGATCGCGGTGCCGATGATGCCAAGCTCCCCGAACTTCGGGAGGATCTGGTACGGGAAGTCCGCCTGTTCCCAGTACTCGTTGATGATCGGGGTGACCTCAGAATCGACGAAGGCTCGCACCTTCGCGACGAGCGCGCGATCCTCCTCACCGAGGTAGTCCTCGACGCCGTAGAAATCCACGTTGACGCCTGACCTGTTGAGTGCACTCATGCTGTTGCTTCCTTTGCTGAGATCGATGCGAGCGGCGAGGAGCCCGCGAGCCAGCGCCGCACCAGCTCGGTATCTGCGCCTAGCTCGGGGGGCGCCTTGTCGTAGGTCGCCGGGGTCTGTGAGAAGGTGATGGGGTTGCGGATCCCGGACAGAGAGTCATCCCCGGATCCGGCTTGAATGATCGGATCCAGGCCGATGCGCTCGGCGAACTGGACACCGGCTGCGACGTCCTGGATCGGCGCGCACGGGATCCCCGCTGCGGTGAGCCGTTCGAACCACTCCGTGGCGGTCGCATGCGAGAGCGCGGCTTCGAGTAGCGGACGCAGATCGAGTCGGTTGCGGCTGCGGTCGGGCGCGAACGCGAAGCGCGGATCCTCGACGAGTTCAGGCGTGCCGAGCTCCCGGCAGAGCACCCGGAACTGCCTGTCGTTGCCGATCGCGAGCACGATCTCCCCGTCTCCGGTGGCGATCGGCTCGTAAGGGTAGATGCTCGGATGCTCGTTGCCCATGCGGGTCGGAACGACGCCTGCGATGGCGTAAGCGCCGGTCTGGTTCACCAGGCCCGACAGTGCCGAGCTCATCAGATTGACCTCCACCCGCTGCCCTTCACCGGTCACTCGCCGGTGGTTGAGGGCGGCGAGGATACCGATGCAGGCGTGCATACCCGTGAACACATCGACGACCGCGACGCCGGCACGGAACGGCTCGGTCTCCGGCGCCCCGGTGAGACTCATGAGCCCGGAGGCAGCCTGGACGAGCAGGTCGTATCCAGGAAGGCTCGCCCCGCCCGCGGTACCGAACCCGGTGATCGAGGTGAAAATCACGTCCGGGTTCTGAGCCGCCACGCTCTGATAGTCCAGCCCGAACTTCTCGAGACCGCCGGGCTTGAAGTTCTCGATTACGACGTCCGCGCGAGCTGCGAGCTCGCGTGCGGTCGCGAGATCCCCGGGGTCGCTGAAGTCCAGTTCGATCGACAGCTTGTTCCGGTTGATCGAGAGGTAGTAAGTCGACTTGCCCTCATGCTCCGGCGGCATCCAAGCACGGGTCTCGTCCCCGATCGGACTCTCGACCTTGATGACGGTCGCCCCCATGTCCGCCAGCAGCATAGTGCAGTAGGGCCCGGCCAGCACCCTGCCGAAGTCAGCGATGATGGTGCCGCTCAGCGGCCCCTGCCCCGAACGCGCGAGTAGTTCTTCAAGTCTGTTGTGATCTTCCACCGTCTACCTCGGGACCGTTCTTCCGTTGAACCGTTTTCGATGTTTTCACCTTGTCAGGCGCGATTAGTGCACGTCAAATACCTATTTTCACGTTATTGATACCTTCAGCACATATGTCCCTCTCCAATCGTTCGTCGCACTGAGACCTGAAATGAAGCAAATACGACACGATATATGATCCTCGTGCTATCATTGGCGAGTGGAAATTCAGGACCTCAGAGCATTCGTCGCCGTCGCGGAAGAACTGCACTTCGGGCGAGCGGCCGAACGCCTCCATTTGGCGCAGCCTCCGGTAAGCCGCACCATAAAGGCACTGGAGAAGGAACTGGGCGCGGAGCTGTTCCACCGCACGACGCGCTCCGTGGAGGTCACTGCGGCCGGGGAGGCTCTGCTCGGCCCGGCCCGCCGCATTCTCAACGAACTCAAGCATGCCGCGCACGATGTGCGCGCCGCTCAGAGCGGCGAACTCGGGCATGTCGGTATCGCCTTCGCTGGCGCCTCCACACAGATTCTCGTCGGCCAGCTCTCCCGCGCTGCGCGTCTCAAACATCCAGACCTATCCCTCGAGCTCTCCAGCCAGAACTTCGCCCAGCCCGCCATCAACCGGCTCCTGAACGATGAGGCGGACATCTCCATTGGCCGCTGGGACTACGTCCCAGCCGGCATCAGAACCCGCACTCTGATCAACGAGCAACTCGTCGTCGCCGTCCCGAAGACCCACACCTTGGCCGGCGCTGACTCGGTCCACATGGATCAGCTCTCCGCCGACTACTTCGTGACGCTCCCCCCGCAGCCCGGATCAGTACTTACAGACCGGCTGCTCCGACTCAGCCACGCTGCCGGCTTCGACCCCCTCATCGCGCAGGTCGCCCCCGACACCTGGACGGCGCTGTCACTCGTCGCAGCCGAGGTCGGCATTCATCTCACGATCTCATCGGTCGCAGAGAACACCCACACCGACGGGTTCTCCTTCCTCCCGGTCGCAGACCCATTCGACGAGGTGCTCCTGCGCATGGCCTGGCGCGCCGATTCGCGGAACCCCGCACTCGCCACGGTGCTGGCACTCGCCGACGAAGTCCTGTAGGCGCCGCCAGCTGTACTGCGCGCATACCCAACTGCCTCACCGGTCGGCGGCCGCCTCGATTCCTCTGAGCTAATCGATCTGGATGGTCGTGGGCGCTTCGCCGGAGAAGTCGAGCTTCGGGACGGACTCACTGAGACCCGGCGTCTCGGTAGCGGCGATGGTCAGCCAAATGCAGCCGACGAGTCAGGTCGAGGGCTCCAGCGACGTCCACAGCCAGACCGTGAGCGCGAACCCGATCAGCGGGCAGACCAGGTGCAGCAGGACGCCTCCCTTCGCGCGGTTCCCCGTCCTGTCTTTCCGGAGGAACTCGTCCTTGATGGCTGACAGGTTTACCATCGCGAACGCCGCGAGGGCGCCGAAGCTGATCATAAACTCCGCCGTATTCAAGTCGAGTACCAGGCTGGCCAGTGCGAACACCGACACGACGATCACTACGACAAACGGTGTGCTGAACCGGGGTGCAGCTTGGTGAGCGGCCGGGGCAGCACACCGTCGCGCCCCACAGCGATTAGCAACCGCGAAACGGATGCTGTCTTCCCCGCAGGGCAGCCACCTGGCTTATCTGCCGTGTACGGTGTCGAGGGCGTCGCGGATGCCGCGCACGATGGTGCGGATCTCCTCGGCCGTGACGATGAAGGGCGGGGAGATCTGGAGGATGTTGTTCGGGAGGTTCCGCAGGTGCACGCCGCGACCTTCGAGGACGGCGACAACGTCGAGCCCGGAGACGCCGTCGGCGAGGTCGACGCCGCCCATGAGTCCGATGTGCCGTACGTCTTTCACGCCGGGGTGGTGGCGGAGCTGTTCGAGTTCCTCGACGAGGACCGGTTCGAGCTCGCGGACGCGGCCGAGGAGGTTCTCGCGCTCGATGATCTCGAGGTTCTTGAGTGCGACAGCCGCGACGGTCGCGTGGCCGGAGTAGGTGAGGCCCTGGTGGAAGATGGGCGCGTCGTTTCCTGCGTAGAACTGGCTGGATACGCTGGGGGCGACGATGACGCCGCCCAGGGGCAGGTAGCCGGAGGTGATGCCTTTCGCGAAAGTGATCATGTCGGGTTCGAGATTGAAGCGCTCGGACGCCGTCCAGGTGCCTAGACGACCGAAGGCGGTGACGACTTCGTCGGCAATGACGAGGAAACCGAACTCTTTCGCGAGTTCCTTGATCCGCTCGAAGTAGCCGGCCGGGGGCGGAACGAGACCGCCGACGCCCATGACGGGTTCGGCGATGAACGCGGCGATCTTCTCTCCGCCGTGTTCGCGGATGGTGCGCTCGGCGGCGTCGATGTCCCACTGATCGACGAGCAGTGTCTCCGGGATGAGGGTGCCGGGGCCGAAGCCGTCGCTGTTGAAGGAGAGGCCTGCGACGCTGGTACCGTAGGCGTGGAGACCGTGATAGCCGTCCTGACGGGATACGACGGTGAGCTTCTCCGGCTGTCCCTGGAGCTGCTGGTGACGGCGTGCGAGTTTGAGTGCCAAGTCGACGGAATCGGATCCGCCGCTGGTGAAGATGACCTTGGCGTCGTCGAACGGGGCGAGCGTCGCGATCTTGTTCGCAAGTTCGAGTGCCGGCTCGTTCACGTACCGGCCGAAGATGTGCCAGGTCTCGAGGGTGCGTATCTGCTCGGCGGCGGCCTGTGCGATCTCGTCCCGGCCGTGGCCGATGTTGGCGTACCAGAGGCCGCCGGCGGCGTCGAGGAGACGGTCCCCGTCCGCAGTGGTGATGTAGGCGCCGTCGCCTTTGACGATGACGGTCTGCGGGTTCGAGAGCACGGTCGGCATGTGCGCCTGGGCGCTCCACAGGGCGTTGGTCTGGGGCATCTGCATCCTCCTGGGATCGTGTGTGTGGTTCGGGCCAGCCGTTGGGGTGCGGCGCGTGACCCAAGCGTTCAGCTGTAGTCGAAGAAGCCTGTGCCGCTCTTGCGCCCGAGCTCTCCGGCAGCGACCTTGTCGCGCAGGATCTGCGGGGGTGCGAAGCGCTCGCCAAGCGTGGAGGCGAGGTACTCCGCGATGCCGAGCCGCACGTCCAGACCGACGAGGTCGGTGGTTTTGAGCGGGCCGGTGGCGTGCCGGTACCCGAGCACCATCGCCGCATCGATGTCCTCGGCCGAAGCGACGCCCTCTTCGAGCATCCGCATCGCTTCGAGTGCGAGGGCGACGCCGAGCCGGGAGCTCGCGAAGCCGGGTGCGTCATGCACGACGACGGGGGTCTTCCGCAGCCCCTCGGTCCACTCTCGCGCTGCGGCGACGAGGCCGACGCCGGTCTGCTCGCCGACGACGACCTCGATCAGGGTGGAGGCGGGAACCGGGTTGAAGAAGTGCAGCCCGAGGAAGCGGGACGGGTGGGAGAGTTCTGCGGCGAGCTTCGTGACCGACAGCGACGACGTGTTCGTCGCGATCGCGGTGGTCTCGGTGACGCGCCCCTCGATCGCGCGGAGGGTGTTCACTTTGAGCTCGAAGTCCTCTGGGACCGCCTCGATCACGAGGTTTGCTTCTCTCAGGAGCTCGTAGTCCTCGGACACGGCGAGGCGCCCTAGGAGCACGTCGAGGGCGGGGGCCGCGGGATCCTTCGCGACCGCTTTCTGCGCGATGTCATCGAGCCGCGCCCGGGCGGCGTCCACCGACGCGGCATCGCGTTCGAGCACGGTGACCTGCGATCCGCCGATGGCGAGGCTGAGCGCGATGCCCGCCCCCATCCGTCCGCCTCCGACGACGGCGATGTGATTCGGCAATGCCATGGGTTCAGCGTCCTTTCCGCGCGTTGCGCTTCAGCAGAAAATCATCCATGCGCCGGGTCTTCTCCGGGGATTCGAAGAGCAACGCTTGCGCAAGGTTGTCGATGACCGGGTGCGCCGCCCGCGGCGCGTGGATCACCTGCTTGGTCACCTGGATCGCCAACGGGTCGAAACCGCCGATACGGTCCGCGAGCGCGTTCGCCCGGTCCAGGAGCTCGTCCGGCTCGCAGACTTCGCCGACCAGCCGAATCGATAGCGCCTCGTCTGCGGTGAGGACGCGGCCGGCGAGCAGGATCTCTTTCGCGACGGGCTCGCCCACGAGCTCGACGAGCCGCCAGCATGCCCCCGCGGCGGCTATGATGCCGAGGTTGGGTTCGGGGTTGCCGATCTTCACCCGCGTCGTCGCGATCCGGAAGTCGGCGGCGTAGGCGAGCTCGGCGCCGCCGCCGAGGGCATAGCCGTCGATCGCGGCGATCACCGGCATCGGCAGGGCAGCAATCCGCGCGAAGATGCTCGAGTTGATCCCGCGCAGGGCGTCATGACGGCGCCGGTCGCGCAGCTGGGAGATGTCCGCGCCGGAGGCGAAAATGCCGCCCTTGTCGGTGCGGGTTCCCGTCAGGATGAGGATGCGCGGTTCGCGCTCGAGCTGGTCGCAGACCTCGTGGAGATCATCCACCATGGCCTGGTCGATCGAGTTCAGTGTCTGAGGCCGGTTCAATCGCACGATCGTGCGATCGCCGTTGTGCTCGGCCGTGAGCGTTTCCACCAAGCCCCACCTCTTTCGGATCGCGTCCAGGCACACTCAGTCCTGGTGCATGTCATGTTCCAGCTTGGTGCGAAATCCAATAACACACAAATACCTAATAGATCCTATTTCATGACACTATCGTCATAAAATCTCACATGGACTCCACTGGGCGCGGTAGAGCATTATTAATGCCAGCGCATGAGCGGGGGCGGATTTGGTATTGGACGCGACATGAATAGTGAGCAACAGTGATAGTCGAGGATCCGTGCGCACTGGTGCGCGCGGAGTTCCGCGATCACACACCGAACAATGAAGGAGCGTCGTCGCACATGGGTGTCTACACGACAGTGAATCCTGCAACCGGCGAGCAGCTGGCCGAGTTCCCCGAGATCACCAACAAGGAGGCACGGGAGGCTCTCGATCGCGCCGCGGAAGCCTATCCGCAGTGGCGGGATCGCGGGCTGCAAGAGCGGGTCGCCCTGGTCAAGCGCATCGCCGCGCTCCACCGCGAACAGCGGGAAGAACTGGCTGCGCTCATCACGCTCGAGATGGGCAAGCCCATCGTCCAGGCGCGTGGCGAGGTCGATCTCGTCGCGAACATCTACGACTATTATGCGGACCGCGCCGAGCAGTTCCTCGCGGACGAGGTGCTCGACATCTCCGGCCCCGGCACCGCCATCGTGAAGACCGAACCGGTCGGCGTCCTGGTCGGTATCATGCCGTGGAACTACCCCTATTACCAGGTGGCACGGTTCGCGGCCCCGAACCTGATCCTGGGCAACACGATCCTGCTCAAGCACGCGCGCAATTGCCCGCAGTCCGCCCTCGCTATCGAGCGGGTGTTCCGCGAGGCGGGGCTGCCCGATGGCGTCTACGCGAACGTGTTCGCCAACAACGGTCAGATCGCCGAGATGATCGCCGATCCGCGCGTGCAGGGCGTCTCTCTCACCGGTTCCGAGCGGGCGGGCTCAGCGGTCGGCGAGGTCGCCGGGCGGCATATGAAGAAGTACGTGCTGGAGCTCGGTGGATCCGACCCGTTCATCGTGCTCGACGACGCCGACCTCGACGCGGCAGCCGCCGCAGCCGCGGTCGGTCGCTTCGCCAACGGCGGGCAGGCCTGCACCGCGTCCAAGCGCTTCATCGTCCTGGACGCGGTGTACGACGCGTTCCTCGAGAAGTTCATCGAGCAGAGCCGCGCGTACGCCACAGGCGATCCGTCGTCGGACGAGACGAAGCTCGGCCCGCTCTCCTCCACCGCCGCCCGCCACGATCTCGTCGAGCTGGTCGACGACGCCATCGACCGCGGCGCGAAAGTCCACCTGGGCGGGGAGGCCCCCGACGCACCGGGCGCCTACTATCCGGCGACCGTGCTGTCAGGCGTGACCAAAGACATGCGCGCCTACGCAGAGGAACTATTCGGCCCGGCCGCGGTCGTGCACCGCGCCGCGTCCGAAGAGGAAGCGGTCCAGATCGCCAACGACTCCCCGTTCGGTCTAGGCGGCACGGTCTTCTCGGGCGACCTGGAACGGGCGCAACGGGTCGCCGACCGGATCGAGACGGGCATGGTCTGGATCAACAGCACGAGCAAGACAGCCCCGGATCTCCCGTTCGGCGGGGTCAAGGCCTCGGGCGTCGGCCGCGAGCTCGCGCATTACGGCATCAACGAGTTTGCCAACAAGAAGCTCGTCCGCGTCCCTGAGGCCACGAAATAGTACGCCGCGTGGCGGAGTGCACCACCGGAGCGATTCGAGGGATACACTCCGCCACTTCGCATGCCCCATCCCCATGCCCAGGCTGCACTCACAAGAAGTAACCTCGGGCAGGGCTCGGATCTCTTAGCCGATGGGGCCGGGCGTGCCGTACGCGCAGCATGAGCGGCATTCCGAGTCGCTTCATTTGACGTGCGTTCCGAGACCGTGTTCAGGGCCCCGCGGGTACATGACGTGCCGAGGACGACCTTTGGGCACCCGAAAGGCGAGACCGCGCACGCAGCGTTCGAAGAGGCGCCGGAGTTGACGGGTCACCTGGTCCTCGAAGCCTCCGTGGTTGACATCGGCGAACCAGCAAGTGGGCTGGCGAGCGGGCGAGAAGCTAGTCGACGGGTCGAACAGCATGAATCCTCGCGCGCATGTTCGTTCATACCGATGCGATAAAGAACATCCGTATTTCGGTGGTACCGGTGATCGCTGTGTCGAGCGATGCGACCCGAGAATCGGATTAACGTCTTGGCCGATCGGCCCCAATGGTTGCTCGCTACGATTGCCGCAGTCAGGAGCGCCGGGTAGACCGAAACCGCCTCTAGCCTAGGGCGGGCTGATCCCAGATCGGCAGCAACGTGCCAATGTCGCGGCGCTGCGCCTCCCAGAGGAGTTCGGTCGCCCAAGCGACGTCTTCGGCCGGGATCCCGCCGATGGAGAAGAAGGACGGCCGTGCCGGATCGTAGCCAGGTGCCCTGCCGTCGACGATGTCCCCGAACTCGGCGATGTCGGCAACGTTCAGGCGCCCGTCCAGGAGCATGTCCTGGTATTTGACACCGAGAGCCCCGAGTTGCTCGTGATACGGAGGGCTGAAGTTCGCGACGTAGGCTTCGTAGAGCGGAGTGTGGTCGACGACGTTACGAGCGCCAGTGCACAGGAACCCGGCATCGACTTGGATGTTCGAGGTCGCCGCGACATACGCACCCGGGCGCAGCCACTCCGGGTCGATGACCGGGTAGTTTGCGACGCCGGACAGACCGGTCGCGGCGACCGTGACGATGTCGGCCTCGGTGACCGCCGACCGGATCGAATCGACGATCTCCACCTCTTGGATCTGGGGGAACTCGGAGCGGACGAGTTCCTGGAAGCGCTGCGCGTTCCGGCTCGTGAGCGAACGCGCCGCGATCCGGACGCGGGCGATGGCGGGCCGTGTCACTAGGATCGCCCGGAACGCAACCTGGTTGATGAGCCCGGGGCCGATCACCGCGACCGAGTCAGCGTCCGTTCGGGCGAGGTGCAGAGTGCCGGCTCCGACGACCGCGCCCGTACGATAGGCGCTGATCAGGTTTCCCGGCATCACGGCGATCGGAGCGCCAGTCTCGGTGTCATTCAAGACCACCAGGTGCATAGACCGCGGCAGACCCTTCTCGCTGTTCTCGATATTCGAGCCATACCATTTGAGGCCAGTCGCACGATACTTCCCACCGATGTATGCAGGCATCGCCATGAAGCGGCGGTCCGAGGTATGGCGCGGCATACCGGGGAATGCCGGCTCGAGGGGGAAGTCGACCTTGATCCCATGCGAACTATGATTCGGACCACCCAT
The DNA here is from genome assembly GCF_052446065.1 of Leucobacter shiyiweii. Taxonomy (GTDB): domain Bacteria; phylum Actinomycetota; class Actinomycetes; order Actinomycetales; family Microbacteriaceae; genus Leucobacter. Next base: position 933,371 of record NZ_CM127080.1, on the reverse strand, counting down.
GCGGTAGTCGCCGGTCGCGAGCAGCGAGAAGACCTCGCACATCGTGTCGATACAACGTGCCATGTCCGTGGCGCCGACGTCGATGATCTCGGGCTCGCTGAGGTAACGCAATCGGAGAGAAGTGTCGTGCATCGTTGCCCTTTCCTGCCCGCGGTCTCACCGCCGGGTGCCGTATTGGATATTGCGATGCTAACCTTCGATAACGTTTCCAGAACGCAAAAGAACCGCTTTTATTCAGACTAATAGCGCATGAATCTAGTGAGAACTGGTATCGAGGGACTCTTCGATTCGTTCCCCGGAGCTGGAACACTGAGGTCACCAGCTAATTTCACAACGGCTGCACGGTGCCGTGCCGCACGAGGAGAATCGATGTCCAGCACTGAGCAGGCGTCCGTCGCCGTCATCGGGATGGGCACCGTGGGTGCCATGGCCGCCTGGCAGCTGTCGAAGCTGGTGCCCGGACGCATCATCGGCATCGAGCAGTACGGCGTCGCGCACGCGTACGGCGCGTACGCCGGGGAGTCCCGCCTGTTCCGCACCGCAGCCTACGAGGGCGAGCACTATACTCCGTTGCTCGTCCGGGCGCAGCAGCTGTGGCGAGAACTCGAGCGAGAATCGGGGCAGAGCATCTACTTGCAGGTCGGAGCGCTCACGATCGCCCCCGGCGCTTCTCCGAAGATCGCTGGAACCCTCGAGGCCGCCGAGCGCTTCGTCCTCCCCCACGAGCATCTGGTGGGACGCGAGCTGCGACGTAGGTTCCCGCAGCACGACTTTGACGATGGCGACGAGGCGATCCTCGATCTCGGCGGCGGCGGCCTGCGCCCCGAGCGCGCCATTCTCACCGCAGCATCACTCGCCGAGCGCGGAGGTGCCGAGATCTGGGACGACACTCGGGTGCTCGGCATCGACGAGCAGCACGGGAGGCACCTAGTGAGCACCACCCGCGGCGACATTCTCGCCGAGAAGGTTGTCATCGCCGCCGGCCCCTGGAGCCAGCAGATCCTCCCTGAGTTGAAGACGTTCACGAAGGTGAAGAGTGTGCCGCTCACGTGGTTCATGCCGAAACGCGTAGACCAGTTCCTTCCCGAGCGGTTCCCCGTCTTCGTGCGGGACCGCGGAACCACCCACCTGTTCGGCGCCCCGAGCCTCGAAGGCTACGCCGTGAAGATCAGCCGTGCCGCGTTCCCGGACTGGCCGCTCGTCGACGACGTCGCGCAGCTGCAGCGTGAGCACACCCGGACTGAGCTCGCGCAGACCTCCGAGCTGGCGACCTGGTACTTTCCGGGCCTGCACCCGGAGCCGGTGCGCCACAGCATCCACCCGGACAGCTACACGGCCGATCTCACCCCGATTATCGACGCCTCGCCCGACGGCAGCCGCGTCGTCGTGTCCGGGCTGTCGGGACGGGGCTTCAAGTTCGCGCCCGCCCTCGGCCGTATCGCCGCTGACCTGATCCACGCAGGCGCCAGCGAACTCTACGACCCCGGCCGGTTCAGCCTCGCCGCTCACTACCGCGCGCTCGACCACTGACCACACGGGCGGACCGGGGCTCCTGCCGCTGCGCATCGCGCACGCGCCGGGAGCACAGTTCGCCATATTCATGAGAACCCCTTGAGAAGGAGAAGCACCATGCAGGAAATCACTCGCGACGTCGTCATCATCGGCGCCGGTCCCGCGGGACTCACCGCGGCGCGGCGCCTGAGCCAAACCGGGAAGACAGTCGCCGTGCTCGAAGCGCGCGACCGCGTCGGCGGCCGCACATGGTCGGACACGATCGACGGCTCCTTCCTCGAGATCGGCGGCCAGTGGATCGCGCCCGAACAAACCGCGATCCAGGATCTCGCGGCGGAACTCGGACTCGAACTCTTCCAGCGCCACCGCGACGGCGATTCGGTGTTCATCGACAAGGAGGGCAACCGCCACCGTTTCACCGGCGACTTCCCCGTCAAGCCGGAGACCCTCGAGGAAATGCGCAAGCTCCGCGCAGAACTCACCCGACTCTCCCTCGAAGTCGACCCAGCCGCCCCGTGGGAGCACCCCCGCGCCGCCGAGTACGACGAGATCACCTTCGACGCCTGGCTGCGCGCCCAGAGCGACGACGCCGAGGCGCGCCTCATCATCGGCAACTTCATCTCGGGGGCGATGCTCACCAAGCCAAAGCACTCGTTCTCCCTGCTGCAGGCTATCTTCTTCGGCGCCTCGGCCGGGTCGTTCGAGAACCTCGTGGACGAAGACATCCTCCTCGACAAGCGCGTCGTCGGCGGCATGCAGAGCGTCTCCATCCGCATTGCCGAAGAACTCGGCTCCGAAAATGTCTTCCTCGACAACCCGGTGCGCGAATTGCACTGGGAGGACACCGCCGAAGGCGCCCCCGCCACGGTCACCGCGATCACCGACCACCTCCGCGTGAGCGCCCGCCACGCGATCCTCGCGGTACCGCCGAACTTGTACTCCCGCATCCAGTACGTTCCGGCCCTCCCCCGCATCCAGCAAATCGCGCACCAGCACCACTCGATGGGCCTCGTCATCAAGGTCCACGCTTCCTATGACCGCCCATTCTGGCGCGAGCAGGGCCTCTCCGGCACCGGGTTCGGCTACTACAACGTAGTCCAGGACATCTACGACAACACGAACCACCGCGACGAGCGCGGCACTCTCGTCGGATTCATCGTGGAGCACGACGCGGAGAAGGTCTGGGCGCTGCCCGAAGATGAGCGCCGCGAGACGATCCTGAACTCCCTCGCCGAGTATCTCGGCGACGAGGCGCGCAACCCGCTCGCGTTCTACCTCTCCGATTTCGGCGCCGAGGAGTGGACCCGGGGCGCGTACGGCACCAGTTACGATCTCGGCGGCCTGAGCCGCTGGGGTGCGACCCAGAACCAGCCCGTCGGCCCGATCTTCTTCGCCAGCTCCGACATCCAAGGTTTCGGCTACCAGCACGTCGACGGCGCCGTCCGCATCGGGCAGGACACCGCCGCCCGCATCCTTGAGGCGGACGGCGCAGCACAGTGACCACCACACAGCGCGAGCCCGCCGCGACCACCAAGAGCCTGACGCTCAAGGGCCTCCAGAAAGGGAAGATCGGCGCCTTCGCCGGGGCGATCATCGGAATCGCGAGCATCGCCCCGGCTTACACCATGACATCCGGGAACGGGCCGACGATCTCGGTCGCCGGCCTGCAGACCCCGTTCATCCTGCTCATCGGATGCATCCCGATGATGTTCGTGCTCATGGGCTACCGTGAGCTCAACTCCTCGATGCCGGACTCGGGCTCCACGTTCACCTGGTCGTCGCGTGCGTTCGGGCCGTGGATCGGCTGGCTCGCCGGGTGGGGGCTCGTCGCGTCGACCGCCCTGGTACTGTCGAACCTCGCCGCGGTCGCCGTGGATTTCTTGTTCATCGCGCTGTCGCAGATGTTCGAGAACCCCGACATCGCCGACCTCACGGGCAATCTCTGGGTCAACATCCCGGTCGTCGCGATCCTAACGGGGATCGCCGCGTACATCTCGTATCGAGGCGTCGAGGAGACCAAGCGCGTTCAATACGCGCTTGTGGGCTTGCAGGCCATAGCCCTCGCCTGGTTCGTGATCGCAGCGGTCGCCAAGATCGCGAACGGCGAAGCCTACGACTACACCCCGGTGAGTCTGGAATGGTTCAACCCCGCGCTCCTCGGATCCGACGGGTTTAGCTTCAGCGCACTCATGGCCGGCCTCTCGCTGTCGATCTTCATGTTCTGGGGCTGGGACGTCATCCTCACGATGAACGAGGAGACCAAAGATCCCCGCCGCACTCCCGGACGGGCCGCACTGCTCACCATCGCCATGATCGTGATCACCTACCTCACCGTCACAATCGTGCTGCTCAGCTACACCGGCATCGGCACGACAGGGCTCGGGGCCGGAAATCCGGACATCCAAGAAGCGCTGTTCGCCGCCCTCGCCCCCGAGGTAATGGGACCATTCGCACTGATCATGTCGCTCGCCGTCTTCGCGAGCTCCGCCTCGGCGCTCCAGGCGACGCTCGTGTCCCCCTCCCGGACCTTGCAAGCGATGTCACATTACGGGGCCGTGCCGAAAACCCTCGGCAAGCTCTCCAAGTACCAGACACCCGGCGCCGCGACGGTGTGGGCGGCGGTCGCCTCTGTCACCTTCTACGTGCTGATGCGCCTCGTTTCCGAGGACGCCCTCTGGGACACCATCACCGCGATGGGCATCATGGTCTGCTTCTACTACGGCATCACCGGCTTGGCAGCGTTCTGGTACTTCCGCGGCACCTGGTTCGCTAGCATCGGGAACTTCTTCCGACGCTTCCTTCTCCCGCTCCTCGGCGGTATCGCGCTCGTCGTCATGTTCGTCAAGACGCTTTACGACTCCGCCACCGACCCGGACTTCGGGTCCGGGAACATGCTTTTCAGCACCACCCTCCCCGACGGCTCTACCGATGGCGGCGTCGGAGTCGTCTTCGTCGCCGGCGTCGCCATTATCGGCGGCGGCATCATACTAATGGTGATCTACTCCCTCATAAACCCAGGATTCTTCAAAGGCAAGGAAATCGAAGTCGGATCGGTACGCCAGGAAACCGATATGACACCTTTTGATGCCGCAGCAGATCACGCCTCAGCAGAGCGAGAAGAGCACTTGCAACATGAAACCGGACGCTAGTCAAGGTTACTCAAAAGTGTTATTACCGCAATACAGTCTGCATGTTCAATGCATAGAAATAACATAGGAGAGAACCAATAGCGGTAGGCGTCGGGCGGGTAGGAATTTCCTATCTCTAACCATCTAGTGCGATTCCCACACTATCGCCGTGGCCGACACAGGTGAAGAGTTCACCTCGGAGCAAGGACGTTTTACTGGTGGAAACGAGAGTTCCACTCATGGCCCGGCATCATGTCCTGAAATCAGCAACCGAGAGAACCGCATACCGTGAAATCAAGATTGTTGCGGTCCGAAGCGGTAGCTTACGCGTGTTGGTTGACAACTATGAAACCCTTGCGCACACCGGTGACATTACAGTTCTCCCCGCAGAGACTGTATTCCATGTGGTCCCGGTGCCCCAAGCCTCAATTACATGCATCTACTTAGACCCAGAATATGCGCTTGATCTAGTCTATTGGCAGTATCGCGGCCGACTCTCTCACCGCGCAGAGGCGCACGTCTTTGCTGAACGTTTATACGGTGACATGCGAATTATCGTGCGGCTTGGCAAACGCCTTAAGAAACTGGCACCGATTCTCGACGGAATGGTTGCGCTGAGCAGAACGAGTGATTTTGTCATACATTCAAACCAGATGCAGGCACACTGGTTCACCCTTGCAAACGCAATTTCACGCAGTATTGGTGGACCGGAGGCATTTCCGCCCGCCGGGTCCGACCAAAGGCTCCGTGCGACGCGCCCGACGCCGATCAGACCTGAGGTACTAAAGGTCGAAACGCTCCTGCGTGAGAGGCCCGAATTTGAGTGGACACTTAGAGAGCTGGCCAGGCGAGTTAGTCTCTCGCCGGGTCATCTCTCTACACTGTGCACTCGAGCCTGGGGCTATCCGCCAAGGACCCGATTGCAATTGATCCGGGTTGAGATGTTGGCAAGGTTGCTGCAGGAGACAGACAGCACAGTCGAGCATTGCATTCATCTTGTCGGATGGAGAAGTAGTTCGCATGCCTCGAAGCTTTTTCGTACAGTTATGCAAGTCTCGCCTCACGAATATCGGATCGCGCGTAGGCGTGATACTTCTGTGACTTTGGGGGCCGAAATCGTTGGTCTTGGGGCCCGTAGCGAGGCAGTTTGAAAGAGGACACTTCCATCTTGGAAGTGATTAGCGGTAAGCCAGATATTCCATAGTGTCGGGGTCACTGCTACGCCTGACGAACGGTACCCTCCGAACGTCACTTGCGTCTTCTGTTCTCCTCGTCGCACCTTATCGCCAGTACTCAAGGTGAGAAGGAGTTAGCAACATGAATGATCTCGATCAACGGCTCATGCTGCTCGGCAGACTGTTGGGCACTGTCCGTGGCCTGCCTACCGCTGCGATGTATCTTGCCAGACATGGAGTGCCCGTCTTTCCATGTGCGTCTGGATTCAAACGCCCAATAGTGAAAGGCGGTTTCACGGCAGCAACCGTCGATGTTCGGCAGGTTGAAACCTGGTGGCGTCGGTGGCCTGACGCAAATCTAGCCGTGCCGACCGGTGCGGCGTCGGGTCTTGATGTCGTGGATGTGGATCGTCACAGCGACAGCGACACCGGGCTTCTGTCGTTCGGTCGCGCTCGTGATGCCGGGCTGCTGAGCGGCTGGTCCTCGTTGGTCGAGACGCCCTCAGGCGGCTTGCACATTTACTTTCCTGCCGACCCGAATCGGCCGCAACGGATCTGGCAGGCGGCGTCTGCGCAGGTCGATTTTCGTGGCGATGGCGGGTATGTGCTCGTGCCACCGTCGAGGGTGCGGCAGAAAGATGGGACACTCGGCGCATACGTGCTGCGCTCGACCAGCCCAGCCCCCACCGCTCCGGTGGATGCGCAGCGGTTGCTCGAGTTGCTCGCACCGCCTAAGCCTGCCCGCGCCCGCCCGGTGCCGAGCACGCCTCGTGAAGCGCGAAACAGTGATGCTGGGCGGGCCAGATGGGTGGCGGCGCAGCCCGAGGGGAACCGGAACTGGGCGTTGTACTTCATGTCTTGTAGGATGACCGAGGACGGCATCGCCAAGGAGTAGTGCCCCGTAGAGTGGTGTAACGATCCCGGCCAGCAAACGTAAGCGTGGCCACCGGGATCTTCCTTCGAGGAAACTCTCACATCCCACTCGAAAGGTGTCACACCGATGACCACTCCCTCTATTGTCGACCCTGTCACTGTCCTCGCCAACGCTCTGGGCGACGCGTCTCCTGACCTGATGCGTACTCTGCTCCAAACCATGATCAACACGCTCCTCTCTGCAGAGGCCGACGCGGTCTGCGGTGCCGAGTACGGCAAACCCTCTCCCGAGCGCCTCAACTCTCGCAACGGATACCGCACCCGCGAGCTCGATACCCGTGTGGGAACCGTGGATGTCGCGATCCCGAAGCTCCGCTCCGGCACGTACTTCCCCGAGTGGCTCCTCGAGCGCCGCAAACGCTCAGAAGCAGCGATGATCACCGTCGTCGCTGACGCCTACCTAGTAGTGCCCCGTAGAGTGGTGTAACGATCCCGGCCAGTAAACGTCAGCGTGGCCACCGGGATCTTCCTTCGAGGAAACTCTCACATCCCACTCGAAAGGCGTCACACCGATGACCACTCCCTCTATTGTCGACCCTGCCACCGTCCTCACCAACGCGCTGGGCGACGCATCACCGGATCTGATGCGCACCCTGCTGCAAACCATGATCAACACCCTCCTCTCAGCCGAAGCAGATGCGATCTGCGGCGCCGAGTACGGGAAGCCCTCTGCTGACCGAGTGAATTCCCGCAACGGATACCGCACCCGTGAACTCGATACGCGTGTCGGAACCATAGACGTCGCGATCCCGAAGCTCCGCTCCGGCACGTACTTCCCCGAGTGGCTCCTCGAACGTCGCAAACGCTCAGAAGCGGCGATGATCACCGTCGTCGCTGACGCCTACCTCGCTGGCGTCTCAACGAGGCGGATGGACAAACTCGTGAAGACCCTTGGCATCCATTCCCTGTCGAAGTCGCAGGTCTCCCGAATGGCCGCCGATATGGACGAGCATGTGCGTGAGTTTCGCACGAGGCCGTTAGGTGAGGCCGGCCCGTTCACGTTCGTCGCGTGCGACGCACTCACGATGAAAGTGCGTGAGGGCGGGCGGGTGATCAACACCATGGTGCTCGTCGCGACCGGGGTGAACGCTGACGGGCATCGGGAAGTCCTGGGCATGCAAGTGGCGACCGCGGAGACCACGATGGCGTGGAACGGGTTCTTCGCAGACCTTGTCGCGCGCGGCCTCACCGGGGTGAAACTCATCACCTCTGACGCGCACGCTGGCCTCGTTGAAGCGATGCGCGCGAACTTCCCTGGGACGTCGTGGCAACGGTGTCGCACGCACTACGCTGCGAACCTGATGTCAGTGACCCCGAAGAGCATGTGGCCGGCGGTGAAAGCGATGCTGCATTCCGTGTACGACCAACCCGACCAGAAAAGTGTTGAGGCCCAATTCGACCGGCTCCTGGACTACGTCGAGGACAAACTCCCCGAAGTGCACGACCACCTCGATGCTGCCCGGGCTGACATTCTCGCGTTCACCACGTTCCCGAAAGATGTGTGGCAGCAGATCTGGTCGAATAACCCGAACGAGCGCCTGAACCGTGAGATCCGCCGCAGGACCGATGTGGTGGGGATCTTCCCGAACCGGGCCGCGATCACCCGCCTCGTCGGGGCCGTTCTTGCGGAGCAGTCTGACGAATGGGCCGAGGGTCGTCGTTACCTCGGTCTTGACGTTCTCGCGAGGTGCCGCCTCACGCTCGTGGGTACCGACACTATCGGCCAGCACCATGAGCTCCCCGAGCTCGGGGCCGCAGCATGAGCGCCCCCACTCCTGGGCTGTACTCCGACACCGTGAGTGAGCTCGTCGCGAGCATCTGCAATCACAACGAAAACTAGCCCCCACATCCTTGAAGGATCACGAAACGGTTACACCACTCCACGGGACTTGACCCGCCGGAGCTGTCGCGGTAGGTTATTGTCCACGCGGCTTAGACCAGCAGAAGGAGCGCGACAGTGAGCAAGGTGGACCTTTGGCAGGATGCGACGGCCCAGGCCGAACTCGTGCGCTCGGGAGAGATAAGCCGGACCGAACTGCTGGAGGCGACGATCGCTCATGTCCAAGCTGTGAACCCAGAGATCAATGCCGTCATCATCCCGCTCTTTGAGAAGGCGCGGCGTGAGAGCGAGTTGGCCTCCGGGCCCTTCGCTGGCGTGCCCTATCTTCTGAAGGACCTCACCGTCGTGAGCCAAGGCGATATCAACACGTCCAGCATCAAAGGCATGAAAGAGTCCGGCTACAGAGCCGACCACGATGCCTATTTCGTGCAGCGGATGCGCGCGGCGGGGTTCGTTTTGCTCGGCAAAACGAATACACCGGAGATGGGCAACCAGATAACGACGGAGCCCGAAGCGTGGGGCGCCACTCGGAACCCTTGGAACCTCGGACGGTCGGTTGGCGGATCCAGCGGCGGCTCAGGGGCTGCGGTAGCCGCGGCTCTGTCACCGGTTGCGCACGGCAATGACGCGGCAGGTTCCGTGCGCATACCTGCCAGCGTCTGCGGCGTCGTCGGCCTCAAGCCGACGCGTGGGCGGATATCCCCAGGCCCCTTGGTCACTGATTCAGACAACGTCGCAGGAACCGCCCATGAAGGCCTCTTTGCGCGAAGCGTGCGGGACATCGCGGCGTTACTGGACGTCGTCAGCGGCCATCGGCCGGGCGACACGTTCTGCGCACCGACAGCGTCACGGCCCTACGCCCAGAGCATAAGCGAGAATCCGGGCAGTCTCCGCGTGGGGGTCCTGACCCACAACCCCGTTGGCGACTTCGCTCTGGATCCGGAATGCGCCGCGGCGGCACGGGGCGCCGCTGCGGCGCTTGCCGCGCTCGGCCATGACGTGAACGACGCCTACCCAGAGGCGCTCGGCGATCGGTCCTTCCTCAAGGACCTCTCGCCGATCACCGACGTCGTGATCGCGCGAGAGATCGAACGCAACGGAGAACTGATCGGCCGGCCGCTGACGGAGGATGACGTTGAGTGGACCAGTTGGGAAATGGTCAAACGCGCAGACCAAGTCACGGGGCGCGCCTTCGCCGCGTGCGTGGACGAGCTTCGATACTACGCTGGGAAGGTGGAGCGTTGGTGGGAGGCGGGTTGGGACCTCCTGATCTTGCCGACTGTAACGCGTCAGACGCCGGAAATTGGGGAACTCATGCTCGCCAAGGGAACCGACTTGGAAGGGCGTCAGTCCGCCTTTATCTCGGGCAGTCTGCGGATGCTGGCCTTCACCGTTCCCTTCAACGTTTCGGGGCAGCCGGCTATCTCCCTCCCCATCGGCATGTCTAGCGATGGGATGCCGATTGGGGTGCAGATCGTCGCGGCCTATGGACGCGAGGACCTCCTCCTTCAGGTGGCCGCGCAGTTGGAAGGGGCGCTGCCATGGGTCGCTCGGCGGCCCCAATTGCTGAACCCGTCGCGGAAGATCCCAGCGGCCTGATGCTTGCGGGAGATGGGGTCCGGCCGACAGATACGGGCCGGGCCCAGGTTTCGTCCCCAACTGGCACCCCACACCGCCTTAGTGAAGGTCCGCCTCGGGGACGCCCCACAGCCGGATTGAGGCCACTCTTTTCTGTGCTGGAACCCCGGCCTGTCGTCGCCTGCTTGTGAGCTCGCACCACGGTCGAGCTTAGCATCAGGTACTGAGTGTCTCAATCCTTCGTCAGTTCGTCGATCAGACGCTCCCACACCCGGCCGCCGCCCACCGACTGAAGAGCTTGCCGTATTCCACTTGCCGTACCGCTCGAGCATGCGCCGGCCAGATCGAGCCGGTCGTGGGGCTCTTCCAGTCGACGGCAGGCAAGAGGGGGCTGGCGCGCATGGTGCCCCAGGGTTCAGCCGATCCCACGCTTCGGGGCCTCCCGGCTCCATCCTTTCTCCGTGCCGTGGGCGTTGCGGGGCCTGCTCGCTCGAAGGGGTCGGTCGAGCCCTGGGCTCGGCCGAGGGGGAGCATTGTATGGGGGAATTCCTGGTCAAGGTCCGACACCTGCCGGGCCGATCAGCGATCACAGGATCGGGCACGTCGCCGATCGCCTTCGTTCCGGGGTGTCCTTCTGGGACGCCGACCTCCAGCGCACCCGCGCCTACGACGATGAGGTCTACGAAATGCTGCGGAAGTAGTAGTGCCCCGTAGAGTGGTGTAACGATCCCGGCCAGTAAACGTCAGCGTGGCCACCGGGATCTTCCTTCGAGGAAACTCTCACATCCCACTCGAAAGGCGTCACACCGATGACCACTCCCTCTATTGTCGACCCTGCCACCGTCCTCACCAACGCGCTGGGCGACGCATCACCGGATCTGATGCGCACCCTGCTGCAAACCATGATCAACACCCTCCTCTCAGCCGAAGCAGATGCGATCTGCGGCGCCGAGTACGGGAAGCCCTCTGCTGACCGAGTGAATTCCCGCAACGGATACCGCACCCGTGAACTCGATACGCGTGTCGGAACCATAGACGTCGCGATCCCGAAGCTCCGCTCCGGCACGTACTTCCCCGAGTGGCTCCTCGAACGTCGCAAACGCTCAGAAGCGGCGATGATCACCGTCGTCGCTGACGCCTACCTCGCTGGCGTCTCAACGAGGCGGATGGACAAACTCGTGAAGACCCTTGGCATCCATTCCCTGTCGAAGTCGCAGGTCTCCCGAATGGCCGCCGATATGGACGAGCATGTGCGTGAGTTTCGCACGAGGCCGTTAGGTGAGGCCGGCCCGTTCACGTTCGTCGCGTGCGACGCACTCACGATGAAAGTGCGTGAGGGCGGGCGGGTGATCAACACCATGGTGCTCGTCGCGACCGGGGTGAACGCTGACGGGCATCGGGAAGTCCTGGGCATGCAAGTGGCGACCGCGGAGACCACGATGGCGTGGAACGGGTTCTTCGCAGACCTTGTCGCGCGCGGCCTCACCGGGGTGAAACTCATCACCTCTGACGCGCACGCTGGCCTCGTTGAAGCGATGCGCGCGAACTTCCCTGGGACGTCGTGGCAACGGTGTCGCACGCACTACGCTGCGAACCTGATGTCAGTGACCCCGAAGAGCATGTGGCCGGCGGTGAAAGCGATGCTGCATTCCGTGTACGACCAACCCGACCAGAAAAGTGTTGAGGCCCAATTCGACCGGCTCCTGGACTACGTCGAGGACAAACTCCCCGAAGTGCACGACCACCTCGATGCTGCCCGGGCTGACATTCTCGCGTTCACCACGTTCCCGAAAGATGTGTGGCAGCAGATCTGGTCGAATAACCCGAACGAGCGCCTGAACCGTGAGATCCGCCGCAGGACCGATGTGGTGGGGATCTTCCCGAACCGGGCCGCGATCACCCGCCTCGTCGGGGCCGTTCTTGCGGAGCAGTCTGACGAATGGGCCGAGGGTCGTCGTTACCTCGGTCTTGACGTTCTCGCGAGGTGCCGCCTCACGCTCGTGGGTACCGACACTATCGGCCAGCACCATGAGCTCCCCGAGCTCGGGGCCGCAGCATGAGCGCCCCCACTCCTGGGCTGTACTCCGACACCGTGAGTGAGCTCGTCGCGAGCATCTGCAATCACAACGAAAACTAGCCCCCACATCCTTGAAGGATCACGAAACGGTTACACCACTCCACGGGACTTGACCAGAACGCGAACCTGGCCGCTTCACTTGCGCGTCTGCGTTGCGCGGTGCGGATCTATCGGTACTGAAACTTGCCGCGGATAGTCTGCTCACCGACTGCTCTGCTTCGAGCTTTCCGCCGGGCTTCGACCGCACCTGCGCGACCTCACGAGTGGGCTGGGCTTCGCGCCCCTCAACCAACGATGCTCGGTGCTCCTCGGTACTAGTGTAGTGGCGCTCGTAGCGGATCACTCGTGGACATGACTGCGCGAGCTGGGCTGCCGCGTCCTGTGACTTCGAGCGCCCATGCTCGGTGTCGAACAGCGGCCGAGCGTATGCGCTTGGCACCCATCGTCCGCCGAGTGCGTCTGCTTTGCCTGCCTCGGCTTCCTGCATCGCGTGCTGCCAGCGCTGCACGATTCGATCCTGCGATACCTCGAACGGCACCTCGACGTCGACGACCGTTACCTGGTAGCCAGCGTCCGCAAGATACGCCCCAAGCTCCACTGCTTTGTCTGGGTCGCTCAGTACCGTGTCGACGATGATGTTCGTTCCCTGGTCGATCATCTCTGTGCGCAGCGCGCGTGCAAGCATCGACGATTCTTCATGCACGAGTGAGGCAAGTTCAAGTGGATAGAACCGCTCCCCCTGCGCCTCTAAGTCGCGCACCTCTGGCGGTTTGATCCATTCCTCATAGCTGCCATCTGCCATCGCTTCGCGCAGCAACAGCTTCTTGAACTCGTCCGCGTCAATATTCACGTAGTGGTCTCGATCCGCGCCGAGCACGGTATCGGCGACTCGCCCTTTCCCGGCTCCTGGCGGGCCGGCCAGCACAAGTGCTCGACCTTCATCTTTCGCGTTCGGCGACTGGCTCACTACCGCGGCCTTAATGCGCTCGTGCGTCGCCCGTCGTACCGCTCTACGTGACCCGTTGGAGCGATACCAAGCAGGGTTTCTGGTAGTCGCGTGTGGGCCGTCTTTGTCGAGTGGGCCGCCGGCAGTAGAGAGCGCTTGGACAACCTCGATATGCCGCTGCTCCTCTGGGGTCACGCCGCCGTCATCCGTGCATCGATGCGATCGCCAATCTCGTCGTACAGCTCATCGTCGATCAGCCCACGGCTCAGCGCGCGGTCCAGGTCATCGACCGAGCCCGCAACGTCCATCAGCAGATCGTCGAACGCATCATTGGTCTGAGCCCGCGGCACATACTCCCAGCGCGTCAGCTCATCGACAAGCTGCGCGCGGTCGATCAGGCCGGCTGCGTATCGCTCGCAAATCTCGTAGGGATCTGCGCCAGAGAAACCTTCACGAGGCATCGGGATTGTGGCGGCCCTCTGCAATACCTTCTGCACGTTCGGCTGCGAGACCTTCACCAGATCGGCGATCGCCTTCTGACGCAATCCACGCTGTTTCAGCCGCAGCAGACTGCGCCGGTAGTCCAGCTCTCCGATGTTTCGCAAGTGCTGCGCCTTCCGTGCAGCGACCGCCTCGACGGGGATCTCGGTAATCGTCATAGTCTCCACCTCCGCTTCAAGTCTATCGCAAATATAACCATAGTTATACTGCTACTTTGTGAGCGCGCGCATGACGCTCGATGCGCCGACTCCGAGCACACGCCCGATGTGGGCGTAGCTCTGGTTCTCTGCGCGCATCTTCTCGGCCGCGGCGATCCGCTCGGCCGTCATCACGGTTGGGCGGCCGCCGACCCTTCCCTGGCTCCTGGCGTGCTCCAATCGGCTCTGTTGCAAAAATCGTGAAGCTTGAGCATGCTTGGCGGAGATTGGACGGACGGAACGATGACGGATTTCAAGTGGCGCCATTTCCAGGGTGATGTGATCCTGTGGGCGGTGCGCTGGTATTGTCGCTATCCGATCAGCTATCGCGACCTTGAGGAAATGCTGGCGGAACGCGGCATTTCGGTCGACCATACGACGATCTATCGCTGGGTCCAGTGCTACGCCCCGGAGATGGAGAAGCGGCTGCGCTGGTTCTGGCGGCGTGGCTTTGATCCGAGCTGGCGCCTGGATGAAACCTACGTCAAGGTGCGGGGCAAGTGGACCTACCTGTACCGGGCAGTCGACAAGCGGGGCGACACGATCGATTTCTACCTGTCGCCGACCCGCAGCGCCAAGGCAGCGAAGCGGTTCCTGGGCAAGGCCCTGCGAGGCCTGAAGCACTGGGAAAAGCCTGCCACGCTCAATACCGACAAAGCGCCGAGCTATGGTGCAGCGATCACCGAATTGAAGCGCGAAGGAAAGCTGGACCGGGAGACGGCCCACCGGCAGGTGAAGTATCTCAATAACGTGATCGAGGCCGATCACGGAAAGCTCAAGATACTGATCAAGCCGGTGCGCGGTTTCAAATCGATCCCCACGGCCTATGCCACGATCAAGGGATTCGAAGTCATGCGAGCCCTGCGCAAAGGACAGGCTCGCCCCTGGTGCCTGCAGCCCGGCATCAGGGGCGAGGTGCGCCTTGTGGAGAGAGCTTTTGGCATTGGGCCCTCGGCGCTGACGGAGGCCATGGGCATGCTCAACCACCATTTCGCAGCAGCCGCCTGATCGGCGCAGAGCGACAGCCTACCTCTGACTGCCGCCAATCTTTGCAACAGAGCCCCGACGACTCCGACATCGACGATGACGACACGGTGCGCTCCGGCGGGCCGCAGGCGCGCCGGATCCCGAGCTTCCTCGATCCGGATCGCCCGATGGATCCCGTGCGCATGTCCGAGACCGGCAGCCTGGCGGAGCACCTCGGGTTGCGCCGGAAGAACGACGACCAGACGGATGTGGGGCCGGTGCGATGAGGGCGGGACTGGTGCTCGGCGAGGTCTGGAACGGCCTGCGCCGCAATATGTCGGTGGTCATCTCCGTGGTGCTGGTGACCTTCGTGTCGCTCACCTTCGTGGGGGCGGCGATCCTGATGCAGCTGCAGATCCAGCAGATGAAGACGTTCTGGTACGACCGCGCGCAGGTGGCCGTCTACCTCTGCACGGACTACGACCAGAGTTCGACCTGCGCCGGCGAGGACGCGGGCGAGGACGAGATCGCGGCCGTCGAGGAGGCGCTGCAGTCGGACACGCTGCGCCCCTACGTCGACGACTTCTTCTTCGTGACGCACGAGCAGGCCTACAAGGAGTTCGTGCAGCAGTTCGAGGGCAACCCGATCGTCGACATCACGAAGCCGGAGCAGCTCAACCAGACCTTCTGGATCAAGCTCAAGGATCCCTCGCGCTCCGACATCATCACGGAGACGTTCTCGGGCATCCCCGGCGTGCAGAGCGTCTCGGACCAGCGCAGCCTGCTCGATCGGATCTTCCTGTTCCTGGGGGTGGCGAGCTACACGGCGATCGTCATCGCGGGGCTCATGCTGGTGGCGGCCATGCTGCTGATCTCGACCACGATCAGGCTCTCGGCGTTCTCGCGCCGGCGGGAGATCGGGATCATGCGCCTCGTGGGCGCGTCGAACCGGTTCATCCAGACCCCCTTCATATTGGAGGGCATCATCGCCGCGCTCTTCGGCGCCGTGCTCGCGAGCGCCGCGTCGGTGGCGATCGTGCGCTTCTTCGTGCAGGGATTCCTCGCCCGGGAGGTGCCGTTCACGAGTTACATCACGGTGGAGCAGGCGCTCGTGGTGCCGCCGATCCTCGTGCTGGTGGGAGTGGTGCTCTCGGCGATCGCGGCGAAGATCGCGATCACCAGATACCTGCGGGTGTAGCGCAGAGCGTCCCCGGGGCGGGCCGCGGATCCGGATCTCGGGGCCGGGGCTCGTCGAAACCGAGCCCATCGTGCGAGCCCGAGCCCTCCCGCGCCGATAATCCGTGCGGGTTGGAGCAATCGGCTCGGTTCGGGCGCCTCGAGGCCGGGCGGCTCGGCGTGGCGGGCGGAACGGCGGCGGTGTGCGATAAGCTGGTTCTTCGCGCGTGAGCGCGGACCCCGAACCACCCCGGCCGCAGGAAGGATGTGACATGAGCCCGAAGGAGACCGGCGAGAAGCTGATCGCCTCCAACAAGAAGGCCCGGCACGAGTACCACATCCTCGACACCTACGAGGCGGGCCTGGTGCTCACGGGCAGCGAGGTGAAGTCGCTGCGCATGGGACGCGCGTCGCTCGTCGACGGATACGTGTTCATCGAGCGCGGCGAGGCCTGGCTCGACGCCGCCTACATCCCCGAGTACCTCAACGGCTCGTGGACGAACCACGCGCCGCGCCGCAAGCGCAAGCTGCTGCTGCACCGCCAGCAGATCGACAAGCTCTACCAGAAGACCCGCGAGGGCGGCATGACGATCGTGCCGCTGCGCCTGTACTTCCTCGACGGCCGCGCGAAGGTCGAGATCGCCCTCGCGAAGGGCAAGAAGGAGTACGACAAGCGCCAGACCATGCGCGAGCGGCAGGACAAGCGCGAGGCCGAACGGGCGATGCGCACCCGCAACCGGATGGGGGAGTAGGCGCTCCCTCGGGTGTCCCCGCGTCGCGGGCGGATCCTGCGACGCGCCTGACGCGGTGGCGCCACCGCGTCAGGCAGTCGCAGGATCCACCGGCGCGGTGCCGACGCCGGTCACGCCGCCTACACCGCGTCGAGGGCACGGCTGACGTCGAGCAGGATCCCGCTCTGCAGCCCGTGCCAGTGCCGGGTGTCGGGATCGGGCCACGACGAGAGCTTGACGATCACGGAGTCGGTGCGCGGATCGAGCCAGAGGTTCTGGCCGTGGATGCCGATGCCGCTCACGTTGCCGCGCTCGTTGCCCGTGCACCACCACTGGCGCGTGTAGCTGCCCTCGGGGAATGCGGAGGTGAAACCCTCGTCGGGCATGGCTTCGCGGGAGCCGCCGGCCAGCACGCTTTCCACCCAGCCCTGCGATACGACCCGTCCGCCGGGAGCGACGCCGCCGTCGAGCATCATGCGGCCCACGCGTGCGAGATCCCGCGCGGTGCAGGAGACGCCCCCGTTCGCGAAGCCGAAGCCGGTCTGGTCGACCGTGATGGTCGCATCCCGATCGGCGTCGAGCTTCGCCCACAGGTACGTGGAGAGCGCTTCGACGTAGCGCAGACCGGTGACCCGCTCGACGATCCAGGCGAGCACGTCGGTGTTCGCCGAGCAGTACTGGAACTCGCCGGTGCCGCCGTCGCCGCGGAGGGTGGTGAGGAACTCGTAGGTGTCGGCGGGGTCCCCGTCTCGCCGCGTGCGCCAGCCGGCGGAGCGATCGTGGGTCTGCACCTCCGAGGCCGGATCGACGTAGTCCTCGTTGTAGTCGATCGAGATCTGCATGTCGAGCACCTGCAGCACGGAGGGCCCGTCGTAGACGGAGCCCGCGAGCTCGGGTACATACTCGGTGACGGGCTGCGCGGGATCGATGCGCCCCTCGTCGATCAGCGCGCCGACGACCGTGCCGCACAGCGACTTCGAGACGCTCATCAGCAGGTGACGGTCGTCGGGTGCGAAACCCGCCCGGTAGTACTCGGCGAGGACCTCGGAGCCGCGCAGCACGAGGAATGCGTCGGTGCAGGTCTCCTCGAGCCGCTGCTCGAGATCGGGGAGCCGCGTCGCGAGCGCGTCGAGCCGCACGACGGGCTCCGCGGGCGTCGCCGGGTCGCGCCGGGAGACCGCCGCCGTGGGCAGCAGCTCGCCCAGGCGGGCGAAGGCCCAGCGGTTGTGCGGGGCCTCCTGCCAGCTGTCGAGTGTCGGCTCCCCGGCCGCGGCTCCGGGATACCTGGCGGGGTGCTGGCCGGTGGAACGTGCGTTCATCGAGTGTCTCCGAAGGTGTAGCCGCGGCGGGTGAAGAGATAGTAGAGGCCACCGCTGACGATCATCGCGACGGGGGCGGAGAGATCGATGTAGCCCATGGCCTCGGCGACCGCGCCGCTCCAGAAATCGGTGGTGAGGAAGAAGGAGGCGGCAGCGCCGCCGATGATCCCCGCGGCGAGGCCGGGAATGCTGAAGCCGCCGGTGTACCAGTACTTCGCCCCCCGGCGCTCGTCGAAGAGATCGAGGCCATCGTATCGGTTGCGGCGCAGCCAGATGTCCATGCAGTAGACGGTGATGCCCGGAGCCGAGATGAGGATCAGCACCTGCAGCATGATGTTCACCGCGTCGAGCAGGCTGGTCGACATGACCAGGTAGATGGTGAAGAAGGTGCCGAGCACGCCGATGATGATGGCCGAGGGGATGCGCCGGATCGGGATGCCGATCGACTGGAACGCCATGCTGGCGGTGTAGGTGGTCATGCCGTCGACCGCGTCGCGGATCCCCTCCCCGAAGCGGCTCCCGATCTCGGCGCCCCGGCTTCCCGGATCCGTGCCCGTCACCGTCGCGGTGATGATGTCCAATGTCTTCCTCTCCTGTTGCGGGGCCGATGCCCCTATTTCGCGGCCTCGAGGACGGCGTCCCACATCACCTCGGAGGCGATCGCGCCGAGCGCGGTCGCGTTCACCGACAGCCGCCCGCGCGACGACCCCGGGGTCGTCGGCAGATCGATCTCGTCGGTGGTGACGGCGAAGAGCGTGTCGCCGTCCATGTCGGTGTGGAACGGCTGGATGCCGCGGTGCATCGAACTGTGCACCTGCTTGGCGAACTGGTTCAGCTCGACGGGGCTCATCCGCACGTTCGTGACGATCGCGCTGATCGTGGTGTTGCCCGCCTGGGTGACGGGCGGCAGCTGCTCGGCGAACGCCTCCTGGTAGTCGAACACCGGGTGGCGCCGGACCCCGGTCTGCGCGTCGTAGTTGCCGCGCACGATCCCGCCCGCGCGGTCCATGATCACGCCGACCGGGTTCGGCACGACGACGGCGAGGATGCGCACGTCGCCGAGACGACGGAACGCCGCGCCCTGCCCGGTGATCTCGGTGCGGTCCCAGTCCACCTTGCCCGCGGACGCGCTCATGCCCGCGCCCGCCCGCCCCTGCGGGAACTCACCGGGAACGGCGAATTCGAGCGCCGCGCGGCCGAGCGCCTTGTCGGGGTAGACCGCGGTGGAGCGCGCCGAGAAGTCGTAGATGACCGCCGACGACACCAGCTGGGCCTCGGCGAAGCCGGTGCGATACTCGAGGCGTTCCAGGAGCGCGCCGCTCACCCCGGCGCCCGCCTCGAGCCCGTAGCTGGCTCCGCCGGCCAGGCAGATGGCGTGGTTGAAGTCGTACCCGCCGGACAGACCCACGGCTCCGCCGCGCGCGTCGACCGCGGTGCGGGCGCCGGCGGGGATGTGGATCACGGTCGCACCGGTGGGCCCCTCCTCGTAGTGCGCCGAACCGACGCTGACGCCCGGGAAGTCGAACCGCAGCGTCTCCCGCCCGGTGCTCCTGACCGGCACGAGGTCGAAGGCGGCGTTGCCCGGGCCGCCGAAGACGGGCGGGCCCGCCAGGCGGGGCGCGGGATCCACGACGATCCCGCCGTCGATATCCGTGAGTGCGTGGACCGGTGTCGTATTCATAGGGCCTCCAAGAGTGTCTGCGAGTAGGGGTGCTGGGGGTTGCGGAAGAACTCCTCCGTCGAAGCGGTCTCGACGAGGTCGCCGCGGAAGAGCACGGCGACACGGTCCGCGACGCGCTCCACGGCGCCGAGATCGTGCGAGATGAAGAGGGCGCCGAAGCGGTGCTCCGCCTGCAGTTCGCGGATGAGCGCGAGGATCTGCATCTGCACGGCGACGTCGAGCGCGCTCACGGCCTCGTCGAAGACGATGAAGCGCGGCTCGGTCACGAGCGCCCGGGCCACCGAGACGCGCTGGCGCTGTCCTCCGGAGAGCTCGTGGGGGTAGCGCTCGGCGAAGGCGGGGTTCAGCCCCACCTGCTCGAGCATCTCCGTCACGCGCTGCCGCTGCTCGGACCGGCTGAGGTCGCGCCGCGCGACCGTCAGCGGTTCGCGCACCGACTCCCCGACCTTGCGCCGGGGGTTGAGCGACCAGTGCGGATGCTGCAGCACCGCCTGCAGCTTGCCGGCGTTGGCCCTGCGCGATCGCGTGAAGGGTTCGCCGAGCAGCAGCACCTCGCCGGAGTCGGGCCGCTTGAGGCCCAGGGCGACCGAGGCGGTCGTGGTCTTGCCCGATCCGGACTCGCCCACCAGCCCGAGCGTCTCGCCCGGGGCGACCTCGAGCGTCACCGCGTTCATGGCGCGGACGGTCCGCCGCTTCGCTCCCGCCCCGCTCGTGAACGCGACGCTGACCTCGCGCAGCTCCAGCACCGGGGCCGTATCCGTGTCCGGATGGGACGCAGACATCATTCCGCCTCCTTCGTCGTGGGATCCTGGCGGCCCGGTATCGCGGCGACCAGCGTTCTCGTGTAGTCCGCCCGCGGCTCGTCGAGCACCTGCGCGGCCGGCCCCTCTTCGACGATACGCCCCTGGTGCATCACGACGATCCGGTCGCACCAGCGACGTACGGCGCCGAGGTCGTGGCTGATCCAGATGAGGCTCGCGCCGGAGCGCTGCACCAGGTCGACGATGAGGGTCAGGATCTCGTCGCGCACCTGTGCGTCGAGCGATGCCGTGGGCTCGTCGGCGATCAGGATCTCGGGCTCGCGCGCCATGGTCAGCGCGATCGCGATGCGCTGCGCCATTCCGCCGGACACCTCGTGCGGATAGAGTCGGAGCACCCGATCCGGCTCGAGGATCTTGACGCTCGCGAGCAGCTCGGTGAGCGACTCCAGGTCGGTCGGTCGTCCGAGCGGCCTGAGCGCGAGCTCGAGCTGGCGACGGATCCGCATCGTCGGGTTGAGCGAGGCGATGGGATCCTGCGGGATGAAACCCAGTGATTCCCGTCGCAGCGCCCGTATCGCATCGGGCGCGAGACTCGCGATGTCCCTGCCGAGCACGTGCACCGACCCGGAGGTCACGTGGCAGACGCGCGGCAGCATGCGGCCGATGGCCTGCGACACGGTGGACTTGCCCGATCCCGACTCGCCGACGATCGCGAGCAGTTCGCCGCGGGCGACATCGAGATCGATCCCGTCGAGCGCTCGGGTCACGCCGAGACGGGTGCGGTACTCGGCGCTGAATCCCGTGAGCGAGACCACCGGGGCAGCGGGGGCGTTCGCGGTCATACGAGGCTCCTTGTCTCGCGCGGATCGAGCCGATCGCGCATCGTGTCGCCGATGAGGTTGATGGAGAGGATCGCGACGACGAGCACCGCGGCCGGGGCGAACAGCAGCCAGGGCGCCTGCAGCATGTAGCTGCCGCCCTCCTGGATCAGCAGGCCGAGCGATGACCGCGGCGGCTGCACGCCGTAGCCGAGGAAGCTCAGTCCTCCCTCGACGAGGATGCCGACCGACAGCGCGTACGTGCCCTGCACCGCGATGGTGCCGCTGACGTTCGGCAGCAGGTGGCGGAAGAGGATCACCGGGGCCGACACGCCGCTGATCTTCGCGGTGGTCACGAAGTCGCGCTTGGCGACCGACATCGCCGCCGCGCTCACCATGCGGGTCATGAGCGGCACCGTGACGAGCACGATGCTGGAGAGCACCGCGGCCTGGCCGGGTCCCACCACCGCCGCGATGAGGATCGCGAGCACGATCGACGGGAAGGAGTAGAGCACGTCGCTCAGGCGCATGATGACCTCCCGCGCCCAGCCGCCCGCGTAGCCGGCGACGAGGCCGAGGATCACGCTGATGACCGCGGTGCACACGACGGCGAGGGTGGAGAGGACGAGCGTGGTGCGCGTGCCCTCCAGCAGGCGCGCCAGCACCGAGCGGCCGAGGGCGTCGGTGCCGAAGGGGTACGCCGCAGAGGGCGGGCTGAGCCTCGGGCCGACGATCCTCGCGGGATCGCCCGCGAAGGGGATGACGGCGGCCGCCACAGCGACGAGCACGATGAGGCCGAGCGCGCAGGCGGCGGCGATGAAGAGGGCGTCGCGGGGCGGGCGGGTCTTGACCGCGCGCTTCCGCTTCGAGAGCGGGAGGGAGTAGGTGGTCATGATCCTGCCTTCCCGGTGACGGCGACGCGCGGGTCGAGCGCGCTCGTGATGAGGTCGAGCACGAGGCTCAGCACGACGAAGACGGCGGCGGCGAAGAGCACGGTGGCCTGCACGACCGCGAAGTCCCGACGGCCGAGGCCGGTGACCATGAACGAGCCGAGCCCCGGCAGGTTGAACAGCGTCTCGATGATGACGGCGCCGCCGAGGAGATAGGCGGTGATGGTGCCGAGCAGCGTGAGGATCGGGATCCCGGCGTTGCGCAGGACGTGATGGCGCACGATGTGCCCGGCCGTCTCCCCGCGCGCGACGGCGGCCGTGATGTGCGGTTCGACGAGCACTCCCATGACGGCGTCGCGCGTCGTGCGCGCGGTCGCCGCGACGCAGAAGACGGAGAGCACGAGCGCTGGAAGCAGGAGCGCCTGGAACGTCGGCCAGAAGCCCGTGCCGATGCTCGCGAACCCGCCGACCTTCAGGCCGAGCGAGAACTGCGAGAACACGAAGATGACGATGCTGCCGAGCACGAACTCGGGCACGCTGATGCCGATGCTCGACACGACGCGGCCGACGGCGCCGCCCTGCTTCGCACCGGATCGCACTCCCGTCCAGATCCCGAGCGGCACGCCCGCGAGCAGCGTCACCGCCATCGCCATGATCGTGAGCGTCGCGGTCACCGGGATGCGCTCGAGCATCTCGCCGGAGACGGAGCTCTGCGTGACGTAGGAGGTGCCGAGCTCGCCCGTGAGCACCTGCCCGATCCAGGCGAAGTACTGCACGAAGATCGGCTGGTTGAGCCCGTACGCCTCGGCGAGCAGCTGCCGTTCCTCGGCGGAGGCGAGCGGGCCGAGGATGATGTCCTCGTAGCTGCCGGGCATGAGACGGATCGCGACGAAGATGAGCACCGAGACGCCGAGCAGGGTGATGAGCGCGCTCATCACCCGCCCGGCGGACCAGCGAAGGATCTGCATCATTCGGGACTACTCACCGGCGATCCGGTAGTCGGCGATGTTGCGGAGGATGTTGCCGTACCCCTCGTTGCTCTGGATCGTCGGGCTCACCGCCGCGGTGTCGAACCCGATGATGGACGGCCGGTGCACGAGCGGCACCATCTCGGCGTACTCGTCGGCGGAGGCGCACAGCTCGGTCAGCACCTCGGCGCGCGCGTCGGGATCGGTCTCGCTCGCGCCCTCGGCGATGAGCGCGTTGAGATCCTCGTGCACGCCCGTGAAGCCGACGTTGAAGAAGGCCTGCTCGGGGTTCCACCACTTGGTCACCATCGACGGGTCGGAGTAGCCCGCGAACCAGCTGATCGACAGGTCGAAGTCGCCCGGCTGGGCCGAGAAGACCCGCTCGATGTAGATCGCGGTGTCGACCTGCTCGATCCGGACGGTGACGCCGATCTCCGCGAGCTGCTGCTGCACGAGCTGGGCGATCTGCGCCATGACGGGGTTCGAGGTGTCCACGATGAGGTCGAGCTCGACGTCTCCGGCGCCCGTCTCCTCGATGGTCGCCCTCGCGTCCTCGATCGCGGCCTGCTCCGAGGGCAGCTCGTCGACCCGGCAGGCGCCGGGCAGGTTCGAGGGGGTGATGCCGGTGGGGGTCGTTTCGCCGGCGAAGACGATGTCGGCGATCGCCTGGCGGTCGATCGCGGTGTTGATCGCGAAGCGGACGTCCTGGTCGTTCAGCGGACTGTCGGGCTTCTGCGAGTTGACGAGGACGTAGTAGAGGTCGCTCTGCGTCTGCTTGACGATCTGGAGGCCCTCGTTGCCGCCGAGCTGCGACAGCGAGTCGATGTTGACGAACTTCGCCATGCCGGTGCTGCCCTCGCGGAGCGCGGCCTGCCTGGTCGACTCCTGATCCACGATCTGCAGTTCGAGGGTCTGCACGGCGAGGTTGTCGCCGCCGTGCCAGTCGGGGTTCGCGGTGAAGGTCCACGATTCGTCCTGCCGGTGGTCGGCGACGAGGTACGGGCCGGTGCCGAGCATGGTGGTGGTGAGGTCGACGCTGCCGTCGTTCACCTCCTCCATGGGGAGGATCGCCGCCGGCGTGTTCGCGAGCGCGGCGAGGAACGGCGCGTACGGGCTGCCGAGCTTCACGGTGACCTGATCGTCGCCGGTGGCCTCGATGGACTCGACGGGGCCCATCTGGCCGGACCACACGCTCATGCTCGCGACCTGGCGCTCGAGGCTGCCGACGACGTCGTCGACGGTGAGCGCGCGGCCGTTCGAGAAGGTCGCGGTGGTGTCGATCGTGAAGACGTAGGTCGTGTCGTCCGGCTGCTCCCAGGAGGTGGCGAGCTTCGGCTGGATCTCGAAGTTCTCGTCCGTGGTCACGAGCGTCTCGTAGACGAGCCCCATGATCATCCACGAGGTGTCGGTCTGCGCGGTCTGGGGGTCGAGCCCGTCGGCCTCGCTCGTGTCGTAGTCCAGCTGCACGGTGAGGGCGCCCGTGCCCGTGAGCGCCTCGTCGGCGACCGCGAGGAAGCCCGGCGCGGCCTCCGTCTGCTCGGTGCCGCCCGGCGCCGAGCCGGGCGCGGCGCAGGAGGTGAGGACGCACGCGAGGCTCAGCGCGATCGCGGCGCCGGCGGCCGCCCGGGAGCGGGTTCGTTGGTTGATCAACACCGTGGTGACTCCTTCGACAGTGGTGGTGGCCCGGACCGCGGCGATGCGCTCCGGCCGGCGGCGCCCGCCGATGGGCGCGCCTTGGATGATCACGGTACATACATAAATCGTTATATGCAAGTTTCCGACGTGCCTCACGTATTTTGCCCGCGAAACGATTCCGGTGCCTCACATAAGAATGCCCGCGAAACGGAATCATCAGTTTCATGGGAAGTGGGCTATCGATGCGCGCCAGACACGAGATCACAAAAAAGTTCGCGAAGCAGTACCAGGCTGCGACCAAGAAGGACAAGGGCAAACTCCTCGATGAGGTGTGCTCGATCACGGGGTGGTCCAGAGACAACGCCCGGAGACAGTTGAAAGGGGCCCTGAAACCACGCCGGGTCGGCGCACGTAAACGCAAGCCCCGCCCGCTGAAGTACTCCCACGATGCGCTCAAAGTCTTGCAACGGGTATGGGCGTACGCGGGAGGGATCAGCGGGAAATACCTCGCAGCGACGATGGAGCTGCAGCTCATGCTGCTCGAAACACACGGTGAACTCGTGCCCGGCAAGGGCCGCTACAGTCATCAGGTCGCTGACGAACTCCTCGCGATGTCCCCAGCAACCATCGACCGTTACCTCGCCCCAGTACGACAGAAAGACCCGTTGCGTGGGATCACGACGACCACGCCGGGGCCGCTCTTGCGTAACTCGATCACGATCAGGAAAGCCGGCGACGAGATCGAGCAGGTGCCGGGCTTCTTCGAGGGCGACACCGTGGCACACTGCGGGCCCGTGTTGAAGGGCGAGTTCTGTCGAACGGTTGATCTCACCGATATGCACACTGGCTGGACGTACACCCGCTCGATCCGGAATAACGCTCACCTGCACATTCGCGACGCCCTCGACCGGTTCATCACCGAGGTGCCGTTCGAAGTGACCGGGGTCGATTTCGACAACGGCTCCGAGTTCATCAACTACGACGTCATCGGCTGGGCGGCCGAGCTCGATATCTACTTCACGAGGTCCCGGCCGTACAAGAAGAATGATCAGGCCACGATCGAGTCGAAGAACAACCAGATCGTGCGCAGGTACGGGTTCTACTGGAGATACGACACCCTCCCACAGTTGAAGCTCTTGAACGACCTCTGGCAGGTCGTGAACGACCGCCATAACTACCTCACCCCGACGAAGAAACCCATCGGCTGGGCCACCGATTCCAAGGGCCGCCGCAAACGCGTCTACGACGATCTCGCGACACCATTCGACCGGCTCCTGAAATCCGGTGCCCTCACACCCGAGAAAACAGCGGAGTTGACCGCATACCGGGACAGCTTGAACCCCGCGCATATCGCCCGTGAGATCGACCGGATCCAGCAGCGCCTCACCTACCTCGCCGCCAAGAAGACCCGGGCGCTCGAGGCTGCAGAACTCGCCAAAACTCCCGACGCGAAAGCGGGGGTAAAACCCGCACAGCAGGCCGGACGCAAGCGCGCGGTCTAGGCTGAACCTACGCGGGCATTTCCTGGTGAGTCACCGGAAGAGTTTCGCGGGCATATTTAAATGAGGCACCTCGGTTTCGCCCGGTATCCATAAATCCATTTATCCCGCACCGTCCCGGTATCCTCGTACCGAGAGCCCGAGGAGGCGCAATGGCCCGGTACCCCAACGTCACGATCAAGGACGTCGCAGCTCGCGCCGGCGTGTCGATCACCGCGGTGTCCCACGCCCTCAACGGCAAGGGCACCCTCTCCGAGGAGACCCGCGAGCGCATCCGCGACGTCGCCCAGGCCATGGGCTACCAGGCCGACGCACTGGCCCGCGGGCTGCGCCGCTCGCAGATCGGGGTGATCGGGATCGTGCTGCGCCCGCTCGACGCGCTCGAGAACTACAGCCCCCCGGGCGTGGACTACTTCCTCCGCTTCGCCGGCGCCGCCGCGGTCAGCGCCCTCGACCACGGCCTCAGCCTGATGCAGGTGGCCGATCTCGTGAAGGGCCCCGTGACTCCGCTGGCGTTCTCCCTCGACGGCTACATCGTCACCGATCCGGTGCGCGACGACCCCGTGGTCGATCTCCTCGAGAAGCGGGGGATCCCCTACGTCACCCTGGGTCGGGATCTCGGCCGGCCCGAGGCCTCGAACTGGGTGGCGTCAGCCGACGCCGACGCCTCCCTGACGGTACTCGAGCACCTGCACGAGCAGGGTGCGCGCACCATCGTCTGCGTCGGCGGGACCGACGACAACTCCTGGAACGCCGACGCTGAGCGGGTCTACCGGGACTGGTGCGGGCGCACCGGCCGGTCTCCGCGCTTCCTGCGCAGCCCCGAGGGGCTCGGTGAGGCGGGCGGCCGGGATCTGGTGCCCGCGATCCTGGAGGGCGGCATGCCCGACGCCGTCTACTCCCTGACCGGGCGGCACGCGGCGGGAATCCAGGACGCGATGCGGGAGCGGGGCCTCGTGGCACCGCGGGACTATCTGCTCGCCTGCGGCACCGACGCGGATCAGACGAGGACGGCGGACCCGCCGATCACCGCGATCGATCTGCACCCCGAGATCCTCGCCCGCGAGACCGTCGCGCTCCTCGTCGCCATCACGCGAGGCGAGGCGCCCCCGGGGCGCCGCCTCGTGCCGTCCGAACTGCTCGTGCGGCGCCATCGCTGCGCGACGCCTGAGCCGCGGCCCCGGGCCGCGATCCCGGAGCCGCGGCCTCCGCGCCCGGAAGGGGCGGCGCAGAGCGGGGCGGGAGGGCGCGGAGCGGGTCGCGGGAGCGCACGCGATCGGACGCGCTCGTGCCGCGCGGCACGAGCGCCCGGTCCGCCTCAGGGCGCGGGATCCGCGGCATCCGCGGGATCCGCGGCGTCCGCGACGCCGACCTCGCGCATCAGCTCGGCGACATCCGGGTGGCGATGATCGCCGCGGAGGAGGTCCCCCCGGACCCGGGCGTGCACGTCGGCCGGCATGTCCTGGCTCAGCTTGAACATCGCCGACTCGGAGTCGATGTCGATCGTGAACGACACCACACCCGAGAGGATCCGCTCGAAGACGTGCTTCGACTCCGCGGGATCCCACGGCTCGGCACGGCACCCACCGCCCCACGAGATCCTCGTCTCGACCGACTCGTCATCCGGCGCATCGGCGGATGCTCCGGGCCTCCCGGCTCCCGGTCCTCCGCCGCTGAGGCGAGTCCGCCCCATGCGCGCTGGTCAGGAGGCGTCGAGATCCCGCGAGAATCGTGCATCTCCCGACGGCGCGGAGTCGTCGGGGACGGGGCGACGCAGCCGGCAGGCGATCGGGAGAGGGCGCTCGGTGCCCCCGGCGGCGACAGCCCGCCGGGTGCCCGGGAGGCGCCCGGCCGGCCGGTCCCCCGGCGCCGGGGGGAGCCCTGCGGCCCGTGCCCGATGGGCGGGCGCACGCCGGCCGGTGCCCGCGCCTCACACCGTCAGCGTGCGCCACTCCCCCGTCTCGGCCTCGGTGGGCATGCCGTCGAGGATCCGGATCGTGCGGGCCTCCGGGTCGGTGATGAGCGTCGCGAGGGTGGCCCACCGGTCCCCGTAGCCCTTGGACATGTCGGCGCGGCAGGTGAGCGGCGGCTCGCCCTCCTCGGTCAGCAGCACCCGCACCAGGTCCCCCGGAGCGACCGGCAGGCCCTCGGCGAGGCGCGCGCGCACGAGCGCGAGGCGCTCCGAGGAGTCGGGCTCGTAGATCTCGGACTTCTGCGCCGCGAGCGGCGTCTCGTGCTGGAAGTGATTGGTGCGCTGCACCGAGCCCGCGACCGCCTCGATCACGAACACCCCCGCGGGGCTCATCTCGACCGACACTGCGCGCTGCGCGTCGAGCATCGTGAACGCCGAGGACGACGCGATCGGCGCCTCGCGGATCAGCTCGATGGCCTCGTCGACGGAACGGCACTCCGAGAGCACCACGCTCGAGAGCACGTGCATGGGCACACCGTCGGGGCGATCCTCGCGGTGCCCGAGGATGTTGAAGTGCAGGGCCAGGCCGGCCTCGTTCACGCCGATCTTCGAGAGGATGCCCTGCTCGGTCAGGCCGGCGTAGCGCAGCCCGGGGCCGGAGACCGTGTGCGTGTGCCAGAACGGATCGAGCTCGACGTGCCAGTCCCAGGTCTGCACGCCGTAGCGGTGGTCGCCGATCTCGGCCGTGAGCGTCGAGCACTCGCTCGACGGCTTCTCGCCGAGGGCGATGATCTCGGTGCGGGCGTTGAGCGCGACGACCTGCGAGAGCTCGACGCCGGCCCCCTCGGCGATCCCCTCGAACTGCTCGAGCAGCCCCGGCCGCCAGCCGCGCAGCGCGGAGACGACCCGCGCGACGCCGTCGCGCTCGCGCTCCTCGTCCACGCCCAGCACGCGGAACAGCTCCGCGTACTTCGTGTAGGCGCCCCCGAGGCTTCCGCGCAGCGCGGCGCCCCGGCTGAGGCCCAGTTCGCGGGGCGTGGCGCCCGCGACCTCGAGGTGCCGGAGTCGGTGGCCGGGTCGCCGACGATCTGCAGCAGGGCCGGCACCTGGTCGGTGATCCGCACCTCCTGGTACTCGCTGACGTCCTGCGGGATGTTCATCGAGATCCGGTACGTCGCGGTCTCGTCGAGGGAGCCCAGGACGCCGTCGCCCTCGGAGACGATCTTCGTGAACGCCCCCGGCGGGTCGGGCAGGCCCAGTTCCACCTCGGTGTTCGGCTTCGGCTCCGGGTCCTCCGGCTGCTGGTCGCCCGGCAGGTTCGGATCCCACTGCACCGAGACGGTCGCCGTGTTCGTGAGGGCGCCGTTGTCGGCCGAGATCGCGCCCGACGCGACCTTCACCACAACGTCCACGGTCAGCGCCTGCCCGGCGTTCGCCTGCACGGTCGCCTGATCCAGCGCCCAGGTCAGCGTCTGGCCGGCGACCGTGGCGTTCACCCCGGCGAGCCCCGTGTCGGACACGTACTCCAGCTCGGCCGGCAGTGCGTCCGTCAGGGTGACGCCCGCGTAGTCGGACACGTCCTGCGGGAGGGTGAAGCCGAGGCGGTAGGTCGCGGTGTCCGGCGAGGTCGGCGACTTGTTGATGAGCTTCAGGTCGGCGCCCGAGCCCTGCGCGTCCTTGAACACGCTGTCCGGGTCGATGGGCTCGGGGTAGGAGACCACCACGTTCTCGGGGTCGGGGTCGGGGTCGGCCGGATCCTGCGCATCCTGGATGGGCGTCACCGCCCACGAGCCGGTGTTCGTCAGCGTCCCGTTGTCCGTGTCATCGATCCCGTCGCCCGCGACCGCGAGGGTCATGGTGAGGGTCTTGCCGGCGAGGGCCGCCGCGTTCGACGCGTCGGTGAGGTCGACGGTCCACCGGGTGGAGGCCGCGGTGAAGGTGCCGAGGCCGGTGACGTCGGCGCCGTCCGCGTCCACGCTCGGCGTCCCCTCGACCGCGAGGCCGGCCGGCAGCGTATCGATCAGCGTGAACGACGCGTAGTTGCGCACGTCCGCCGGAAGCTTCGCCGACACCTGGAACTGCACCGCGTCATCCGCGTGATTCAGCACGCCCGCGTCCCATGCGGGCTTGCCCGCCTCGCCGCTCGACAGCGCCTTCGTCAGCCCGGTCGGCGCGGGCGTCAGCCGCAGCTCCACCTCCGTGTTCGTGGCCGGCGGGAGGTCCTCGGTCGAGGCGTCCGAGAAGGTGACCGTCGTGTTCGCGGTGTTCGTGATCACCCCGTTGTCGGCGGCCGTCGCGTTCGCTGCCGCCCTGACGGGGATCGTCAGGGTGATCGTCTTCCCCGCCGCGTCCGCCAGTTGCGCCGGCGTGTCCAGCGTCCACGTCACGGTGTTACCGGACGCGGACGCGGTGCCGGACGCCGTCGTCGGGGAACCGACGATCTGCAACGTGCTCGGCACGGCGTCCGTCGCCACGATCGACGCGTACTCCGACACGTCCGCCGGCACGTTCATGGAGATCGTGTACTCGGCCGTCTCCTCCAGGCTGTTGAGGATCCCGTCGCCGTCCGACTTCACCTTCGTGAACCCGGACGGCGCGTCCGGCAGCCCGATCTCGAGTTCGGTGTTCGTGGCGGGATCGGGGTCCGCCGGCGGGTCCGGCATCGACGGGTCGTAGTCGACGTGCAGGGCGGCGGTGTTCGTGACCGCGCCGTTGTCCTGCGACGTCGCGGCCGCCGACAGCTTCACCGTCACGTCCACGGACACGGTGGATCCCGCGGCCGCGGCGATCTGCGCCTGGGTCAGCGTCCAGGACAGGTCCTGCCCGTTCACGGTCGCCGCGGCACCCGCCAGCCCCGAATCGGACTGATACGCCAACTCGTCCGGGAGCGTGTCCGACAGCGTGAGCCCCTGATACCCCGAGACATCCGACGGCAGATCAAACGACAACCGGTACGTGGCCGTGTCGCTCGTCTTGTTGATCAGTTTCAGATCCGCACCCGTGCCCAGGGCGTCCTTGCCGAAGGAGGGCGGGGCTTGCGAGGTGGCCCGCACGGTGATCTTGCGAGGGCTCTGTTGCAAAAATCGTGAAGCTTGAGCATGCTTGGCGGAGATTGGACGGACGGAACGATGACGGATTTCAAGTGGCGCCATTTCCAGGGTGATGTGATCCTGTGGGCGGTGCGCTGGTATTGTCGCTATCCGATCAGCTATCGCGACCTTGAGGAAATGCTGGCGGAACGCGGCATTTCGGTCGACCATACGACGATCTATCGCTGGGTCCAGTGCTACGCCCCGGAGATGGAGAAGCGGCTGCGCTGGTTCTGGCGGCGTGGCTTTGATCCGAGCTGGCGCCTGGATGAAACCTACGTCAAGGTGCGGGGCAAGTGGACCTACCTGTACCGGGCAGTCGACAAGCGGGGCGACACGATCGATTTCTACCTGTCGCCGACCCGCAGCGCCAAGGCAGCGAAGCGGTTCCTGGGCAAGGCCCTGCGAGGCCTGAAGCACTGGGAAAAGCCTGCCACGCTCAATACCGACAAAGCGCCGAGCTATGGTGCAGCGATCACCGAATTGAAGCGCGAAGGAAAGCTGGACCGGGAGACGGCCCACCGGCAGGTGAAGTATCTCAATAACGTGATCGAGGCCGATCACGGAAAGCTCAAGATACTGATCAAGCCGGTGCGCGGTTTCAAATCGATCCCCACGGCCTATGCCACGATCAAGGGATTCGAAGTCATGCGAGCCCTGCGCAAAGGACAGGCTCGCCCCTGGTGCCTGCAGCCCGGCATCAGGGGCGAGGTGCGCCTTGTGGAGAGAGCTTTTGGCATTGGGCCCTCGGCGCTGACGGAGGCCATGGGCATGCTCAACCACCATTTCGCAGCAGCCGCCTGATCGGCGCAGAGCGACAGCCTACCTCTGACTGCCGCCAATCTTTGCAACAGAGCCCTCAATACCGACAAAGCGCCGAGCTATGGTGCAGCGATCACCGAATTGAAGCGCGAAGGAAAGCTGGACCGGGAGACGGCCCACCGGCAGGTGAAGTATCTCAATAACGTGATCGAGGCCGATCACGGAAAGCTCAAGATACTGATCAAGCCGGTGCGCGGTTTCAAATCGATCCCCACGGCCTATGCCACGATCAAGGGATTCGAAGTCATGCGAGCCCTGCGCAAAGGACAGGCTCGCCCCTGGTGCCTGCAGCCCGGCATCAGGGGCGAGGTGCGCCTTGTGGAGAGAGCTTTTGGCATTGGGCCCTCGGCGCTGACGGAGGCCATGGGCATGCTCAACCACCATTTCGCAGCAGCCGCCTGATCGGCGCAGAGCGACAGCCTACCTCTGACTGCCGCCAATCTTTGCAACAGAGCCCCGCAACCGATACGATGGCCTCGATCTCTTCGATGAGCGCCCGGGGGCCAAGTACTGGTACACCGGTGGCTTCAGCATTCCCGGCCTCGCCGCGGGGATCATCGGCGGCGCAGCCGCCTCCTTCTTCCTCACCACCGACTTCTGGAGCGGCGCGATCGCCGAGGCCATGGGCTACATCGATCTCTCCGCTCCCGTTGCGATGATCGTCAGCGGCGGACTGTACTACCTCTTCACCCGCCGCGGCCACACCTTCGGAGACGCTCGATGAACACGCCCACCACCGGCTCGCACCCCGCCCGATACCCCGACGCCGCCGCGGGTGAACCGACGCTCGACAGCTGGCAGGAGCCCCCGCACAACCGCTGGGCCTTCGCTCACCTCGGCGAGATGGTGCCCTCGGCAGCGGTCTCGCGGCGCCCGGTGAACGCGCCCGGTCATGCCCTCGCGCGGCTCGGCGCGATCGCGGCGCAGCTTCCCGACCTCGAACAGCGCCTCGAACAGACCTACACCGACGCCTTCCTCGTGCTGCGCGGAACGGAGGTCGTGGCCGAGTACTACCGCGCCGGCTTCGCGCCCGACGACCGTCACCTGCTGATGAGCGTCTCGAAGTCGCTGTGCGGCACGGTCGTCGGAGCACTGGTCGACGAGGGGCGCATCGATCCCGCGCAGCCCGTCACCGAGTATGTACCCGAGCTCGCCGGCTCCGTCTACGACGGGCCCTCCGTGCTGCAGGTGCTCGACATGCAGATCTCGATCGACTACAACGAGGACTACGTCGATCCCGCATCCGAGGTGCAGACCCACGGTCGCTCGGCCGGCTGGCGCACGCGCCGCCACGGCGACCCGGCCGACACCTACGAGTTCCTCACCACCCTCCGCGGCGACGGCAGCACCGGCGAGTTCCAGTACTGCTCGGCGAACACCGACGTACTCGCCTGGATCGTCGAACGGGTCACCGGTCTGCGCTACGTCGAAGCGCTCTCCACGTACCTGTGGGCGAAGCTCGACGCCGACCGCGACGCTACCATCACCGTCGACACGACGGGTTTCGGCTTCGCGCACGGCGGCGTCTCCTGCACGGCGCGGGATCTCGCGCGCGTGGGGCGCATGATGCTCGACGGCGGCGTCGCCCCCGGTGGCCGCGTGGTCTCCGAGGACTGGGTGCGTCGCGTACTCGCCGGCGGATCGCACGAGGCGATGACCGACAAGGGCTTCACGAACACCTTCCCCGACGGCAGCTACACCCGCCAGTGGTGGTGCACGGGCAACGAGCGCGGCAACGTGAGCGGCATCGGCATCCACGGGCAGAATCTGTGGCTCGACCCGCTCACCGACTCCGTGATCGTCAAGCTGTCGTCGTGGCCCGATCCCGACACCGAGCACTGGCACCGGCTGCAGAACGGGATCCTGCTCGACGTCAGCCGCGCGCTCGACGCAGTGTAGCCACGGTCGCTCCGCTCGCGGCGGGCCTCCCCCGCCGGTTGAGCGAGGAGCGCAGCGACGAGTCGAAACCCGACCGCCCCGGGTTTCGACTCGCTCCGCTCGCTCAACCAGCGGGGGCCCGCTCAACCGGCGGGGCCGCCCGGCTCGCCCGGGCCGACTGAATCGCACCGGGTCGCGGGCGCTACTCCCCCAGCCGGTTCTTGCTGCGCATGGCCCGCTCGGCCTCGCGCTTGTCCTGCCGTTCGCGCAGCGTCTGCCGCTTGTCGTATTCCTTCTTGCCCTTCGCGAGGGCGATCTCGACCTTCGCGCGGCCGTCCAGGAAGTACAGGCGCAGCGGCACGATCGTCATGCCGCCCTCGCGGGTCTTCTGGTAGAGCTTGTCGATCTGCTGGCGATGCAGCAGCAGCTTGCGCTTGCGGCGCGGCGCGTGGTTGGTCCACGACCCGTTGAGGTACTCGGGGATGTACGCCGCGTCGAGCCAGGCCTCGCCGCGCTCGATGAAGACGTAGCCGTCGACGAGCGACGCGCGCCCCATGCGCAGCGATTTCACCTCGCTGCCGGTGAGCACCAGGCCCGCCTCGTAGGTGTCGAGGATGTTGTACTCGTGCCGGGCCTTCTTGTTGGAGGCGATCAGCTTCTCGCCGGTCTCCTTGGGCATGTCACATCCTTTCTGCCGTCGGGCTGGTGCGGGATCCGCGCTCACGCGCGAGGATCCAGCCTACCGCACCCTCGCCGCTAGACCCGCAGATACCGCGTGATCGCGATCTTCGCCGCGATCGCCGAGAGGATCACGCCCACGAGGGCTCTGTTGCAAAAATCGTGAAGCTTGAGCATGCTTGGCGGAGATTGGACGGACGGAACGATGACGGATTTCAAGTGGCGCCATTTCCAGGGTGATGTGATCCTGTGGGCGGTGCGCTGGTATTGTCGCTATCCGATCAGCTATCGCGACCTTGAGGAAATGCTGGCGGAACGCGGCATTTCGGTCGACCATACGACGATCTATCGCTGGGTCCAGTGCTACGCCCCGGAGATGGAGAAGCGGCTGCGCTGGTTCTGGCGGCGTGGCTTTGATCCGAGCTGGCGCCTGGATGAAACCTACGTCAAGGTGCGGGGCAAGTGGACCTACCTGTACCGGGCAGTCGACAAGCGGGGCGACACGATCGATTTCTACCTGTCGCCGACCCGCAGCGCCAAGGCAGCGAAGCGGTTCCTGGGCAAGGCCCTGCGAGGCCTGAAGCACTGGGAAAAGCCTGCCACGCTCAATACCGACAAAGCGCCGAGCTATGGTGCAGCGATCACCGAATTGAAGCGCGAAGGAAAGCTGGACCGGGAGACGGCCCACCGGCAGGTGAAGTATCTCAATAACGTGATCGAGGCCGATCACGGAAAGCTCAAGATACTGATCAAGCCGGTGCGCGGTTTCAAATCGATCCCCACGGCCTATGCCACGATCAAGGGATTCGAAGTCATGCGAGCCCTGCGCAAAGGACAGGCTCGCCCCTGGTGCCTGCAGCCCGGCATCAGGGGCGAGGTGCGCCTTGTGGAGAGAGCTTTTGGCATTGGGGCTCTTCGCATTTGGGAGTGTAGAAGTGGTGCCCGGAGTGGCTGCCGCTAGATAGATCGAGGCCTCTCGATGATGGAAGTTCCTACACTGTCCATCCGAGAGACCTCGACATGCACCACGCTACCTTCCAGCCCGCTGATCTGACGACGTTCTGCCGCCTCGATGAACTCGGCCTGACCGCGACCCGGCAGTACCTCGAGCCCGACCATGCGGTCATCGAGTGCCGAGTGAAAGAGCCCGACCCGTGGTGTAGGCGTTGCGGAGCCGAGGGGGTCGCCCGCGATACGGTGACTCGCCGGCTCGCGCATGAGCCTTTCGGGCATCGCGTCACGACGCTGCTGATCCGAGTGCGCCGATACCGATGTTCCTGGTGCCGTGCTGTGTGGCGCGAGGACACCACGCTCGCTGCCCCGGACCGGGCGAAGATCTCTCGTGGTGGGCTCCGCTGGGCGTTGGAAGCGCTCGTCCTGGACCATCTCACCGTGTCACGCGCGGCAGCGGGCCTCGGGGTGTCGTGGCATACCGCGAACACCGCGATCTTGGCCGAGGGGAAACGGAGGCTCATCGAGGATCCTGGCCGGTTCGCCGGAGTTTCCACGATCGGGGTCGACGAGCACGTCTGGCGGCATACTCGCCGCGGAGACAGGTATGTGACGGTGATCATCGATCTGACCCCGGTGCGCGAGAAACGCGGCCCGGCCCGGCTGCTGGACATGGTCGAGGGCCGCTCGAAACAGGTATTCAAGACGTGGCTTGAGGAACGATCGCGGGCATGGCGTGAACGGATCGAGGTCGTTGCGATGGACGGGTTCACCGGGTTCAAGACGGCCGCGCAAGAGGTGCTGCCCGACGCGGTCCCGGTGATGGATCCCTTCCATGTCGTCCAACTCGCCGGCGATGCTCTCGACCGGACGAGGCAGCGGGTGCAGCAGGAAACCCTCGGGCATCGCGGACGCCGGGGCGACCCGCTCTATGGAGTTCGCCGGTCGTTGAGAACGGGTGAAGCGTTCCTCACCCAGAAGCAGCACGAACGGTTGGACGCGGTGTTCGCTGACCCTGCGCATGCGGACGTGTGGCGGGCCTGGCGGGTCTATCAACAAGTCGTCGCAGCCTATCGGGAGCGATTCTCGGGCAATGGTCGGCGCAGGCTCCGCGAGTTGATCGATGTGGTGAGGGCGACGACCCCCGCCTGGTTCGTGGAGCTCCGCAAGCTCGGCTACACCTTGGAACGCCGCCGTCAGGACATCCTCGCGTACTTCGATCATCCGAGGACGTCGAACGGGCCAACCGAAGCAATCAACGGCAGACTCGAGCACCTGCGTGGCTCTGCGCTGGGCTTCCGGAACCTCACGAACTACATCGCGAGATCGCTCCTCGAAGCGGGTGGGTTCAGGCCGCTTCTACACCCTCAATTCCGATGAGCCGGCATTGGGCCCTCGGCGCTGACGGAGGCCATGGGCATGCTCAACCACCATTTCGCAGCAGCCGCCTGATCGGCGCAGAGCGACAGCCTACCTCTGACTGCCGCCAATCTTTGCAACAGAGCCCGCCTGATTTACGTGCGCGAACACGTCGGCGGCCGCCATCGCGAACTGCTGCCGATCCATCCCGGCCCACTCCGCACCGCGCACGAGGCGCGAGGCATCGGCCAGGTAACGCCCGATGTCCTCGGGCTGGGCGAACTCAAGCGGCGGCTTGAACATGCCGACGCTGCGGTACTCTCCCGCCCACTCGTAGACGTTCTTGAACAGCTCGCGGTGGATCGTGCGCAGGTGCTCGGCGTCATAGGTGCGTGGGATCGAGATAGCGCCGCGCTCGATGTCGAACTGCTGCGCGTTCGTCTCGGCGTACTCACGCCGGGACAGGTCGGCCCCGTCGCGCAGACCGTAGAGGTTGCGCAGGACGGGGCCGCCAGGCTCCCAGAAGTACGAAT
This sequence comes from Leucobacter shiyiweii, assembly GCF_052446065.1. GTDB lineage: Bacteria > Actinomycetota > Actinomycetes > Actinomycetales > Microbacteriaceae > Leucobacter. The sequence continues at coordinate 895,818 of NZ_CM127080.1, read as the reverse complement.
CCCAGGAGTTGAAGCGTGTGGCCATCAGCCAGCGACAGCGAGGGCGTGAGCGCGCTCGACGGCACCCGCTGCGCGGCGGTCGTACTCGGCCTTGTCGATGACGCCGCGGGCGTAGTCGGTCAGGTTCTCGACATCCTCGCGGTTCGGCACCCAACCCTCGTGCCAGCTCGACGCGAGGGCGTTCACGACGGCCTCGCGGTCGGCTGCGCCGAGCTGCGCGAACAGCTCGGGCCAGCGCGCCTCGATGTTGAACTCGGCAGCCATGATGTGCCCCTTTCGTGAGGTGGCTCCAGTCTACCAGAGAGCCACCGAAAACGATAGGTCTTAGGTTTCGGTTGGCTCGGGTTTCGGTGGTGGGTTTCGGTGCGCTCCACCTCGGCGTGTCGGAGCTGTGCCGACCTCTCGGCCGAGGGCACCGGAAACGATCGTTATCGGCCTTTAAGACACCCGATGACTGCACCCTGGCACCGCCCGTCACTCTTGCTCGAGTAGTGCCCCGTAGAGTGGTGTAACGATCCCGGCCAGCAAACGTAAGCGTGGCCACCGGGATCTTCCTTCGAGGAAACTCTCACATCCCACTCGAAAGGTGTCACACCGATGACCACTCCCTCTATTGTCGACCCTGTCACTGTCCTCGCCAACGCTCTGGGCGACGCGTCTCCTGACCTGATGCGTACTCTGCTCCAAACCATGATCAACACGCTCCTCTCTGCAGAGGCCGACGCGGTCTGCGGTGCCGAGTACGGCAAACCCTCTCCCGAGCGCCTCAACTCTCGCAACGGATACCGCACCCGCGAGCTCGATACCCGTGTGGGAACCGTGGATGTCGCGATCCCGAAGCTCCGCTCCGGCACGTACTTCCCCGAGTGGCTCCTCGAGCGCCGCAAACGCTCAGAAGCAGCGATGATCACCGTCGTCGCTGACGCCTACCTCGCCGGCGTCTCGACGAGACGGATGGACAAGCTCGTGAAGACCCTCGGCATCCATTCCCTGTCGAAGTCGCAGGTTTCCCGGATGGCCGCCGATATGGACGAGCACGTGCGCGAGTTCCGCACGAGACCCCTGGGCGACTCAGGGCCCTTCACGTTCGTCGCGTGTGACGCGCTCACGATGAAAGTTCGTGAGGGCGGGCGCGTGATCAACACTGTTGTGCTCGTCGCGACCGGGGTGAACGCTGACGGGCACCGGGAAGTCCTGGGCATGCAAGTGGCGACCGCAGAGACCACGATGGCATGGAACACGTTCTTCGCAGACCTCGTCGCTCGCGGCCTCACCGGGGTGAAACTCATCACCTCTGACGCGCACGCAGGCCTCGTGGAAGCGATGCGGGCGAACTTCCCCGGGACGTCGTGGCAGAGGTGCCGCACACACTACGCCGCGAACCTGATGGCAGTGACCCCCAAGAGCATGTGGCCAGCGGTCAAAGCGATGCTGCATTCCGTGTACGACCAGCCTGATGGGACAAGTGTTGAGGCGCAGTTCGATCGGCTCCTGGACTACGTCGAGGGCAAGCTCCCTGAGGTGTTCGACCACCTCGATGCTGCCCGGGCTGACATCCTCGCGTTCACCACGTTCCCGAAAGATGTGTGGCAGCAGATCTGGTCGAATAACCCAAACGAGCGCCTGAACCGCGAGATTCGCCGTCGCACTGATGTCGTTGGGATCTTCCCAAACCGCGACGCGATCATCAGGCTCGTCGGGGCGGTCCTTGCAGAACAGTCCGACGAATGGGCTGAGGGACGCCGTTACCTCGGTCTTGACGTCCTCGCGAGGTGCCGCCTCACGCTCGTAGACACCGAAACGATCGAGCACCATGCTCTTCCCGAGCTCGAGGCCGCAGCATGAGCACCGATGCCCGAACTACTGGGCGGCACTACGTCGCCGCGAACGATCTCCCCGCCAGCATCTGCGACCACAACGAAAACTAGCCCCACAACCTTGAAGGATCACGAAACGGTTACACCACTCCACGGGACTTGACCCGCCAAGGCCGACATCGTGAGGGTGTTGCTCCCCGCAGCGGAGCAAGCGGGGCTTGGTGAGCGGGAGATTCTGCGAACGATCGACTCCGCGTGGGAACGAGCACACCCGACCACCGGGCAGCAACAGTCGCCGCAGTCGGCCCGCTCAGCGATGCCGGGATCTCCTCGCGCGGGCCATTCGTATGGCGATGCCGGGTGGGTACGCTCATGAATACCGCGCGTATCTCGTTCCGGGTGCTGCGGGTCGCGGTTTTCGCTGCTGAAGCGGGCACGATTCTCCTTGCTGCCACCGCGTTCATCCTCAGTTTCACCGCGCTGCATGGCCTCGCCGCGCGCAGCGGCATCGACCCTGATCTGGCGTGGCTGTGGCCGTTGATCGTAGACGGCATCATCGTCGTGGCGACGCTCGCAGTGTTCGCGCTGGCTGGTACACGGGTGGTCTGGTATCCGTGGCTGCTGCTCGTTCTCGGCGCGGGTGTCTCGGTCGCTGCGAACGCAGTACACGCGCTCGTTGCAGCAGACCCCGACGTGCCCGACTTGATCGCTGCTTTGGTTGCTTCCGTACCTCCAGTCGTGCTCGTCGCGTCAACGCATCTCACGGCGATCTTGATTCGTCAATCACGCACCGTGCTCCAGGCCGCCGCCCATCATGAATCTGTCGATGCTGAAGCCGCGCAGGCAGCCGCACAACTACGGGCGGCAGAGGCTCACGAGCCAGCGCCCGACCCCGAGGTTGACGGTGAGGCTCCACTTGCCGAGGTCAATGCCGAAGAGCGGCGCACCGTGGCGTCAACGCTGCGTGGCCTCGGCCTCAACAACTCCCAGATTGCCCGGTTGTTCGGTGTTGATCGCAGCACCGTCGGCCGCTGGCTTCTCAAACCCGTCGAAGAACAGGAGACCCCATCATGACCACCCCACCGCCCGGCGCGATGTCGCCGTATCGTTTCCCACCCCATCTCGACCTCTACACCAAGGAAGAGATCATCGAGGCCGAGCTGATCGAAGACGCTGAACTCACCCGGCACACACCTTCCCCTGAACTCATTTACGACGCCGAAGTGGTCGAGGATGCGCTCGAGTTGGATGGCGGCTTCGATCCTCGCGCAACGGATGATCCTGCCGATATTGTCGGCCCGGAACCGGAGAAACCTGCCGGGGTGCGGGTGGCGTGGAAACGTCCGACCGACCTTTTCGCGGAGGCCGGGGCGAGGGTGACCGCTCGCGGCATGGATCTCACTGCCGCGTTCTCGGAGCGTGCCCGAGGCAAGGTCGGAGACTTCCATCGGGAGATGCGTGAGGGCACCTGGCATCTCGCTCCGATGAACCCGTTTGGTCAGGATGCACCGCACCGCTCGATGCCCGAACCCGAAACGATCTCTCGGGGCTGATGGTGACGGTGATGGATCATGCACGGTATCGCTCTCAGACTGGTTCTGCTCGTTCGGGATGAGGATCGCACGTCTCTTGCAGGAGGTGCGCCATCATGACCAGATCACTTATCGCCGCTGCTTCGCCCGAGGATCACGAGTTCGAGACCCCGGAGGGGCTGCGGGCGTTGCTTATTCGTTTGCAGGAGGCCGGCCCCGGCGCGTGGCGTTATGACACCGAGGCGCATGAGCTCGCGAAGTTCACCGCAGGCAAGTATGCGCGTCTTGCCCGCAAGTACGGCCTCGACCGTTGGGAGGCGGTGACCGCCGCGTTCGAGGCGATGCGGAAACCTGGCACCGCCCGCGCCGACAACCCCTGGGCCGTGGTGACCGAGGCGGTGCGGCTGACGTGCATTTATGAGCAGCGCGGGCAGGGGCTGCTCTGCTCGGTCGATAAGGCTCGAAAGTCTGAGGTCTCCGCGAATCATGATGCGGAACGGTTCGCAGACCGCGACCAGGCGCTGCTCGAATGGAACCCAGCGTTCCAAGTCGGTGAGCCCCGCATTGAGGATGCAGGCGAAGAAGAACCTTCTCCCGAGGTGACCATGATCGAGCAGGCAGTGTTCCTGTTCTCGCGGCTCTGTTGGCCTGAATCAACGGCCCGGAATGTGATCTGGTACATCTACGAAGGCCTTGAAAGGCTCGGGAGCCGCACGAGCGCGTTCGACGTGCTGCGCCGAGACCGTCTCGCCCTCGCGCTCCTGGACGTAACGAAAGATGCCTGGAACACCGTCGTCGCGGTGCTGCTGGGCACTCAGAACCCTGCTTACGCGGCAACGAACGCGGGCCGTGGCCTGTTCATGCGAATCGTGATCGGTGAGAGCTTTCCCGAACTGCTGAGTGACGAGCACCTGGTGCGGCAGATCGTGGAGTCTGCCCCGAAACCTGGCGGTGCGTGATGAGCGGTCAGTATGGGATTCAGTTGGATCGGGCGCTCGACTCGCTCCTGGTTGGCACCCGGCATCGCAGCGACCTCGGAGATCTCGACCTGCTGGCGAAGTCGCTTTCTGAACACGGGCTGCTGCAACCGCCGACGATTACCCCGGAAGGGTTCGTGCTGATCGGGGTGCGCCGGGTCGCTGCCGCACGGAAACTCGGTTGGCGCACGATCAACGTGTGGGTGCGATCAGGCCTCTCCGACCGGCTCGGGCAACTGCTCAGCGAGCACGCCGATCATGCCCTACACAAGCCCCTCACCACCCTGGAAGCTGCGGCGCTCTACCGCGAGCTGAAAGCCGTGCTCGAGGAAGAAGCCGCGCTGCGGCAGGCCGCTACTCGCTTCGGAGCGCAGCCTGGACTCGCCAGAATCTCCGGTGGTGGTGATTCACCACCACCGTCAGAGGCGCGCGAATACGGGAAAGCACGCGAACAGGCAGCCCGCATGGTGACCGGGCGTGACTCCCATCAGATGCTCGAACGTGTGAACCGCATCGAAGACCTCGCCGCTGACGGCACCGTCTCGGCGGCGGTTCGCGGGCAGGCCGAGGCCGAGCTCGTCCGGATTCGGTATGGTGCCGGGGTACTGGCCTCGCATCAGCGCATGAACGCCGCCCTATCGCTTGACGAACTCGACCGCATCGCGGCAGATCCCACCCAGCCTGAGAGCGTGCGCGAAAGCGCAGGCCGTGAGGCGGCTCGCGCCCGCCAGGCCGATCTGAAAGCCGCTGAGATGGAACGCCTCGCCCAGGCCGCCCTCGAACGAGTGAAAGGAAGCAGCGGGTCGAAGCGCCGCCCCACCCCTCGCACTGCGCTCACAGCCGATGATGAGATGCCGAAGCTGCGCAGTTCCCGCGCGTTCTGGGCAACCTGGAGCGAACTCGACGGCTGGTGGCGACACTACGGCGTCGAGCAGATGGTGCGAGAGCTCTCCGGCGAGCAGCTCGATCTGTTCGTCTCTATCGCTGAGGGCACCATGCGCTTCGCCACCGAACTCCAAGAAGCACGCGCAGCCGCCTGACCCAAGCCGGTGTTCGGGGTGCGGTCTCGCACCTGTGCGGTATGAAACGTCGTACTCCCTCACCGCAGCAACCGGCCGCTGATCCTGAGCGGGCGCGCCGGTTACGCATGATCGTCGCCACGGTGCTCGGCACCGGGCTCCTGTTCATCCTCATCATCGCCACGATCGGGCTGCTGCTCGGCCCACCCGATGACGAGCCGACCCCGATGGTCGGCTCGACCGTCGCCCCCGACCCAGGCGACACCGCTGAGCGCCCCACGAGTCGGTCTGCGCCTTTCGGCACGGTCGCACAGACCGGAGATGCTGATCGCTTCGCGGAGTCTGCGGCGCTCGCCCTGTTCGCGTGGGATACCCGAGACGGGTATCAGCCGACCGACTATGTGCAGGCGATGCTCGATCAAGCCTCCGACCCTGCAAACGAAGAAACAGACGGCCTCGCCACCGACCTCGCCGCCTATGTACCGAACCGGGCGGCGTGGATCGAGTTGCAACGGTACGAGACGCGGGAGCATCTCGTGATCGACCAGATCGGTGTGCCCGACACCTGGGCCGAGGTGGAGCGGCAGGCACGCGAGGGCACGCTGCTACCGGGCACCATCGCCTACACCGTCGACGGCACCAGGCACCGCACCGGGGTATGGGAGGGCAAAGAGGTCGCGACTGAGCATCCAGTCGCGTTCACCATGTTCATCGCCTGCGAGCCGACGTACGAACAGTGCCGTCTGCTGCGCTTGACCGTGCTCGACAAACCACTGCGATGAGCGGGATCGCATTGTGAAGATTCTCGCGTTCCTCGCCGCCCTCGCGCTGCTCCCCGGCCTCGGCCTCATCGCTCTTGTGCTGGTTGCGGTTCCCGGCGGCGAGGCCTGTCTCACCCGCACCGACACCACTTCTGGGGGCGGTGAGGCATTGGCACCCGAGAGGCCGGCCGAGACGAAGAGCATCGTGTTTCCGCTGGCGAGAGGCGTTTGGGTTCGCACGAGCCAGTTTGGGCCGAGGATCGACCCGATCTCTGGTGAGGCGCGCACGCACACCGGCCTCGACCTTGCCGCCGCAGACGGCACCCCGATCATGGCGGTCGCTGACGGGTATGTGACGTTCGCCGGGATGGATGGCGGCTGGGGTGGCCTCATCACGATTGAGCACACCATTGACGGGCAGACCGTCGCGACCGCCTATGTGCATATGTGGGCGCACGGCATCCACGTCAACGCCGGGGATACCGTCGTCGCTGGCCAGCACATCGCCGATGTCGGATCGAGCGGCTGGTCAACCGGCCCGCACCTGCACCTCGAAGTGCGACCCGGCGGGTCTCGCGCCGCAGCGATTGATCCTGAGCCGTGGCTCGCCGCCCACGGGGCTATCGACCTTTCCGGCATCGGCACCGATGCTCCCGCGCTCGCCGGATGCGACCTCAATGCCGAAGCCGCAGCAAAGGGGTAAGGCCGGATGAATGTGTTTCCTGACTTCGGCTCGCTCGACCTCGGCTCTCTCGAGGACGCCATAGGGGCTGCACTGATGATCGTGCTCGTGGTGAGCGTGCTCATGTTCATCGTCTCCGCTGTCGCCTGGGCGGCAGGTACCTGGGGCGGCAACCCGCAGACCGCGATGCGCGGCAGGGTCGGCGTGTTCGTTTCGCTCGGCGGCGCGGTGATGGCGGGAGCCGCTGTCGCGATCACCAATATGTTCCTCACCTACGGCCCCACTCTGTAACCACCCGATTCGGGATCTGCCCGGCAGTCGGCGCGTCTTCGCGTCTGCTGCCGGGCTTCGCTCGTTCTCGGGGCATGGCCTGCACCTGACGGGTACGCACTTCCCGCGCCCTGACCCGTTAAGGAGCTTCCCCATGATCGACATCGACCCCAACAGTTCCGGGCTTCCCGGCATCGACGCGCTCCGGCTCATCGTCGGCGCGGTGATGACGTTCGGTTTGATCCTTTCCGCGCTCGGCCTCATCATCAGCGCGGTGGTCTGGGCGTTCGGGGCGAACTCGTCGAACCCGCATCTGGCCGGGCGCGGGAAAACTGGCGTGTTGATCTGCTGCGGGGCCGCGATCTTGTGTGGGGCCGCCGTCACATTGATCAATTTCTTCTGGGATGTGGGCCAGTCCGTCTGACCCTCGCGTTCGACGGTTCAAAAGGAGTTCCCGATGAGTCTGTGTGAGCAGCCGATCCTGTCGATGCTGTGCGAGGTGCGAGACGAAGCCACCGCGATGGTCGCCACCGCTCCGATCCAGTGGATCGCCGATGGTGTCGGCCAGACTGCGGCCTGGTTCATCCAGGGCCTCTGGATCGTATTCGACTCGACCACGCTGGTCGACGTTACTGGTGCCGAGTTTGTCGGCGTCTACAATCTCATCTTCGGCATCGGCGTCATGATCGCTCTGCTGCTGGCTTGCTTCCAACTCATCACCGCCGTGGTGAAACGCGAACCCGGTGGTCTCGCCCGTGCTGGGATCGGTCTCGGGAAGAGCATCCTCGGTTCGTTCGTCGCGGTCTCGCTCGTCGCGCTGGGATTAGAGATCGTGGATCAGCTGTGCCTCGGCGTCGTGCAAGCGACCGGGAACTCGATGCAGTCAATGGGCGACAAGATCACGATGCTCATCACCGCACTGACTACGTTGAACCTCGGTTCCCCAGGTATCGGAGCGATCGTCACGCTGTTCCTCGGCGGCCTGTCAATCGCGGCGACAGCGATCGTGTGGTTCTCGTTGCTCGTGAGAAAGAGCCTGCTCCTGCTGACGGTCGCGCTCGCGCCGCTCGCACTGGCGGGATTCTCCTGGGATACCACGCGCGGGTGGGCGGGGAAATGGCTGATGTTCGTGGTCGCGCTCATCGTCTCGAAACTCGTGTTGACCGTGATCCTGTTGGTCGCGATCGCGCAGATTTCGGTGCCTATCGCCCTCGATATCCAGGCGCTCACTGACCCGCTAGCGGGGATTGTGCTTCTCGCGGTTGCCGCGTTCGCCCCGTACATCACCTATAAGGCGATCTCGTGGCTCGGTACCGACTACTACCACGCCATGTCCACCGAGTCCGAAGCGAAGCAGGCGCTCAACCGGCCGGTGCCGGTGCCGAATCGGATGCCTGGGAACCCGTCTCGCGTTCTCGGCGATTCGGGCGGCGAGGGCGGTTCAGGTGGCTCCGGCGGTAAAGGCAAGCCTCCCGCGCCGACGCCTACCGGCGGGAGCGGGAGTGGTGCTGGTGCTGCGGGTGCAGGTGGTGGCACCGGAGCGAGCGCGGGTGTCGGTGGCGGCACTGGAGCGGGCGTTGGCGCGGGTGCTGCGGGTGGGCCGATCGGTGTTGGGATCGCGCTCGGTGCGGCAGCGGCGAAGAAGGCTGCAACCCTCGGCCCGGAGCTTGGCAGTCAGGTCGCGCAGCAGGCTGACAGTCAGATGGAGGGGGCGAGCACGCCGGGGCAGAGTTCGGATCCGCCTCCGGCACGCCACGGGCAGGTACCGCCGCCTCGCGCGCTGCCGCCTGGCCCGAGTGCGAACTCTGGCGATAGTTCGACCCCGAAAGCGTAGGGAGCTGTCATGTCTGAGTTCGAGTTGTCGACCGTGCAGTTCTCGCGCCTCACCAAGCGGGGCGTGATGCTCGGTCTCTCGCTGCCCCAGCTGGTCACGCTAGGGATCGGTCTCGTCACTGCCGTTGGCGGCCTCTACGTCACGGGTGGTGCGGGGCTTGTCTGGACGGCCCCGGTCTGGGGGTTTGCCGCTGTCACCGCGACCGTGCCGGTTGGCGGGCGGAAGATCGTCGAGTGGGCACCCATCGTGTTGCGGTGGTGGCAGAAGCAAGCGAGTGGGCAGGCCGAGTACCGACGCGCGCTTATGCGGCTTCGACCCGAGGGCACCCTTGCGCTCCCTGGCGATGCTGCCGCGTTGCGGGAGTGGGTGGACGATGAGACCGGGGCGGCGATGATCCATGACCCGCACCAGCACCTCTTGACCGCGATCCTCGGGGTCTCTCATCCTGCGTTCGTGCTGCTCGATCCGGGCGACCAGCAGCGCCGCGTCGACGGTTGGGGCAGAGTGCTCGCCTCCGCGTGCAGGTCGGGGAGGATCGCCCGCATCCAGGTGTCTGAGCGCACCCTGCCCGACTCCGGCACCGGGCTGGCGCAATGGTGGCAGGAGCACGGCAACGCTGACGGGTCGTGGGCGGCGACCGTCTATGGCGAACTCATCGACCGGGCGGGTCCCACCGGGGAACGGCACGCCACTACCGTCTCACTCTCGCTCGATATGCGCCTCGCGGCACGCGCGATTCGCACCGCTGGCGGCGGTGTGCGCGGGGCTGCGCAGGTGCTGCGGCAGGAGATGCATACCCTGGTCGCTGCGGTTCGTGCCGCAGATCTGCAGGTCGACGGGTGGCTTACCCCAGGCGATGTGGCAATGGTGCTGCGCGCTGCCTACGATCCAGCGACCGCTGCCGCGCTCGAACGTCACGGCGAACTTGGGCGCGATCTCGCAACTGCTGGCCCGGTCGCTGTCACTGAACGGTGGGAGTCGATCAGGTCTGACAGTGCGCATCATGCGGTGTTGTGGGTCAGCGAATGGCCGCGCAGCCAGGTCTACCCAGGGTTCCTCTCGCCCCTTGTGCTCTCGTCGGGGATCCTGCGCACTCTCTCGTTGCACTACCTGCCGGTGCGCGCCGATCAAGCGGCGCGTGATCTGCGGCGCAAACGCACCGAACTGATTTCGGACAAGACGCAGCGGCAGAAGATCGGGCAGATCGAAGACGCCGCGACCGCTGCCGAGTACGTCGACGTAATGCAGCAAGAGGCCGACCTCTCTGCCGGGCACGGCCTCGCCCGCGTCACCGGCCTCATCTCGGTCACCGCCTCAACCAGCGAGGAACTCGAGGCAGCGGTCGCGGCGGTCGAACAGGCCGCGATCCAAGCCTCATGTGAATGCCGTCGCTTGGTCGGGCAGCAGGCCCGCGCGTTCGCCGCCGCAGCCCTCCCGCTCGCCCGCCCCATCTGAACCCGCCCTGACTGACTGGACACCACTGATGCCTGAGTATGAGACCCCGCGCGAAGCGGCGACTGCCGCCTACGACGCACTCCGTTACCTCGCCCACACCGTTCGTGAGACCCCGCCCCGTGAACTCTACGATCTGAACCGTGAACTGCTCGGCATCTCTCGGCTGCTGCCCGACGTGTTCAGGAGGTTCGCGTCGCGTGCGATCGCCCGCAACGATGAGGCGATTATCCGAACCGGCGGCACCATCGTCTCTGGTGTCGCGGTGATCGAAGAAGCAGCCCGTGACCTTCTCCAAGCCGCAGAGTTTGTCGACCGTGCCGAGACGCGCCTGGGTCGCACCTCCGAACACCTCTCGCTCCTCGAATGGCCGACCCCACATCGCCCCGATGCTCCGCCCGCTGCGAGCGTCACCACCTACCTCAGGCCGGAGGCGCTCGATTCGGGCACCCTTGCGCCCAAGACCGCGCACGGCCCCGGCCGCACGGCCGCACCCCAGAGACTCGATGCGGGGTTATCGCGGTGAGTGACGAAGAGCGTCTGCACGCAAGCGTGCTCGTCGCCCCGACCGCCGAGCGCCGCCGCTTGAAGAAAGCAAGACGCCGAGCGGCTGCGCAGCTGCGCCTGGAGGCGCGCGCCCGCGAAGATGCCGAACAGCGAGCCAGGCGCGAGGCCGAACGGGAGGAACGCCGCAACACCGTCTATCTCCCCGCAGCGGGCGAGCCGTACCCTGAGTCGCTGCGCACCCCTGGCCGATTTCGGCTACCGAAGCATCAAGACACAACGGCAACGCTGGGTGCGCAATACCCGTTCCTCGCCGAGGCCGGCCTCGGCTCAGACGGTGCGTTCATCGGGCAGGATCTCTACTCCGGGGCCTCGTTCGTGTACGACCCGTGGACGCTCTACCAGCGCGGCCTCATCACCGCCCCGAACATCGTGATCGCCGGAATCGTGGGCAGCGGCAAGTCGGCGCTCGTGAAATCGCTCTACACGAGAGCGCTGCCGTTCGGGCGCAGAGTCTATGTGCCCGGCGATCCGAAAGGCGAGCACTCTCCCGTCGCTGAGCTGGTCGGCGGGCGCGCGATCATTCTTGGACGTGGCTTGCCACACCGCCTCAACCCTCTCGATGAGGGTTATCGTGCGGCAGGGATCAGCGATCAAGACTGGGCGGCTCAGGTCACCGCGCGTCGCCGCGAGCTCGTCGGCGCACTCGCAGAAACCATGCTCGCACGACCCCTCACCCCTCTGGAGCACACCAGCATTGACCACGCGCTTGGCGCGGTGATGCGAGAGCACGGCACCCCGATCCTGCCGCAAGTGGTCGACCGTATCCTCGAGCCTGGCAGCGATGCTGACGGCAGGCTCAAAGAAGACGGTCGCCAACTTGGACACGCGCTCAGGCGACTCGTTGCGGGCGACTTGCAGGGCATCTTCGACGGGCCATCGACCGTTCGCTTCGATCCGTCGCTGCCGATGGTGAGCCTCGACCTGTCGCGCATGGTCGAGAACTCCGCACTGACCTCGGTGCTGATGACCTGCTCATCGGCGTGGATGGAGGGTGCGCTGCTCGATCCAGCGGGCGGGCAGCGGTATGTGATCTACGACGAAGCCTGGCGGCTCATGGCCTACCCCTCGCTGCTTCGACGTATGGACAGCCAGTGGAGGTTGGCGAGGCACTACGGGATCGCGAACGTCTTGGTCTTTCACAAGCTCTCAGACCTCGACAACGTAGGCGATAGTGGCTCCGCCATGCGCGCGCTCGCCTCGTCGCTGCTCGCAAACGCCGAGACGCGGGTGATCTACCGGCAGGAACCCGACCAGCTGGGCGCGACCGCGCAGGCGCTCGGCCTGACCCGAACCGAACAGTCGCTGCTGCCCGGTCTCGGCGTCGGACAAGGCTTGTGGAAGATCAAAGGCAGGAGCTTCGTTTCGCAGCACCAACTGCATCCTGCTGAACTCGAAGCGTTCGACACCACCACCCGCATGGGCTGAATTCATCTCCGCAAACGGTCTGAGAAGTGCTGCGCTTCTCAGACCGTTTCTTCGTGCTCGGGGTTCCTGTCTTACCTCGCTGTCGGGTCACCGCCCTATTGCGGGGCCTGTCAACACAGGAGTCAGGAGCGATCTATGTCTTACACGTCCACCCGCCCACCGGATGATCGGCCCAGGGTCGATCCCCAGGAGCGAAGATTCCGAGCGCAGTTCGCCGCCTTGCTGCTGGCGCTGCTGATGCTCGTATCGAGCCTCGTCATGATGCCTGCTCCGGCTGCGCAGGCCGCGACCCTGGGCGTCGGGTATGGAAATGAGCAGTTGTGGCTCGGTTCGTTCTCCTCACACGGCCGTCAGGCATACTGCATGGACATCGACGCGCTGCCGCCCTACGGGAACACCGAGCATCCCGAGCTGAAGACCACCCTCGACAATCTCTCCGATGGGCAACTCGCACGGCTGAACTATGTGCTGGCGACCTGGGGCGAATCGTCAGACCCGGCGATCACGGCTGCGGTGCAGCTGTTCGTGTGGGATGTCGCCGACCACGACACCTATGCCGCGCGCGGCGGTGAGGCGCACTTCATCGAGCGTGTACCGGCTGGTGCGCGGTCGACGGTGCTCGGAAACCTCGCAGCGATGCGGCAGGCCGCCGCCGAGAACGCGGTGGCGAAGCCGTCCGCGTCGATGAGTATCGAGATGAGCGACCAGTACCAGGGTCGCCTCACGATCAGCACCACGCCGGGGTCGCTGACGGGTGCAGTAACGCTCACCAATGCGACGTTTGCGAACGGTGCGACTACTGCGACACTCGGTGCGGGCACGCACGCGATCACCGGCACCCCCGCTGAGGGTGCGCCGGAGTACCGTGTGAGTGCGTCGTTCTCGTCACGGGCTGCGGGGATGGGTGCTGGGGTGGATATGTTCTACACTCCCGGCGAGCAGCGGATTCTCGCAGCAGCGAGTTTCGAGCCGGTGAGAGCCGCCGCGCAGTCTCCCGTGATCCCGCTCGATTTTCAGCCCGAGCTGACCACGCAGGTCGCATCGAAGTTCGTACAGGCGGGCGACCAGTTCGTTGACGGCGTGAACGTGACGGTGACGAAGCACTCGTGGATTCGCATCAACGGTTCCCCGATCCCGGTCGAGGCCGTCGGCACGCTCTACGGCCCGTTCGACGCGCAGCCCGCCGAGGCGAACGCGCCGCCGCGCGGTGCGCCTGTCACGGGCACGGAGAAGCTCACCCTGACCGGCCCCGGCAGTTACACGTCGCCGGGCACGATCACCGCTCCCGAGTCGGGTTTCTACACCTGGGTCTGGTCGATCGACAAAGAGGCGCAGGGAGGCAACGCGAAGTACATCACTGAGAGCTTCACCGATCGTTTCGGCCTCGTACCTGAGACGTCGGTGGTGCCGTTCCAGCCCGAGGCGGTCTCGCGCGCTGACCAACGGCTCGTGAACCCCGGCGATACCGTAACTGACACGATCACCGTGTCCTCGAGTAACGGGGTCTGGCTCAAGCACAACGGCGAGCACATCCCCGTGATCTTCGAGGGCACCGCCTATCAGGTGCCCGGCACGCTGCCTCCTGAGCAGGCCGGCCAGGTGCCCGCTGATGCGCGAGCAATCGAGACGGTCACGATCACCGCGACCGGCCCCCGCACCTACACCAGCCCTGAGATCGTTCTGCCGAACGCGGGGTTTGTGACCTGGGTGTGGGAGATGAAGCGCGCTGACCAGCCTGAATGGGTGCGCCCCTACCTCGCCGCTGATTGGGCCGATGACTACGGCATCAACATCGAGACGCACTCGGTGCGCTGGCCGATCAAGATCGTCTCCGAGGTCAAGGAATACAACGTGCATCTCAAAGGCGGTCGCGCGTTCGACCGGATCGAGATGAGCGGGTTCCCCGAGAATCACGGCGAGTTCGAGGGCGACGGGTACTGGGGTGCCGACCATGACGAGGTCGTGCACACGGTGTATGGCCCGTTCAAGACCGAGGACGAGCTGACCAATGACCTCGATCTTGAGGATGCCCCCGTTCTCACCTCGATCACGACGCCCGCACGGAACGGTACCTACCATCTCGGGTACACGGATGAGGATGCGATCAAGCCGGTGAAGCCCGGCTACTACGTCATCGTGTCGCATTTCGCTGGTGACGACCGGGTGCAGCCGCACACGACTTCGCCGGGCGATATTCGCGAGCGGTTCTTCGTGCCCGATGATCGACAGCCCGTGTCGGTGATCACGCAGGCGACACGCGAGGCGCGCGTCGGCGAACCGTTCGAGGATCTCGCACTCGTGCAAGGCACCGACATTCCCGAAGGCGCATACCTGATCTTCCGCGCTCACGGCCCGGTCGATCCCGAAGCCGAGCCGCAGTGCGACGCACCGTTCTTCGAGAGCGAGCAGATTCCTGTCACCCAGGCAGGCGTCTACCGCTCCGGCACCACGAGCGTCGACCAGCCCGGCCATGTCTACTGGGTCGAGACCCTGTACGACAAAGACGGCGAAGTGATCGCAGAGGGGCGCTGCGGCGCTCCGGGCGAGACCACCGTGATCACCGGGCAGCCCGAGGAAGTGAGCGTGGTCACGAACGCAGTGCCCGAGGTACTGCTCGGTGATCCCGCACACGACGTCGCTACCGTCACAGGTAACGTGCCCGAGGGTTCCACGCTGAAGTTCGAGGCGTACCGACAGGGCGGCAGCGAGGCGCTCTGCACCGCAGACGAGCTGGTCTTCACCTCAGAAACCATCGAGGTCGACAGGCCGGGCGACTACCGCTCGAACGATGTGGTGTTTGATCGCGTCGGCACCTACTACTGGGTGGAGACCCTGATCGGCCCCGACGGTGACGTGCTGCATCGTGGCCAGTGCGGTGCCCCGAACGAGACCACCAAGGTCGTGACCGAGCTGACCGCTCCGCCTGAGCTGGCGGTCACCGGCAGCGACAACGGCGGCATGTGGGCTCTCGGCATCGGCGCGGGCGTCGCGATTCTCGCCGCAGCAGGCGTGCTGTTGTTCGGGCGTCGCCTCGCTCAGCAGCGCGACGAGGCAGACGGTGCGGATGATGAGGATGCCGAAGTCGACAGGAAGGGTGGTGATGCTATCGACACATTCATGAACGACTAACACGCACACTCCCCCAGAGAGGCACGACCCCTGTACCGGGGCCGTGCCTCTTGTCATGCATGTGCCCCACTTCGTAGCCAGAACCCAGTTGAAGCCGGGCCCAACGGCAGGGTCTCAGCAGGGTCCTACACACTCGCGATCTCAGTCCGGCAGAGGGTCAGGCCAGCGCCACCAGCCACCGGCAATGCGCGAAGACGCTTATCTGAGAGGAGCTCAGTCGTCGAGGAAATCTCTCGCCGGAAAGTAACCGAGGCGCAGTAGTTCGGACCAGACTTCCTTCACGATATGGCGGTCGTCATCTGGTGCGATCTTCGCGGCTTCAACGATCGGTTGCAGGAACGATGGCAGGGTGGTTCGGCCCCGAAGCAGATGGAGCCCTACCTTCAGAAGAGCTGAGGGATGGTCTATTGGGAACTCGCCAGGATCGTAATAGTCGAAGCCTCGATCCTCGTCTGAGGGTGAAGCCTCAGGGCCTTGAATGAAGAGATCTACTGCACGATCAATATCGATGCTTGGGACTGTGATCCAGCTTAGAAGTGCACGTTGCTCGGTCCCTGTCAGTGGAGGTTGCTTGTCCAGTCGGTGCTTCCAATAGCTGTAGAGCACCTCTGGGAATGAATCGACGCGGGAAACCCTGTGTGCCACATTTCGTATCCAGCGCGCTCTCGTCGCGGCAGGAGCGTTTAAGGTGAAGGGGTCTGCCCAGGTGGATTCCTCGGGTTCGGTGTAGTAGGCGAACTGTGCCGAGTGCAGATCGATATACGCTTCGATCGAGCCGGGCAGCTCTGTTGATACTTGAAGCCATCCAGTACGTAACGCGCTTCTCGTGCTCACCATGAGTGCATCTGTCACGTTGTTGGCGGTAAAGATCCCGGCCCAAAAGCTCCTCGATTGTGGCGTATCAGCGATCTCGTTCAACTTGACGGCGATCTTGCGGTCAAACCATTCGTTATCCCAGTGCTGAATGTGTGCCGCATATCGCGCGAGCATCATCGGACTCGGATCTCTCACATCCTTGTCTTGGGCCTCTAAGAACTCGCTGAATGCCAGCAAATATGCCGGGTCGATGGATTCTTTCTTCTGCTCATGCATTGTTCGGAAGACGGTTTCCAAGAATGCGTTGGCGACGACTCCGCGAGCGGTTGAGTTTGCTTCGTTCGGGTCTCGAGGTTCGATGTCGCTATCGCCTTCAAGCAACGTGAGACGCCATAGACCGAACAGGAGCTTGCAACGTTCGTCTGGCTGTTCGAGGTCCTCCTCTTGTGTCGCAGTTGGGCGCATCAAGGTGTATGCGACGTTCTGGGCGATCGCTGAGGTTTGTTGTCTAGGAAGTTTCCTCAGCTGGGTCAGCAGTGGTTCAGCTTCCCAGTCTGCGCCTGGGCGTGTGAGGATGAGTAGCACGACGGCCCATGCACTGTACGAATAGAGGCCTTGCCTGAAAAACTCAGCGAGAAGCTCACCAGCGCTAAAGGGTTCATTCTCGAAGAAATCGTTCAGCTCGAGACTGAGTGTGTCTTGCTCAAATATGTCGTCAAGATCCGGGTCGCTCTTCAGGCTATTGGCAACCTCTGCTGGCGTCATGCCGCGGAAACGCCCTTCAGCTTCACTGGGGGTCTCGACTCGGGCAAAGGTCACTGGTGTTGCGTCGAGATTGGGTTCCTCGCGTGGCGAGAACTCGGGATGCTCCTGCTTCATCTCCCGAAGAAGCTGATGTGCCGGGTCGTCCTCTTTTACCTGCCGAGTCAGCCAGTCAACCGCATTGAATCGTTCAGAGTCGCTGACCTCGATCCCGCCTGGAGCTGCACTTGTTTCCTGAATGTGGTTCAGAAGTTCCGCACGGATCTCGGCGGATGCGTGAGGGTACATTTCCTTGAGTAGCCGGAACACTTCTGGTTTGTGAGAACGACTCAGGATCAAACCTTGGCTGATCATTCGGCCGATGAGGGAGTCTGCTTCGGATGGTCGTGATTCTGTGAGCGCATCGATCCCGAGCCGCTGTGCTAATTCAGAAGAACTATCCAGCAGATTGTTTGCGCGTTCTGGTCGGCCATGACGCACGTATTCCCTGAGAAGGTCGCGTGCGACGTCGACCAGAAGCACGCCGTGTTCATCACGACTTATAAGGAACCGTTCATTGCCATCAACTGTATATCGGCGGGTGGAGAATCGATTTCTGAAGTTGGTACCGTCGAAGAATGCGGTCGTGGTCTCCACGTGTGCGATAAGGCTGAGCACTAAGGAAAGGAGCTGGTCTGGATCTCTGAGGCTCTGCAGAAGCTGAGGCCATACCTTTCGGATCGATGAAGGATGCCAGGGAAACACGAACTCGGTCGTCAGGAAGTCAGGTCGACCGAGTATGCCGCGATGAGAGGTGAATTCGAGCCGGGCAGTTAGGAGCTGGTGCAGGAGCACCTCTGCGGCCTCCGGATCGACCTCGGCAAGTTTCTGAATCAGCAGCGAAAGCTGAGAGTCGTCGCTGTCTGAACGGGCGGCAGTAAGCAGAATCAAGAGCTTCCTCAGGTGATCATGCGGCTGGTAGCCCTCATACAGTTGACGAAATACGTCGAACCATAGCTGTTGAGACATCTGCCCGCGGTGCTTCGCAAGGATCTCCAGCATGCTTTCTCCGCGGTCCACAGAGATCGACCTTGTCACCCAGGCACTCCACATGGCTTGAGTTCGAGCAGTTTGCTCATTTGCAGGTTCGAAGATTACATCCAAAATGCCGATTGCCTCAGCATGTCGCATCCACTCAGTCGGGTCAGCCCGACCCACAAAGTGACGAGAATACTCCTCATCGCTTAGCAGCCACGAAAGCTCCGGGTCTGGAGTAGTTCGGTCGGACGGTCCCTTATCGATCAGTGCCACAATTGCGTCATAGCGGTCTTCGCTTGTAGAGGTAACCCGCTCGCGCCAGTTCGTGAAGAAAGTTTGGAGTCGAGCGTGCCCATTTGACCCTTCCGCTTTCGGATACAGAACGGGCGAGACGTCGAGGCGCTGCCACTTCGCAGTCATTTCGTCTTTGTAGTCCTCGCGCATGAATGCGAATCGGGTTCCCCCGTCAGTGGGCAACGCGCGTGCAAGGTACCGCATAACGACGTCATCTGCGCTGTATCCAACAAATACGGTGACGTACTCTTCGAGCATTCGAGTAAGGAACTGCGTAGCCCAACCTTCGGTGATGTAGGCCTGGCCAAAATCTTGATCAGTCAACACCATACGCTGAAAGTGCGTTGGATCGATCGGCCCATGCAAGTGCACCAAGCCGCTGAAGTCGTTGCCTAGCGGCAATGCCGGCGCATGGTGGACAGACAATTCCACTTCTGCTCGACGCGCGGCCTCCTCGAAGAGTAAGTCAAAGTTGGTTGTGACGATTCGAGGTTTGTTGCCGTTAACCGTTGCGAGGGCGATTAGATCCTCGTGATAGGTGTTCGGCTCAGTTATGGGCCTGAGTCTTGCACTCACTCGAGCATGCGCGTCTCCATGAAGATCATTCAAGCGCCCCATGATTTCATCGAAGTGGATGGAAGGATCTGGTTTCTCGGGCACCCAATCCGAGTGACCCATGTCATTTGCGATGTCGGCCGCAAGGCCCAGAAAACCTGGCAGGTTTGAAGGCGACGCGGAAGAGACCCCAGCTCCAACAAAGAACACAAGTTTGTCGGAACTTAACGCGCGATCAAGCTCCTGCGGTAGCGAGATTCCGCCTGCCTGCCACGCTCTAGTCAAGATTCTCCTTCTGCTTCTGCTCATTCGCCTGTTGAGAGTTCTACTGCCTCTGGTCTGGAGGTGTCTCCAGCCAAAATGTATGCCGCAAGGCTCAGCGTATCGCTGGCACAGTTGCGATGTGAGCTTTGTCGCCGCAGCCTGCTATCCGGGAGTCGCCGCGTGCGGGTTGAATGCGGTGAACTTGGCGGGCTTACCACCAGCCTGGAGCCACCAGCAATCGAAGCCGATGCTCCGGCCTTCATCGGCGGCAAAGATAAGCGTGTTCAGGTTGATGCCGCTCTTCTACTCACGAGTGGTGTTTGATTTCCTGCCCCATTCGCTCATCTAACGGTTGATAGCGGCACACGACCTCTGGTATCAAGCCGGTTCCCGCCCGAACGTATCCTCTGCATCGGAGGCGTAGGCTCTGCCGCCTAACCCGTAACTCGCGAACAAAAAGCGCTGTTCTCAGCTCACCAGTGCAGGGCTTCGGTCGGAAGGTCACACTTCGCTTGCATGAGATGCAGTAACCGAACCCTGCCCATATCCTTCGAACTCCTGACGCGGGCGGTATTCGGATGAGGCGACACAGTGCGAAGCCGGCGCATCGGCCCGATGTGGAAGCTCCAGTTCGTCTACCGCTCGTGCAGATGACCGTGCAGTCAGACGGGGCGATGATCGTACTCGTTGACGGTGAGACGTACGCGCCGCCGCCGTATGCTCCAGCCTGGCGCAGGGAGGCGTTCTCGGCAGTGCTCGAAGCTATCACCACGAGCCTGGGCACAGCGGTCAAGGTCACCGTCACCGAGTACGACGGCGCAAGATTCACTGATATCGTGATGCCGTCGCGCGCCCCAACCGCACATCCAGTCGCTCCCGTGTCTGATCCGGTGCCGGTCATGCAAGCGCCTCCGGTGCCGGTGCAGGGGCACGGGTTTATCGCTGGCGAGGATGTCGCGATCGCGCCGATCATCGGCTACGGCAGCGCCGCCCCAGACGGGCAGGTCAACGCGGTCGTGGCGCAGGATCAGATACCGGCAAATGTGCAGGAGATGTTGCTGATTGGGCGCGTCTCGGGCACCATGCAACTCGTTCGGGCGACGCCATGAACCGGCAAGTCGGCGGGTACGGGCACGAACTCACCAACTTCGCGATGGCCGGCCTCGCCGCCCTGTTCGCGCTCGCACTCGTGCTGCGTGCCGCTGGCACCATCACCGCATGGGCGACCGGGCTCCCCGCACCGGAGGCTGGGATCGCGGCAGGTGGCGGAGTGCTCTTCACTCCCGGCGACCCTGGTACGCCGCTCGGCGCGCCAGGGCTGAACCCTGTCGTATACTGGCTCGTCGCGGCCGTAATCCTCGGGATGCTCGCAGGCGTCGGAATATGGGCGTGGACGATGGTGCGTCGCGGCCAGAAGAAGCGAGAGGCCGATCCTCGCCGGATCGTCGGTATCGCGACCCGTGCAGACATCGAGGCGCAAGCGTCAGAGAAAGCACTCATGCGACGCGCATCAAATCTTCGCCCCTCGCTCGCATCCCCCGGCCCTCCCGATGTTGGCTACCGGCTCGGCAGCGCCCACGGCAAACCCGTGTGGGCATCGGTCGAAGACTCAATGCTCGTGCTCGGCCCGCCCCGTTCTGGAAAGGGTTTGCACCTCGCGATCAACATGATCCTTGATGCGCCGGGCGCGGTGGTGACCACATCGACTCGGCCCGATAACGTGACCGCGACGCTTGAGGCGCGCAGGAGAGGCGACCGTCCGGTGGCGGTGTTCGATCCGCAGCGCCTCGCCGATGGTATTCCTGCGGGAATGAGATGGTCGCCGGTGCGGGGCTGCACCGATCCTCTCACTGCGATGATCCGCGCCACCGGCCTCGCCTCGGCGACCGGGCTGGCTTCTGGCGATACCGAGAATGGTGGCTTCTGGGAGGCGAAGACTCGGGTGGCGTTGCAGTCGCTGCTGCACGCTGCCGCGCTCGATGAGAGGCCCACTTCTGAGTTGTTCAGGTGGACGCTCGATCCTGCCGCTGCTGCTGAGGCCGTCACGATCCTTGAGAGCACCCCGAGTGCGGCGTCGGGGTGGGCTGACGCACTCGGTGGCGTGATCGACGCTGACCCGAGAACACGCGACAGCATTTGGCAAGGTGTCGCGCTCAGTCTCGCAGCGCTAGCCGACCCCCGAGTGCTGGATACCGTCTCACCCAGCCCTGGGGAAGAGTTCAACCCAGCGCAGTTCCTCGCTGATCGGGGCACCCTGTATCTGCTTGCGACCGGCGCCGGGGCTGGCGCGTCAGCGTCGCTCGTCGCTGCGCTTGTGGAAGACATCGTGGAGACCGCCCGCCGTCAGGCGGCGGTCTCTGCTGGTGCCCGGCTCGACCCTCCGCTCGCGCTGGTGCTCGATGAGATCGCGAACATCGCCGCGTTGCCGTCGCTTCCGACGCTCATGGCTGAGGGCGGTGGCACCGGCATTACGACCGTGCCGATCCTGCAATCGCTCGCGCAGGCGCGCGAGAAATGGGGTGACAACTCCGCGAACGCGATCTGGGATGCGTCGATCGTGAAAGTGATCCTCGGCGGCGCGTCGAATACGCGCGATCTGCAAGACCTCTCCGCCCTGCTGGGTGAACGCGACGAGCACACCGATTCGATCACGATGGGCGCGTTCGGTGAGCGTTCCTCGCAGCGGTCGATCCGCAGGGTACCGATCATGCCGCCAGAGAAGCTGCGCATGATCCCGTTCGGCACGGGCGTGATGCTGCTGCGTGCCGCACCCCCGATCATCACCGATCTACGGCCTTGGACAGCCCGTAACGATGCGGCGCAGCTTCGCTCGGATCGGGCGCGGCTCGAATCCGCGTTGAGAGGCGGTGCTTCCGATGGCGAGGCGTAGACGGCAGCCGCCACCAGACCAGCTTGAGCTCGACCTCTGGGGCCTGGATGAAACAACCGCTGACGCACAGATTGCCGAAGCTGGCACAAGAGAAGCAGGTGAGAGCAATGACGCACTACACGCACCGGATCAGGGCACATTGGGAGAGATACGCCCCGAACCACATGAAGACTTTGGCGGCTTCGAGCGAGGAGCTGGAGACACTCTTTTCGGAGATTGGAACCGAAGTGCTGGGCGAAGTGAGTTCGCTGAGCGAGGACATGGCGCGCGTGATGCTGGCGGAAATGCCCGAAGCGAGGGAGGATTATCTTACCCAGGTCGCACTGCTGACCACGGCACGGAAGATAGCGGAGGAGATCGCCATGACTCATCAACTCGCATGGATGAGCGATCCCTCGCTGACGCTGACCGAGGCTCGGCAGGAGTGGGAGGACACCCGGCCGATGGACGAGGGGCTGATGATGATCGTCGATCGGATTCAGGACAGCCCGTACCCGATCTACGCGACCGAGGAACTGGAAGAGATAGCTCAGGAGTGGGCGATCCCGATGTGGTTCTTCGAGGGCCTGATCGGAGCGGAGAACCCCTATCGTTACCTGGAGGAGCATCAGGGGATCATGGAAGAAGGGGCGAACATTCGCTTCCTCCGCGAAGTCCAGTAGCCGAGACCACCGAGCCAGCACCGCCTCACCCGACTGCTCCCCGGTTTGTGCCGGGCACGGTCGAGGCTCGCCCGCCGAGCGGAGCAAAGAGCCGCTACCATGCAAACATCGCTGCGATCCGGCTATTGCGGCAGCTTGAAGCGGAGCAACGGCCGGCCACGGAGGCTGAGCAGTCGGTGCTCGCGCGCTGGTCGAGCTGGGGTGCGGTTGCAGACGTTTTCGATACGTCGAAACCGGAGTGGGAGAACGAGCGCGCCGAGCTGCGTGAACTGCTCAGTGAGGACGAGTGGCGGGCTGCGGCTCGCACGACGATGAACGCGCACTATACCGACCCCGATGTCGTGCGTGAGATATGGCGGGCGCTCGGAGACCTCGGTTTCTCGGGCGGTCGCGTGCTCGAACCCGGTAGCGGCTCCGGTACTTTCATCGGTCTCGCACCCGAAGGTGCCCATGCGACTGGCGTGGAGCTTGACCCGATGACGGCAGCGATCAGCCGCGCACTCTACCCCCACGCGGATATTCGCACCGAGTCGTTCGCGGACTCCCGGTTTCCCGAGGGCACATTCGACGTCGCGGTGGGCAACGTGCCCTACGGGAAGATCCAGCTGCATGACCGGGTGTACAACGCCTCTGAATACGCGATCCACAATCACTTCATTATCAAGTCGCTGAGGCTCTTGCGGCCCGGTGGGCTGATGGCGGTACTTACTTCCTTTTACACGCTCGACGCGAGAAACCCTGGCCCACGCCGGGAAATGAACGCGGTCGCTGACCTCATCGGCGCGGTCAGGATGCCGAGCGGCGCGCACCGCAGGATCGCGGGCACCGAGATCGTCACCGACCTGCTACTGTTCCGTCGCCGCGCAGACGGTGAACCACCGCGCGACCTCACATGGGAGACGGTGACGCAGCTCGACTTCGACGGGAAACCGTTAAACCTGAACCGCTACTTTGACGAGCGCCCGGAGATGGCGCTCGGTGACATCGGGATGCAGCACGGCCTCTATTCGGCACTCACCCTCGTCGTGAAAGGCGACCACGAGCACGCCGCCGAGCACCTGCGGAACGCACTCGACCAGCTGACATTCCAGGCACGTCGAGAGGGGTTGACACTGACCGAGGCCGCACCGGAGGTCGAGGCGCGGCGCGCGGCATTCGTGCCATCGGAGCCCGGCAGATGGGATGGGTCAATCGTGCCGCACGACAATGGCAGCTTCGGCGTGGTCGCCGCAGGCGCAATCGTACCGTTCGCCGTACCGAAGTCAGCGGCACGAGAGCTACGAGCGCTACTCAGTTTGCGGGATCAAGCGTCGACACTGCTCACGATGGAGGCGCACTCGCTCGATGACACCCCTGAACTCGATCAGGCACGCGAGCAACTACGCCGCTCCTACCAGAAGTATGTAGGCGTCTATGGGTCGCTGAATCGCTACAAGCTGCGCAGTACGGGGCGCTTCGATGAGGACGGCAACCCGAAGTATGCGCGCACGGTGCCGACCCCGATCAGGCTGCTGCGCAGCGACCCGTTCGGGCCGCTCGTGCTCGCGCTCGAGAACTTCGAGGAAACCACTCAAGAGGCAACTCCGGCGACGTTGCTGAGCGAGCGGGTCGTGGTGCCTCGACCTGAGATTCAAGGGGTGGAGACCCCTGCGGACGCGGTGGCGGTGAGTCTCGACCGTACCGGCGGGATCGACCTGATCTTGATCGCTGATCTGCTCGGCATGAGCGAGCACGAGGCTCGCGGCGCGCTCGACGGCCTGGTGTTCACCGATCCGGTGACCGATGAACTGATTCATGCCCCGGCGTACCTTTCGGGTGACATCTACGAAAAGCTCGACGCTGCCCGTCAGCGTGCAGAGCGTGATCCCGAGTTCGCGGTGAACATCACCGCGCTGGAACAAGTGAAACCCGAACCTCTCGGCGCTGAAGACATCACGCCGAGGATCGGAGCGGTGTGGATCAGCGCGCAGATTCACCAGCAGTTCCTCACCGAGCTTCTGCAGGCCCGTGATGTCGTGGTCGAGAACCCGGTGCCAGGTATGTGGCAGGTGAAGGGCGGCAGGCACGGTATCCGCTCAACCTCTGAATGGGGCACCGAGCGTCGCTCCGCGCCCGTTCTGCTTGAAGCGCTCGCTGAGCAACGGCCCATCCTCGTCTACGACACCGAAAAGGACGTAGAGGGCAAAGAACGGCAGGTACTCAACCCAACTGAGACAGCAGCTGCGCAGGAGAAGGCGAACCAGCTGCAGGAGCGGTTCGCTGAATGGGTGTGGGAAGACCCCGAGCGCGCCCGCACCCTGGTAGACGGCTACAACCGCAGGTTCGCGTGCATCGCGCTCCGCGATTACACGAGCGCAGCCGACTATCTCACATTCCCAGGGCTTGCTGCGAACACGATCACGCTGCGCCCGCACCAGCGCGCAGCGGTAGCCCGGATGGTCGCAGAACCGTCCGTCGGTCTCTTCCATGAGGTCGGTGCCGGGAAGACCGCTGAGATGGTGTGCGGCGCGATGGAGATGCGACGTATGGGCCTCATCAACAAGCCCGTGGTCTCGGTGCCGAATCATATGTTGGAGCAGTTCTCGCGTGAGTGGTTGCAGTTATATCCGAACGCGAAGATTCTCACAGCGTCGAGCCAGGATGTGACGCGGGATCGACGGCGCGCGTTCGTCGCGCGAGCG
Organism: Leucobacter shiyiweii; assembly: GCF_052446065.1. Taxonomy (GTDB): domain Bacteria; phylum Actinomycetota; class Actinomycetes; order Actinomycetales; family Microbacteriaceae; genus Leucobacter. The sequence continues at coordinate 870,412 of NZ_CM127080.1, read as the reverse complement.
GCGGCGAACGAGTGGGATGCGATCATCATGACGCACTCTGCGTTCGAGCGCGTGCCGCTGCGGGTGGATACTGAGCGCGAGTATCGTGACCGGCAACTCGACGGTCTCCGCGCCGCGCTTGAGGGTGCCGACAAGGATGATCGAATCAGTGTGAAGCGGATGCAGCGCGCCCTCACGATGGCCGAGGAACGCCTCAAGAAGCTCGCTGACAAACCGCGCGATTCGGGCATCAACTTCGAGGACACCGGTATCGACTACGTCATTGTGGACGAGGCGCATCTGTTTAAGAACCTCGCCACTCCTTCGAACATTCGAGATGCCGCTATCACGGGCTCCGAGCGCGCTTCTGATCTGCATATGAAGCTTGAGTATCTCCGTTCGACGGGGAGGAAAAGGATTGTGACCGCTGCGACGGCGACACCGATCTCGAACTCCATCACCGAGGCGTATGTGATGCAGCGCTACCTGCGCCCAGATCTGTTCTATGCTGCCGGGATCGGTGAGAGCTTCGACGCATGGGCGGCGACTTTTGGCGAGACGGTCACGCAGATGGAGATGTCTCCTACGGGAGCATCGTTCAGGATGAAAACGCGCTTCGCGAAGTTTCAGAATGTGCCGGAGATGCTCAGGATGTGGAGCACATTCGCTGATGTGAAGGCCGCCGAGGATCTGAAGCTCCCCGTTCCCGATATTCGCATTCGCGACGATGGCAACCGTGCCCCGCTGACCAGAGGCGTAGCCCCATCGTCCGAACTGGTGGCGTTCGTGAAGACCCTCGGTGAACGTGCCGAGATGATCGCCTCGGGCAGTGTTGACCCGCGCGAGGACAACATGCTCTCGGTCACCAGCGACGGCAGGAAAGCTGCACTCGATATGCGGCTGATCGTATCTGACGATCCCTCCGGCCCTACCAAGGTCGACGTCGCGGCCGACATGATCTTCCGTACTTGGGAAAACACCCGAGATACCGAGTACCTCGATACGGTGACCGGCGAGCCATCGCCGATCAAAGGTGCGATGCAGTTGGTGTTCTCCGACCTCTCGACACCGAACAAGGAACGGTGGAATGTGTACGAGGAACTGCGCACCCAACTCATCTACCGTGGGATGCCTGCCGAGGGTATCCGGTTCATTCACGAGGCCCGCAACGACCTCGAGAAAGGTCGCCTGTTCGCGGCTGCCCGCGCCGGGCACATCTCTGTACTTCTCGGTTCCACCGAACGCATGGGCGTCGGCACCAACGTTCAAGCACGGGCCATCGCGCTGTATCACCTTGACTGCCCTTGGCGACCCTCTGACATTGCCCAGCGCGAGGGTCGGATTCTGCGGCAGGGCAACCAGAATGAGGAAGTCGCGATCGTTAGGCTCGTCACAGAGCGTTCTTTCGACTCGTATATGTGGCAGGGCGTTGAGCGTAAAGCGAAGTTCATTTCGCAGGTGATGCGCGGCAGGCTGGATGTGCGCGAGATCGAAGAAATCGACTCCGCCTCGCTCACCGCTGCCGAGGCGAAAGCCATCTCGTCCGGCAACCCGCTGTTGCTCGATCAGGCTAATCTTCAGAGTGAAGTTACCCGGCTGCGACGGCTCGAACGGGCGCACCAGAACAACGAGCGGATGCTTGAATACACCCGTTCCCAGGCAGTTCAAGACGCTGCCCGTGCTGCCGATGACATCGAGGGGATACGGGCAGCGATCCCGAACATGATCGACACCACGGCCGAGAAGTTCCGCATCACGATCCAAGGCCGCTTCTACGATTCGCGTAGCGATGCCGGCCACGCGCTCATGGGGTGGGCAAGGCAAGCGAACATGCAGTACGCGGGGCGTCACCAAGTACAGGACTACGGCGTGATCGGGCGGATCGGTGGCTTCGACATCAGCTGCGAGCTCGTGCCCGAAATGGCCGGAGACGTGCTCGTGCGTACCAGCTTGCACGGAGTTCCGAGGGGATCGTTTACAGTCACCCGAGACTCGTTCCTGCAAGGCGGTGTCGGCCTAATCCAGCGGATCGAGAATCGTATGGCCGCACTCCCGAAGCTGCTGACCGAAGCCGAACAGGATCTAGCGCGGGCCGAACAGACCCGGCAGGATGCCGAGCAACGACTCGGGCAGCCGTTCAAGCACGCCCTCGCACTCTCTGCGGCTGAGGCCGACCTCGAAAAGGTTGAGAAGAAGATCGCCGTTATGCAGCGGCAAACCCCGGAGGAACCCACCCCTGAGCCTGAGCGGGTCTCGGCTTCGCCGCCTCGCCCAGAACTCACGGTTGAGGCGGTGCGCGCGTATCAGCCTCGGGGCGGTGTGCGCTCTGAACCCGACCAGCAGCGACCCCATACTCCAGCTGCTGCTCCCAGTGCGTTCGACCCGATGCCGCTGAGACCGTCTGGGTTGCAGATCGGGCGGTAACCGCTTCTCGGGGTGGCGACCTCACCTGCTTGTTGCCGCGCGGAGGCGCGGCGCGACATCCAAGGAGCACCACCATGAACGACAGCAGCGAACCGGCCCCCACATCTGAGCCGATCGAAACCCTCGATGCGATCATCGGGTTCTTCGCAACCGAGCCTAAGCCCAGCAGAACCCGCGACGGCGTACCCAAAATCTATGCCCGCTACGGCACCGAGCGATTCGTTCACGACCTAGAGACCGGCGGCACGATCAAGGAAGAACCGACCTTTCACGCGCTCACCGCATACTGGGGTGCTGCCGAGACAATCCTCGCTCAGTACCGCAAGGGCGACTCGTTCATCGCGCAGGGCGTGGTGCGCGTCAGCAAGCAGACTGGCAAGGAACGCTTCGAGGTCAAGCAGATCGGCCACAACACCCGACGCACCCGCTACACGGTCGACCGCAGCCCCCGCGCCGAACAGCGTGCGACAGAGCACACCGCGATGAGGCAGGCACTCAGCGCCGCGCAGGAGCACTCGACGGCAGTCAGCGCACATCCTGAGCCGCACCGCACCACACACGTGAGCGCGGCATCAGTCGGCGTGAGTCGATGAGCGAGGGCATCATGGATACGAGTGAACTTCCTCCCGACGTGGAGGCGCCCGAGTCAGAATCATCGGCATCGACATCACGAGAGTTCCCGCGTCTCGGCACTCCGGTGAACGCGGGAGGCAGAGTGAGCGCACCGCCGCGACCGATCAACTGGAACCTACTCACCAGCGAACAAGCCGAGATCGAGTGGCTCGAACTCAACAGCTGGGTGTCCTGGCTGAAACTCTCCTACGGTCTCACACCGGCAGTGCTGCCCCCGCTGTGGCACCGGCACCCCGAGCTGGTATGGGAACTCTCGGCGCTGCATTGTCATTGGCTCGGCGCCTACGATCCTGAACAGCACGCCAGCGGCCCGATCACCTGGCACCGCGACTTCACCGAAGCGCGGATGCGCCTGCGCGAATGGGTGCAAGCCTCCGGCACCCGCATCGACCGCGACCGCCCCACACGGCAAACCACTTGGCCGGGCGACACCCCGTACCCTGCGGCGGCGGAGGCCCCCATCGTTGACCGAGACGCCGACTTCGTAGAGTTCGTCAAAGCCGATGTGGCTTCGCGCCGTGCCGACGAAGACGCTTACTTCCTTCTCGTGGCTGAGCATGAAGCACGCCGCAATGCCGCAAGCGGTGATTGAGATGGTGCGCAGCTACCAGCGAAAGACTCCAGCCCTTTCCGCAGGCCGGGAGGTCAAGGTGCGCTGCGAAGACCGCGAGACCGTGGATGTGCCGTTGCTTGCGGAGGTACTCATCAGGATCGCACTCCGTTCGACATCAGCGTCTGCTGATCAGAATGAATCCGCCAAGCAGCATATCGGAAATGCCGGTCTCTCCCGGTTCTTCCAAGACGCCCTCGCGGTGAAGCAGTAGCATCGTAGACAGATACTCAAGCAAGACGTGGCACCCCTTGCGACACGGCCCCGGCGATTGCCCGGAGTGCAGTGTTCTTTCTCTCTTGCGAATCTGACCGCCACGTCACGCAGCAGCGAGTCATGCTCGGTGCTGCCTGACGAAAGGCAATCGCAATGACTCTCCTAGGTCTCCCTGCCGGTCTCGACCTCGACTCGCTCCGCAAGCTCGCTACCCAAGCAGCCAAAGCCAAACCGCAGCCCGCCCCCGGTGATGGCACCCCGCTCGCGGTGTCATACCTGCGAGTCTCGACCAAGGATCAAGCCACCCGCAACGGCCTCGAAGAAGGTCTCTCGATCCCTGCACAACGCGAAGCCGCCGAGAAGAAAGCCGCCTCGCTCGGGGCAGTGATCGTCAAAGAGTTCATCGAGCCAGGCGAATCGGCGAAGACCGCAAACCGTAAAGCGCTGCAGGAGATGCTGGAATATGTGGCGGTGAACCCCGTGCAGTTCTGCATTATCAACAAGGTCGATCGCATGGCAAGGAACCGCCTTGATGATGCCGTGATCCATGCAACGCTACGCGGGCGCAGCATCCAGCTAGTGTCGGTCACTGAGAACATCGACGAGTCGCCGTCGGGGATGCTAATGCACGGCATCCTTGCCACGATCGCGGAGTTCTATTCGCTGAACCTCGCGCAGGAGGTGGTGAAGGGCCTCCGGCAGAAAGCAGTCATGGGTGGCACTCCCGGTCGTGCCCCGCTCGGCTACCTCAACGTGCGAACCACCGAGAACGGTGCCGAGATTCGCGAGGTCACCACTGATCCCGACAGATTCGACCTTGTGAAGTTTGCGTTCGAGAGCTACGCGAATGGCGACTGGACACTCTCGATGCTCACCGAGGAAGTGAATCGGCGCGGCCTGACCACGAGACCGACACCGAAGCATCCTGAGAAGCCCCTCACCACAACGATGCTGCACAAGGTACTCACGAACCCGTATTACAAGGGCCTCGTCACGTTTCAGGGCGCAGTCTACGAGGGCAGCCACGACGTGATGGTCACACCCGAGGTCTGGTCGAAAGTGCAGCAGATTCTCGACCGCAACAACCAGCGAGGTCAGCGACCGCAGAAGCACGACCACTACCTCAAAGGCGCGCTCTACTGCTCCTGTGGGGCAAAGCTCATGCTTGAACGTCCGCAGGGAAACACGGGCGAACGGTACGACTACTTCTCCTGCTCAGGTCGCCGTCGCAAAACCACGAGTTGCACGCGAAGTGCGATCCTGGTGGAGCGGATCGAACTGAAAGTCGAGCAGGCATACGCCACGAAGTCACTCACCGAAGACCAAGCTGCCGGGGTTGGGAAGATTCTGCACGAGGTGTTCGACAGGCTCGAAGGCGGGGCCAGCGACGAGCGCGCGGCACTCACCGAGCAGAAGGCTCGCCTCGAGTCCGAACGGTTGAAGCTCGTGCAGGCGCACTACGCCGATGCGATCCCGGTCGATCTGTTGAAGAGCGAGCAAGACCGAATCCAGAACGCACTCGGCGCGATCCAGACCAGGCTCGACAGCCTGCATTCCCGCTACGCGGACGCCCGTGAAGGCCTCGAAGACATGCTCGCCGTGCTCACCGATCTGCAAGGGTTGTACCTGCGTTGCGAACCCGCTGAACGCCGGTTCCTGAACCAAGCCTTGTTCACGCGCATCATCGTGGACGAGAACGAGAACGTCGAGCTGCAGCCCCAGGCCGGTGTCGACACCGTGACTTCGCAGAGAATCAACACCTACAGCGCAGGCCCGGTAGCAACAACGAAAATGCCCCGCATTCAAGCGGGGCAAGTTTCGACTTTCGAACTTTTGGTGGATCTGAGGGGACTCGAACCCCTGACCCCCTGCATGCCATGCAGGTGCGCTACCAGCTGCGCCACAGACCCATAGGAAGTCGGGCGAATTCTCACCCGACAACTCTTCTACTTTACACTATCGACCTGATCCGAATGCAAATCAGCGGTCTCCGCAATGAAGCTCTCGAGGTCAATTACGGGGCAATCCTTCCACAGGCGCTCGAGCTGATAAAACTCCCGATCCTCCCCGTGAAACACGTGCACGATGAGGTCGCCAAAGTCGAGCAGTACCCATCGGCCACCACCACGTCCTTCACGCCGAATGGTGCGCGCCCCGGAGGCGTTCAACTCATCTTCAATCTCATCTGAGATTGCCTGCACGTTGCGCTCAACGCTGCCGCTGACAATCAGGAACACATCGGCAAGCGCGAAATGTTCAGAGACTTCCAACGCCACCGGCGTCGTTGCGCCTTTTGACTCGGCCGCCAGTACTGCTGTGCGCAGCATCTGCTGCACGCTCGGGCTTTCTTTCACGCTCAACCAAACATCCCTGAAGTTGCTCCCCATACCAGTAGCGCCACAACGGCCACTACCAAGCCGCCACCCGTGGCGATCAACACCACGGGGAGCTTACTCTTTTCCTTCTGCGACTCGGTCACAACCGGACCGAGCGTCGCACGTGCGCTGACGGCGCGAGCCGCAGAAACCGGAGCGATGCCCCCATCACTCGCCGGCCGCTCAGCGAAACCCAACTCATCGAGCGGATCCGCCTCAACCGAATCGAGCAGACCTGCGTGGCCGCCTGTTTCGCCCAGTGAGCGTGGCAGCTCAATTGAGCCTGTGATGTACAACTCGCCCGTCTCACCGATGCGGCCCGCCAGCTGCCCGCCCTCTGGCATGTTAGGCAGAATCAGGGCCGAGGTGCTCGACGCGCTTGCGGCACCCTCTTGCGCTACCGCCCGAGAAATGATGTCGTCGAACCCCGCGTTGTCAGTGCCGTCAGCTTCGGATCGAGCGCCTGACGCACCGCGCGCAGCTGGATCATCGAACACCGAAATACCGTCGTCGAGCGGCGCAATGTCAGGAAACGTGTAGGTCTGGGGGGCTCCGGAGGATCCTGCAGAGCGACTCCGGACAGCACTCAGTGGAACGGTGTCAGCCGCGACTGCTTGTTCGGCGGCCACAGCGCCAGCCTCGACAAAGTCATCCACCACGTCGTCATCGTTGTCATCGTTATCGAGAGCAACATCATCGTCGGAGTCAATATCCACGTCCGAGCGAGCTGGAATTTCGGCCTCGAGAGCAGTTTCACTCTTGCCTTCGTCGGGCAGGTTTGAATCCGGCTGCGCTTCGTCATCCGCTGCGGCAAGAGTGGCGTCAGCAAAGTCATCACGGGAGAAAGGCTGAGTCTTTGCCAGATGGTCTTCGAAAGACGGCACCTGAACCTCTGCCTGCTCCGCATTCTCGGCAAAACCATCAGATTCCAGGACTTCCTCGACCGGCGCAGCCTCCTCGAGTGCAGCTTTCTCCTCGAGTGCAGCTGCCTCCTCGGCCTGCGCAGCGCGCTCGGCGAGCGCCTGCTCGCGCAACTCACGCATCTCACGACGCGTGCGAGGACGGCCGTTCTCGTCGACCGGAGAGATCACAATCTCTTCGACCTCAACCGGGTCCGTTTTTGGCTCGACTCCGGGCTCCATTGCACCAGAGGCCACAGGTCTCGTACCTGTGGCGCCTAATTCTTTGAGACGGCGCTCGCGTCGACTCAGCGGGCGGTCCTCTTCTTTGTCACTCATGCGTCAGTCACTTTCCTCGCTGTACAGATCGTGTTTGGCGATGTACTGCACAACCCCGTCGGGCACCAAATACCAAACGGGATACCCCCTGGCAACGCGACTGCGACAGTCGGTTGAGGATATCGCCAGCGCAGGCACTTCTAACAAGCTTACGTGCTCATCAGATAATCCCGAAAGTGAGAGCTCGTGCCCCGGGCGCGATACCGCGATGAAGTGCGCGAGGTCCCACAGTTCCGGCACGTCCTTCCAACCCACGATCTGGGCCACCGCGTCGGCTCCCGAGATAAAGAACAGGTCGGAATCGGGGTGCAGCGCCTGCAAGTCGCGAAGGGTATCAACGGTGTAGGTTGGCCCGTCCCGGTCGATGTCGACCCGGCTTACGCGAAAATTCGGATTCGATGCCGTGGCAATCACGGTCATCAAGTACCGATGCTCGCTCCACGATACGTTCGACTTGTGCCAGGGCTCGCCCGTCGGCACAAAAATCACTTCGTCGAGTTCAAACCACTTCGCAACCTCGCTGGCTGCGACCAGGTGGCCGTGGTGAATCGGGTCGAACGTTCCACCCATCACCCCAGTACGACGCTTACGCGTCGTCACGATCTCAGTGATGCTGGGTATTGCCGTGCTCGCGGGCATACGCCTCGGCCTTTTCCGCGTGGCGGTTCGCAACATCGCGGAAGCTGAAGGTGACAGCTGCCAGAGCAGCGAGCAGCACGAACATAATGACCCCGAAGAAGAATGCGGGGAACCACAATTCGTTGACGACGTGATGCCCCTCTTCGGCGGCAAGTGCAATCGTGGCGAGAACAGTCATCAAGCTTCCCCTGCATTCATTACGGTACGTTGAACGTAATCAGTCTAGCGGGTTCCCAGGTCTCCAGTTGGAGGCCACGACACGCTAGCGAATCTGGCCGTCTCCGCGCACCAGCCATTTGGTGCTCGTGAGCTCTTGCAAGCCCATAGGCCCGCGTGCGTGGAGCTTCTGGGTCGAGATGCCCACCTCCGCGCCAAAGCCGAACTCTCCGCCATCGGTAAAACGCGTTGAGGCGTTCACCATGACGACAGCCGAGTCAACCTCAGCAAGGAAGCGCTGCGCGCTGGCGTAATCCTCGGTGATGATCGCCTCGGTGTGGCGAGTCGAGTAACGCTCAATGTGCGCGAGCGCCTCATCCAGCGAGTCAACCACCCGCACACCCATTTCGAGCGCGAGGTGCTCGGTGGCCCAGACGACTTCGCCGGCTTCACCAATTGTGTCAACGAGGCTTCTCGAACTCTCGTCACCGGTAAGCACAACTCCGGCACCCACCAGCTCGTCTGCGAGCCGAGGGAGAAGCTGACGGGCGGCATCCCGGTGAACCAGTAGCGTCTCTGCGGCGTTACACACGCTTGGGCGATGTGTCTTCGCATTCCTCACAATCGCGACCGCCTTTTCCGCGTCGGCGCTGGCGTCGACGAAAACATGCACAATGCCTGATCCTGTCTCAATCACGGGCACCGTCGACTCCTGCACGACCGTCGAGATCAGACCTGCGCTACCCCGGGGAATCAGCACGTCAACAAAACCGCGGGCACGCATCAACCGGTTCGCCCCGTCGCGACCGAAGTCGTCGATTGTCTGCACCGCACCACCATCGAGCCCGGCGGTAGAAATTGCCTGCTGGATCACCCTCACGAGTTCGCGATTCGAGTTTTCCGCGGCGCTGCCACCGCGCAGCACCACACCGTTTCCGCTTTTCAGCGCTAATGCGGCGATGTCGACGGTGACGTTCGGGCGAGCCTCATAAATGGCGCCAATGACGCCGAAGGGCACGCGCACCTGGCTGATCTGTATCCCATTAGCCAGTGTGCTTCCACGCACCAACTGACCAATCGGGTCCGGCAGCGCAATCACGTCTCGCACCGCATCTGCGAGCCCACGCAGTCGCGCCTCGTCCAAGAGGAGACGGTCGAGCAGCCCATCCGTCAGCCCCGCTTCGCGGCCGCGATCCAGATCGATCTTATTTGCAGCCACGACCTGGTCGACACCTGCTTCAATCGCATCGGCGATAGCTGCCAGCGCGGCATTCTTTTGCGCAGTGGTCGCCTGTGCGAGCCCACGCGAAGCCAGGCGGGCCGATTCGAGTCGGTCGATGAAGGGATCTGAGGCACTCATGTGCCCCAGTTTAGCGATCAGCCCGAGCCTGTGCCGCGAACCTGGTGCCGTGTGGTTCGCCATCTAGCACGCGAGCGAGCAACTTCGTCTCGGTGAGCAGCACTTCAGTGCCGGCCTCCGCGGCTAGCCTCGCCGCTTGCACCTTGGTCGCCGCTCCCCCCGTGCCCCAGCCCGACTGAGTGGCCCCGATCTCCACGCCCTCAAGTTCATCGCCGTAGGCAACGTGTGTGATTCGCGTGGCACCGGGAGTCGCGGGTGGAGCCGTATACAGGGCGTCGACGTCAGACAGCAAGATCAGCTGATCCGCATGGATCAACCTCGCCACCAATGCGGCCAGCCGATCGTTATCGCCGAATCGAATCTCGTGCGTCGCCACGGTGTCGTTCTCGTTGATGATCGGAAGAATACCGAGCGTCAACAACCGTTCAATTGCGCGCTTTGCGTTACCCCGAGGCGTGGGGTTCTCCATGTCACTCGCAGTGAGAAGTACCTGCCCAGCGATGATCTCGTGGACGCTCAGCGAGCGCTGGTATCGGTTGACCAGGATGTTCTGGCCCACCGCAGCCGCAGCTTGCTGAGTCGCGAGGTCGTCAGGTCGTTCGTCCAACTTGAGGAATGGCACGCCCGTGGCGATAGCACCACTGGAGACGAGGATGACCTGACTACCTGAGCGATGCAGTCTCGCCAACGAATCGACGAGGTTCGGAATCTGGGCCGCGTTGTCACCACTGACCGATGAGGAACCGACTTTGACGACGACTCGTGTACCAGCGAAGCGGGGAGGCACGGGGACGTTCCCGTACACCTCGGTCACGAGTCCTCTTTCCAGAGGCCGGCCTTCCGTTCGTTTTCAAGATTGGCGCGCGCAGCTGCCTTGGCGTCCATCAGATCGTGGTACACCTCACGGCGTTCCTGGTTCGTGCGTCGATCGGAAGAATCAACTCGCAAGTCAGTGCCGCGAGCACCCATCTGCACTTCGGCCGCACTCGTGAGCGTCGGCTCCCAATCGAAGATCACGCCAGAACCGGGCCCGATCACCACGGTCGAGCCGGCAACGGCGCCCGCCTTCACGAGCGCGTCCTCAACACCTAGCTTCTGCAACCGATCCGCGAGGTAGCCCACTGCCTCGTCGTTCGTAAAGTCCGTCTGCTCAACCCAGCGCTCCGGCTTCGCACCGAGAATGCGGAAGATCGTTCCGTAGGATCCGCCCTCGGTCACGACCCGATATCCACTGTCGTTGACCGGGCGCGGGCGCAACACGATACGCGGGGATTCAATTGCCGCGGCGATTTCTTTCGCGCGCGCGGTTTCGACAAGTTCCGCAAGGGCAAAGTTCAGCTCGCGGAGACCCTGGTGCGACACCGTAGAGATCACGAATACCCGATATCCCAACGCTTCCAGTTCGGGCTTCACGAAGTTCGCCAGCTCCAGCGCCTCAGGCACATCGACCTTATTGAGGGCAATGAGTTGCGGGCGTTCAAGCAACGGCGTCTGCCCCTCGGGCACCGGGTACGCAGCGAGTTCGGCGCGAATCACCTCGAGATCAGACAGTGGATCGCGGCCAGGCTCGAGCGTCGCACAGTCAAGCACATGCAAGAGAGCGCTGCACCGTTCGACATGGCGAAGGAAGTCGAGTCCGAGCCCCTTGCCCTGGCTCGCTCCCTCGATGAGGCCGGGAACGTCCGCGACGGTGAAGCGGTGGTCTTCGACCTGCACCACTCCAAGGTTGGGGTGGAGCGTCGTGAACGGGTAGTCGGCGATCTTCGGCTTCGCTGCGCTAATCGCGGCAATCAGGCTCGACTTGCCGGCAGAGGGGTATCCGACCAGCGCCACGTCAGCAATGGTCTTCAGTTCTAGCGTGAAGCTCCCCGAGCCCCCAGACGTGCCCAGCAGCGCGAAGCCCGGGGCCTTCCGCTTCGGGCTCGAGAGCGAGAGATTACCGAGGCCACCGAGGCCGCCCTTCGCCGCAACAAACTTGGTTCCCGGCTCCGTGAGGTCGGCGAGGGTCTCGCCGTTTGCATCCTTCACTACCGTCCCGATTGGAACAGAGAGCACCAGCTCGGTGCCGTGCGCACCGCTTCGGTAGTCGCCAGCACCGAAGCCGCCGTTCTCAGCTACCCGGTGTGGTCGACGATGGTAATCGAGAAGAGTGGTCGACTGCGGGTCCGCAAACAGCACGATGTCTCCACCGTTCCCGCCGTCGCCGCCGTCTGGGCCCGCAAGTGGCTTGAACTTTTCCCGTCGAACGGACACACAACCGTTGCCCCCGCGACCCGCCTGCAAGTGCACTTGCACCTGATCAACGAACGTCACCATTACGCGCCTCCCCTCATTTTTCTCTTACAACTACCCCAGATACGGCAAAAGGCGAGCCGAAGCTCGCCTTTGCCAGACAAAACCGAGCCTACGCTGCGGCTACCACGTTGACGACCTTGCGGCCGCCCTTTGCGCCGAACTCAACTGCGCCAGCAGCAAGTGCGAATAGCGTGTCGTCACCACCGCGACCGACGTTGGCGCCGGGGTGAAAGTGGGTGCCGCGTTGACGAACGAGGATCTCTCCCGCGCTCACCTGCTGACCGCCGAAGCGCTTCACACCGAGACGTTGTGCGTTGGAGTCGCGACCGTTGCGGGTCGAGCTCGCGCCCTTCTTATGTGCCATCTGCCTGTCTCCTTACGAAATCTTTGGGCTCGGGTTACTTAATTCCGGTGACCTTGATGCGGCTCAGGTCTTGACGATGACCCTGGCGGCTCTTGTAACCGGTCTTGTTCTTGTAACGCTGGATCACGATCTTCGGGCCGCGAAGATCGTCGAGCACCTCGGCGGTGATCTTAACCTTTGCAAGCTTCGCGGGATCGGTGGTTACCTGATCTCCGTCAACGAGAAGGAGGGCGGGCAAGTCCAGCTTGCCGTTGGCATCACCGGTTACCCGATTGACGGTCAGGATCGTACCGACCTCGACCTTCTCCTGCCGGCCGCTTGTGCGCACTACTGCGTAAACCAATTGTCTACCTTTTCCTCGAGAACGTTCTTCCGCCGAACCCGGCAAGGCCGGGACGTGTCGGGGAGAGCGCGCAACGCGCTCCATGCAAGAGACCCCTCAATATTTGAGCGGCACCAACGGTCAACTTTATCGCAAACCTGCGGCACGGTCAAATGGGGCGGGGTCGGCGTGTTACACCTCGCCCTGAGACGTATCGACTGTGGGCGTGGAAGCAGCGTTGTCTACCCGAATTGCTGGCGTGCTCACTCGGCGACCGCGACTGCGGCTCCGGCCCGGCTCAGGTGCGGGAGGAAGTGCGTCTAGCACCGAACCGAGCAGGTCATCAGGCGAACTGGACGCGAGCGAACTCTCCGAGCTCGCTCGCCGGCTCCGATTCGCACGGCGTCCAGCGGTTTCCACCACGAGCTGCTCCAGCAGTTCAGCTGCTTCTGGCGTGGGGGGCTGTGCTGCAACGGACGTTGGTTCAGCCGTCCCCAAGTTCCTGGGCTCGCTCGCACGGCCAGAATCCTGCCCCACACGCGACTGTCCCCCGCGCGACTGGTTCTCTCGTCGCTGGGTCTCTCGCGACTGGGTGTCCCGTGGCTGCGTCTCCCGCGATTCACCGCTCTCTGACTGGCCGCCGGTCTCCTCAAGATGCTCTTGGGCACCAGGTATCGTCTTCGCAGCGATCTTGGCCAGCATGTTGCGCGACTCATCGGTGATGGCGTGGGTGTGAGTGTTCGGCGCCTGCTGCGTCGACGAGTTGCCTCGGCGCTTTGTTCGTGGGGTCGGCGAATCCGCACTGCGGTGACGATTCACGGGCTCATGGTGCACGATTATCCCGCGACCGGCACACACCTCGCATGGCTCGCTGAATGCTTCCAGGAGTCCGAGACCCAGCTTCTTTCTTGTCATCTGCACAAGTCCGAGTGAGGTGACCTCTGCAACCTGGTGTTTCGTGCGATCGCGACTGAGGCACTCCACAAGACGACGCAGCACGAGATCCCGGTTGTTCTCGAGCACCATGTCGATGAAGTCGACCACAATGATCCCGCCGATGTCGCGAAGGCGAAGCTGACGCACGATTTCCTCGGCCGCTTCGAGGTTATTCATGGTGACGGTCTCTTCGAGATTTCCACCGGAACCAACGAACTTTCCGGTGTTGACATCAACGACCGTCATCGCCTCGGTGCGATCAATCACGAGCGATCCCCCTGAGGGCAACCACACCTTCCGGTCGAGTGCCTTAGCGATCTGCTCGGTGACTCGGTACTCGTCGAAGATATCGCGGCTCGTGGAGTACTTCTCGACACGCTCCAGCAACTCAGGCGCGACCTGCTCGAGGTAGCCGGTGATGGTCTCGTGGGTATCATCTCCCGAGATAATCAGCTTGTGAAAATCTTCGTTGAAGACATCACGAACGATCTTGATCAGCATGTCGGGTTCGGAGTGGAGCAGCACAGGACCGCCGCCCTTCGAGACACGCTGCTGAATCGAATCCCACTGACGCGTCAGGCGCTGCACGTCGTTCGTGAGCTGATCTTCGGTCGCACCCTCAGCTGCAGTGCGCACGATGACGCCCGCACCCGTGGGCAGCACTTCCTTCAGGATCTTCTTCAGTCTGGCCCGCTCAGTGTCTGGGAGCTTGCGCGAGATACCGTTCATGGCGCCACCAGGTACGTACACCAGGAACCGACCGGGAAGTGAGATCTGGCTGGTCAGACGGGCGCCCTTGTGACCAATCGGATCCTTCGTGACCTGAACGAGCACCTGGTCGCCCGGCTTCAGCGCATTCTCGATACGGCGAGCCGAACTGGTGCCTTCAAACTCCGACCAGTCGACCTCGCCCGAGTAAAGCACCGCGTTGCGACCGCGACCAATGTCGACGAACGCTGCTTCCATGCTCGGCAGCACGTTCTGCACGCGACCGAGGTACACATTGCCAATAATTGACGATTCACTCGAACGTGCAACGTAATGCTCGACGAGCACCTTGTCTTCGAGCACTCCGATTTGGATGCGATCCGCAGTGGTCCGCACAATCATCTGTCGGTCGACTGACTCACGACGCGCGAGAAACTCGGATTCGGTAATTACCAGACGCTTGCGTCGGCCCACATCGCGCCCCTCACGGCGACGCTGCTTCTTCGCTTCCAGGCGAGTGGATCCCTTGACTTTCTGAGGCTCTGTGATCAGCTGAGCCTGTCTGGCTGGTTGCCTAGGCGTGTCCTCCTCGCCGGCTGATTCGGGGCCGTTCCGCCGGCGCGTGCGACGTCGGTTCGCGGGTACCTCTCGATCGTCGAAGTCGTCGTTCTCAAACACCTCTGCGCGCTCGTCGCGCCCGGACCGCGTGAATTGACGATCGAGGATGTCATCGAGTTGGCGGAGCTCGGTGCGGCGTTGACGCGGCTGTACCGGTGGAACGTCGGGTGCCAGGAAGATCAGGCGGGTCGTCGCGCGGAACCGCTCCTCGGGTGTCATTTCTGAGAGAGGAAGCACGAGAGCCGGGGCAGGCACGATCTCAGGCTCTGCCTCAGGCGTTACCTCGTTCTCAGTTTCTACAGCAGCCTCGGCTCCAGTTTCAACAACGGGCTCACCCTCAGCCTCGACGGCCAATTCTGGCTTAGCGAGAGCTGCTGGCTCCGCGATAGCCTCTGGCTCCGCGCTCGCGTCCGGCTCGGCAGCGGCTTCGGGTTCGACAACTTCGGGCCCTCTGGGCGCTGCAACTTGGGCGTCAGCGACTCCGTCAGTATCGGCATCGTCAGTGGAAACGGTTTCAAATTCGGGTTCATTCACCATTGCTGGTGTACTCCTCTGCCCAAGACGCGCTGCGGCATCTTCGGGAAAATCTCTTGCAGCGTGGCCGCCGCGAATACTGTGCTGCGCGAAGCGGATGCCTCGTGCTTGGTCGCCCTGCGACCAAAAAAGACTGTCGTACCGAGCGTCTTCATAACACCAGGTAACGGTGTCCATTATGTCACGCGGAAGCAGGGAACGCGCAGTACATCGCAGTAGGATCGTCGGCATGAGCACAGCGCCCCGCCCGACCGCACGCCCGGTCGGCTTCGCGATCCTCTCGATTCTTCTCGGTGTTGTCGGCTGGTTCGCTTCATTCGAACTGCTGACCGAATACATCAAGACCCTGCAGAGTCCGAGCCACGTTCCAAACTGCAACATCAGCGTCCTGGTGACCTGTGGGCCGAATATGGGCTCATGGCAGGGTTCGATTCTCGGCTTCAGCAATACCATCATCGGAGTCAGCGCATTCGTCGCGCCGATCGCCATCGGTGTCGCGCTGCTTGCAGGTGCACGCTTTAACGCCTGGTTCTGGCGCCTCTATCAGCTCGGGCTGCTCGGCGGGTTTGTGTTGGTGTGCTGGCTGCAGTACCAGAGCGTCTTCGTTCTGGGCACGCTGTGCCCATGGTGCATGGTGGCCTGGGTGGCCATGATTCCGCTGTGGTGGTCTGGGCTCGCACACCCCTACGCAACCGGAGCCATTCCACTCTCAGTACGCGGACGCCGCTTCTTCCGGTCCCTGAACTCGTGGATATGGGTGATCGTGCTGGTCAACTTCTTCATCGTGGCCGCGATCGCACAGTTTCAGTTAAATTGGTTCGCCGAGTTTACGCGCGGCTAAGCGTTCATTCCGAGCGCGGCGACTCACCCGAGAGTCGAATCCAGAGTTCGTCGGCCTGAGCCAGAGTCTCCGCTTCAGCACCACCGGTGTCAATGATGACATCGGCAATCGCCCGGCGTTGCTGATTACTCGCCTGACTCGCAATCCGAGCATCGGCTTCTTCTCGCGCCATGCCGCGCAGCGTGATGAGACGTTTCAGCCGCACTTCGGGATGCGCCTCGGCAACCACCACAAGATCGAACGGGATCGCCGCTCCACCCTCCGCGAGGAGCGGCACGTCGTATACGACCACTGCGTTCGGGTCGCTTGCCTCCGCTGCAGCAACACGCTGCGCGGTGAGTTCCCGAACCGCCGGGTGCACGATCGCGTTGAGGGCGGCTAGTGCGTCCTGGTCGCCAAACACGATGCGTCCAAGTGCCGGACGGTCGAGTGTTCCATCTGCGGAAAGGACGTGGGGACCAAATCGATCCACAATCTGAGAGAGCGCTGGCGTATCAGGCGCAACCGCCTCGCGGGCAAGCTGGTCAGCGTCGATGTGCACCGCGCCATGCTCTGCCAGCCGACGTGCAATTGTGGACTTGCCCGCGGCAATACCCCCGGTGAGCGCAATGAGTTTCATGACAGCCACCCTACCGACTTCGAGAAACGCCAAAGGCCTGGCCACGGAGCGAACCGTGGCCAGGCCTTCAGAGATGAGGGTTAGTTGCCCTCGAGACGCGCCTTCAAGGCTGCAAGTGCCTCGTCGTCAGCAAGCGCACCGGCCTGCGGCTCGCTCGAGTAGCTTGCCGCACCTGAATCGGTGCTGGCGGGGGCCTCAGCAAGCTCGATGAGCGACTGGCCCACCTGCTTCTTGTGCGACTCCCACCGAGCCTGGGCTGCAGCGTACTCCTGCTCCCACTTCTCGCGCTGGGTCTCGAAGCCTTCCTTCCACTCCTGGGTCTCAGGATCGAAGCCCTCGGGGTACTTGTACTCACCGTTGTCGTCGTACTCTGCGGTCATGCCGTAGAGCGCGGGATCGAACTCGGTGCCCTCGGGATCGACGCCCTCGTTCGCCTGCTTCAGGCTGAGCGAGATACGGCGACGCTCGAGATCAATGTCGATGATCTTGACGAAGACTTCCTGACCGGCCGAAACGACCTGCTCAGCAAGCTCGACGTGCTGACCCGACAGCTCCGAGATGTGCACGAGGCCCTCGATGCCATCTGCAACTCGCACGAACGCGCCGAAGGGCACGAGCTTGGTGACGACACCCGGTGCGATCTGGCCGATCGCGTGGGTGCGTGCGAAGACCTGCCAAGGATCTTCCTGGGTGGCCTTGAGCGAGAGCGAAACGCGCTCGCGATCGAGCTCGACCGAAAGAACCTCGACGGTGACATCCTGGCCCACCTCGACAACGTCGGAGGCGTGCTCGATGTGCTTCCAGGAGAGCTCGGAAACGTGCACGAGGCCGTCCACGCCGCCCAGATCGACAAACGCGCCGAAGTTGACGATGGAGGAAATGACACCCTTGCGAACCTGGCCGGGCTTGAGATCTGCAAGGAAGGACGAACGGCTTGCCGACTGCGTCTCTTCAAGCAGCGCGCGACGTGACAGCACAACGTTGTTGCGGTTCTTGTCGAGCTCCAAGATCTTGGCTTCGATCTCCTGACCCAGGTAGGGCGTGAGGTCGCGGACGCGACGAAGCTCGATGAGCGACGCGGGAAGGAAGCCGCGGAGCCCAATATCGACGATCAGACCACCCTTAACGACCTCGATAACCGTGCCGGTAACCACACCGTCGGTTTCCTTGATCTTCTCTACATCGCCCCAAGCACGCTCGTACTGAGCGCGCTTCTTCGACAGGATCAGTCGGCCTTCCTTGTCCTCCTTCTGGAGCACGAGTGCCTCAACAGCGTCACCAACCTTCACCACCTCATCGGGGTTGATGTCGTGCTTGATGGACAGCTCGCGCGAGGGAATGACACCTTCGGTCTTGTAGCCGACGTCGAGGAGAACCTCGTCGCGATCGATCTTCACCACGGTGCCCTCGATGAGGTCGCCGTCGTTGAAGAACTTCAGGGTCTTCTCGACCGCGGCAAGGAAGTCTTCGGCCGAGCCGATGTCGTTAATTGCGACCTGCTTGCTTGCCTTTTCGGTCGTTGCATTCGTCATGTAATTGGTCTCCAGATGGACAGGGAATCAGGCTGGGCAGGATGAGGAGCACGAATGATTCGTGCAGATCAACGGTCGCCCCAGCATGTGGACATGGTTGAGTCGCCACAATTGTGACACCTCAGTCTATCGCGATGTGTGCCGGAAACCCAAGTCCGATGGTTTGAACACCAGGCCTGAACTGTCGCCTACCCTAGTGCGCGGCCGCATTCCAATTCGCACCTCGTCCGACCTGCACCTCCAACGGCACCGCAAGATCCGCGGCCCCACCCATCTCCTCGCGCACGATGACCTCCAAGTGCTCCCACTCACCGGCCGCAACTTCGAACATGAGCTCATCGTGAATCTGCAGCAGCATTCGCGACGACAGTTTCGCCTCCCGCATTCTTCGTTCGACCCCGATCATCGCGATTTTCATGATGTCGGCGGCAGTGCCCTGAATGGGAGCATTAAGTGCCGCGCGCTCAGCATTTTCGCGCAGCACCCGGTTCGGGCTCGCAAGGTCGGGGAACGGCCGACGCCGCCCAAACACCGTCTCCGTATACATGTCGCGCTTCGCCTGCTCAACCACCGACCGCAGGTAGTCACGTACTCCCCCGAATCGCTCAAAATAGTCGCTCATGAGCTGCCGCGCTTCAGCAGCCGAGATTCCGAGCTGTTTAGAGAGCCCAAATGCCGACAATCCATAGGCCAGGCCGTACGACATCGCCTTCACCTTTGAGCGCATCTCGGCGGTAACCTCAGCCGGGGGAACCCCAAAGATTCGGGAACCCACGAACCGGTGGAGATCCTCGCCCTGGATGAACGCGTCGATCAGCGCTGCATCTCCGGAGAGGTGCGCCATAATGCGCATCTCGATCTGTGAGTAGTCAGCCGTCATGAGCGCCTCGAACTCGGGCGCATGAATGAATCCTTCGCGCAGACGGCGGCCTTCCTCGGTACGCACCGGGATATTCTGCAGGTTCGGCTCGGTCGAAGCGAGGCGACCGGTGCTCGCGCCGATCTGCAGCAGGGTGGTGTGGATCCGCCCATCGGGCTGCACTGCCTTGATCAGGCCCTCAACGATTTGACGTAACTTATTGGCGTCTCGGTGCGCGAGAAGCGCATCAAGGAAAGGATGCGGATTCTTCGCTTGCAGGTCGGCGAGCGCAGCAGCATCGGTCGTATAGCCCGTCTGTGTTTTGCGGGTCTTCGGCATGTCAAGTTCGTCGAAGAGCACCTGCTGCAGCTGCTTCGGCGAAGAAAGGTTCACCTCTCGGCCGATCGCCGAGAAGGCGCGTTGCTCAAGTTCGGCCACCCGTTCTCGCAGCTCGGTCTCGTGCGCTTGCAGGAGCGGAAGGTCTATCTGCACCCCGCGATCCTCGAGTGCGGCCAGCACCGACACGAGCGGAAGCTCGATGTCGGTGTACATCGAGCCGGTGCGCCCCTCAAAGCGCGACACTGCGACTTCATGCACCCGCACCAGGTACCAGGCGAGAGCTTCGGGCCCGGCACCTGCTCCGGTTTCGGGTAGAAGCTGATTCGGGTCGGCCTTAGGCACCTGTTCGCCCAGGAAACGGAAGACGGCTTCGTCAAGGGTCTTCTCGGGAGTGGCCGGCCGGAGCAGCCAGGAGGCGAGTAGCACATCGCCTGCGATGCCCCCGAGGGCCACCCCGGCCCTCGCGGCAAGCTTCAGCTGTGCCTTCGCGTCGAAGAGCACCTTGGGAGAATCTGAGGCCAACCATTGCTCAAACTGCAGATAGTCTCGGCCGCCCGGCTGCCAATGCACGAGGACGGTGGTTTCGGGGGTGGCGATGCCAACCTCGATCACGCCACCGATTTCCGAAAGGACAAGGCCCGGCTTGTCGACCTTCGCGAGCCAGTCGCCGAGCTCCTCATCGAGCAGCAGCTTCGCTTCGGGAAGCGCGGGGGTCAGCGACGTGGCGGCCGCGGCGACGCCATCTGTCGCGTCGATTCCGGCGAGCTTTCCTACGCGCTGCAACAGGGTACGAAACTCAAGTTTCGCGAACACCTGCTGCACAGCTGCCATATCGATGTCGCCACGACCCAACTGATCAACAGTGAGGTCGAGATCAACGTCACGCACCAATCGGTTGAGACGACGATTGCGTTCAGCGAGGTGGGCGTGTTCCCGTAGGCTCTCGCCCACTTTGCCGCCAATTTCATCTTGACGCCGAAGGATCTCCTCAAGCGAGCCGAACTGGTTGATCCACTTCACTGCGGTTTTTTCCCCGACCCTGGGTACTCCCGGCAAGTTGTCACTCGTCTCCCCGACTAGCGCTGCAATTTCGGGATACTGCTCGGGCTTGATGCCGTAGCGCTCCATCACCTTTGCCGTGTCATACCGCGTCAGTTCGCTGACGCCCTGCTTCGAGGGGTACAGCAGGGTAATGCGGTCGTCAACGAGCTGAATCGTGTCACGGTCGCCGCTCACCACCAGCACGCGATATCCCGCTTCGGCCCCTTGGGTCGCAAGGGTAGCCAGAATGTCGTCGGCCTCGTAGTTTTCTTTCTCTATGGTGCGGATCCCCATTGCGTGCAGCGCCTCTTGTAGCAGTGGCACCTGGCCTTTGAACTCGGCGGGTGTCTCACCACGTGTGCCCTTGTATTCAGGGTATTCCTCAGTGCGAAACGAATGCCGGGAAATGTCGAAGGCCACCGCGATCGAATCGGGTTGCTCAGCCCCGAGAAGGTTGATCAGCATCGCAATAAAACCGTGGATCGCGTTCGTGTGTTGACCGGACTGCGTTTGAAAACTGTCGACCGGCAGCGCATAGAACGCGCGAAAGGCCAGGGAATGGCCGTCGATGAGCATGAGGGTAGGCTGAGTATTCGACACGCCCTAAGCCTACAAGCCGCCTTCCCGGGGCGCGCCGGTCGGGCCGCAGACGTGAGGCAATAACCGGCGCGAGGAAGAGACCACTGTGACGCTACCCCGAGCAGAAACCCCCCGTATAGGCACGCCAGCCACTGATCCGGTGCTTCCTGGCACCGCACCGGTGGAATCGTCGGATCAGGCGGAAGGTCGCGCCTTTTTGCGTAGGTTCGGAGTGGGCGCCCTCGCCGAGCGGATGGGGATCGAGTTCATTGAGTTCACGCGGGAGCGAGCGGTCGCTACCATGCCTGTTCTCGGCAACACGCAACCGATCGGTTTGCTGCACGGTGGAGCCTACGTGGTGTTAGGTGAGTCACTTGGCTCAACTCACGCGGCATTCGTCGCTCCCGCCGGCACAGTCCCCGTCGGTATCGACATCAACGCGACGCACACGGGCTCAGCAACGACCGGTGAAGTCACCGGGGTGTGCGTACCGATTCACCTGGGGCGCACGCTCGCGGTACACGAGATTGTCGTGCGCGACGACACTGGCAGACGCTGCTCTACGATTCGCATCACAAATCTGTTCAAGCAGTTGGACCAGAGCAACGCCACTGCCTGAAACGACGAACACCCCGGTCAGTGACCGGGGTGTTCGTCTCGCCGCTGCGTGCTACTTGGGCCCGAGCTGGTCGATGATGGTCTTCGCCACGTCTTGCATAGTGAGACGCCGATCCATCGACGCCTTCTGAATCCAACGGAACGCTTCGGGCTCGGTGAGGCCCATTTTGTCGTTCAGGATGCCCTTCGCGCGATCCACCAGCTTGCGGGTCTCGAAGCGCTCAGCGAGGTCGGCAACTTCACTTTCGAGTGCGACAATCTGCTGGAAACGCGAGAGCGCGATCTCGATGGCCGGGATAAGGTCGGCCGGAGTGAACGGCTTCACCACGTAGGCCAACGCGCCGGCCTCACCCGCACGCTCGACCAGCTCACGCTGGCTGAACGCGGTGAGAAGCACGACGGGAGCGATGTGATCCTTGTTAATGATCTCGGCGGCCGAGATGCCATCAAGCTTCGGCATCTTGACATCCATAACAACAAGGTCGGGACGCAACTCGGTTACGAGCCGCACCGCCTCCTCACCGTCGCCAGCCTCACCGACAACATCAAAGCCATTGTCGCGAAGCGTTTCAACGATGTCGAGACGAATCAACGATTCGTCTTCTGCGACGACGACACGACGTGCCGCGCCGGGGGAAGAAGTCTGCTCAGTCATTGTTTTAGTTTAACGGTGCCGGATGGGGGACTTGAACCCCCACGCCCGAAGGCAACGCATTTTGAGTGCGCCGCGTCTGCCAATTCCGCCAATCCGGCAAATGGTCGGCGACCCGAGGGCCACTTTCCACCTGTGCAAC
Source organism: Leucobacter shiyiweii (assembly GCF_052446065.1). Lineage (GTDB taxonomy): Bacteria > Actinomycetota > Actinomycetes > Actinomycetales > Microbacteriaceae > Leucobacter. The sequence goes on along the minus strand of NZ_CM127080.1, from coordinate 847,783 downwards.
ACTACCGCATCTAGAGCGGAATACTTCCCCGCCCAATCACATGCTGCCGCGGTCCCGCCTCATCGAGCAGTCCCATGCTCTCCCCCATGCGGTGAATTCGCAGCGTGTTGGTGGATCCGATGGTTCCGGGAGGCGAACCGGCGATGATGAGCACCTTCTCTCCGATTTCCACCCGATCTGCGTCGAGCAGCACTTTGTCGACCTGCTCGAACATCTCATCCGTCGAGCCCACCCTCGGCACCTCGTAACTCCGTGCACCCCACGTCAGTTCCATCCGGCGGCGAATTGACCGGCTCGGAGTGAACCCGATGATCGGGATCGGCGTGCGGAGGCGTGACATTCGGCGTACGGTGTCGCCCGATTCTGTGAACACGCAAATGTACTTGGCCCCGATAAATTCGGCCACCTCCGCGGCGGCCAGCGTGAGCACCCCGCCCTGCGTGCGCGGACTGGTGCGGAGGGCCTCGATGCGGTCGAGCGCGTGATCTTCCGTAGCCTCGATAATGCGAGCCATGGTCGCGACGGCGGCCACGGGGAATGCGCCCACGCTCGTCTCACCCGAGAGCATCACCGCATCGGCACCATCGAGCACCGCGTTGGCACAGTCCGACGCTTCCGCGCGGGTGGGCCTCGGGTTTTCAATCATCGACTCCAGCACCTGCGTGGCAACGATGACGGGCTTCGCCATGCGGCGGGCGACAGCGATCGCCTCGGTCTGCACGAGCGGCACCTGCTCAAGCGGCATCTCTACACCCAGATCTCCGCGCGCGACCATAATGCCGTCGAACGCATCAACGATGGCTTCCAGATTGTCTACCGCCTGCGGCTTCTCGATCTTCGCGATGACGGGAAGCTTGATCCCCTCTTCAGCCATGATCACGTGCACGCGTGTGATGTCTGCCGCGTCACGCACGAACGACAGGGCGATGTAATCGACCCCAAGTTTGAGCGCCCACCGCAAATCGGCTTCGTCCTTCGTCGAGAGCGCAGGGACGTTGACCGCCACACCGGGCAGGTTGATTCCTTTGTTGTTCGAAACGGACCCGGGAATCTCGACCACCGTGTGCACGGTATCTTTCGTTACGCGCACCGCACGCAACCCCACCTTGCCGTCATCAATCAACAGCGGATCGCCGACGCGCACGTCGCCCGGAAGACCTGAATGGGTCGTACTACAGATCGTCTGGTCTCCAACGATGTCACGTGTGGTGATGGCGAATTCATCACCCTCAGCGAGCTCAAACGGGCCGGCCGCAAATGTTCCGAGACGAATCTTCGGGCCTTGAAGATCAGCGAGTACGGCGATCGGCCGACCCACCTCGTTCTCAGCGCGCCGAATATTGCGGAAGATACCCTCGTGCACATTGCGTGTGCCGTGTGACATGTTGAGCCGCGCAACATTCACCCCAGCACGAATCAACTCAAGTGTGTGATCGTAGCTCGAGACTGCGGGTCCCCAGGTTGCGACGATCTTTGCGTGGCGCATGGCCTGCCTTTCGTTCGATGGTGGATCCCGTGTGCGGGCGCGCCTACTGAGTCGAGGGCGCTGACCCTGCTTGCGGAGAGACGGACTCCGTGCGACCCGAAAGCACGTGGTAATACTCATCCGGGTCAGCGGTCAAATCATCGACGTTGTCTAGAGGATTTCGTCTGCCGGGAAGGTAGATGTTCGCCTCGAGCCCCACATGACGGCGGCGTTGCACGAAGATGATGATGATACCGACGAGCACAGCGATGATTGCAGCGAGCACATTTGTCCGCAGACCCAGCATGATGAGACTCGGGTCAACACGCATCGATTCGATGACCGCGCGTCCGATCCCGTACCAGATCAGGTACATGCCAAAGAACGTGCCCCAGCGTGGGCGCAGGCGACGTTCGATGAGCAGCAGCACGATAACGCCAAGCACGTTCCAGAGGATTTCATAGAGGAACGTCGGGTGGAAGAGCGTGCCCTCAGGCAGGCCTATCGGGAACGCCGGGTTGGTTTGCTCGATCTGCAGCCCCCACGGAAGAGTGGTCGGGCCACCGAAGAGCTCGTGATTGAACCAGTTGCCCAGGCGACCTGCGGCCTGCGCGATCAGCAGGCCCGGCACGAGCGCATCAGCAAACGACCAGAAGCGAATCCCGGTGATGCGCGACGCGACGAGCACGCCGATGCCGCCGCCAATCAGCGCCCCGAAGATGGCGATGCCACCGTTCCAGAAGGCGAAAACCTCGAGGAAGTTTTTTCCCTCACCGAAGTAATCACCCCAGTGGGTAAGCACGTGATACAGACGCGCGCCGAGGATGCCGAGCACCACCGACCACACGGTGAAGTCGATCACGACTCCGCGTTCCCCTCCTCGGCGTGACAGCCTGCGTCCCGTCCAAATCGTGGCGAGCACGATTCCCGTGAGAATGCAGAGGGCATAGAAGTAGACGCGCAGCGGACCGATCTGCAGAAACTGCATGTCGGGGCTCGGAATACTCATCGGAAAAATCATCTACCGCTCTTTCGCGTCACGCTCTGCGCCTCAGGGCGCGGGTCAACAAAATCCTATCGCGGGTACATCTGTGCCCGATCAACGTTGCGCAGTACCGGCAGCAATCTCTCGCACGACGCGCGTGAGTTGTTTGACGCCGCCGTCGCGCAGCGCTCGGACAAAGGCGGTTCCCACGATCGCACCATCGGCGTAGTCGAGCGCGGATGAGACCTGCTCGGCAGTCGAGATTCCAATTCCCACACACGCAAGCTCTGCGCCACTATCGCGCAGTCGCGCCGTAAGGTTTCGTGCGGCCTCATCGAGCTGGGTGCGCTCTCCGGTAATGCCCATGGTCGACACCGTGTAGACAAACCCCGTGGTGCTGCGGGCGACGAGTCCGAGGCGTTCATCGGAAGAGGTCGGGGCCGCCAAGAAGACGCGATCCAGGCCCAATCGCTCGCTCACTGCAATCCACTCGGGTGCCGAATCAGGGGTGATGTCTGGCGTGATGAGCCCCGCCCCACCTGCGGCAGCGAGATCCTCCGCGAAACGCTCGAGGCCATATTGCAGAACGGGGTTCCAGTAGGTCATGACCAGAACCGGGGTGCCGACGACCGCTCGAATGCGGCGCACCGCCTCAAAGACATCGGTAAGGCGGAAACCGGCGGCCAATGCCGTCTGGGTAGCTTCCTGGATGACGACCCCGTCCATCACCGGGTCGGAATACGGAAGACCGAGTTCGAGGACATCAGCGCCAGCATTGGCCATAGCGATCGCCGCGGAGACGCTGGTATCGAGGTCGGGAAAGCCGACAGGCAGGTACCCGATGAGCGCACCGCGACGAGAAGTTTTCGCCTGCCGAATAGCCTCGGAGACCGACGATTCGCGATTCGCCATCACTGGTCCTCTCCTGCGCTTGCGGATGTGCCCTCGAGTTCGGTCCCATCGAAGAGCCCGAAGTATCGACCGGCGGTTGCCATGTCTTTGTCACCGCGGCCGGAAAGATTCACAAGAATGACCGCACCTTCGCCCAGCTGCTTGCCGAGGCGGAGAGCCCCCGCCAGGGCGTGGGCGGACTCGATCGCTGGGATGATCCCCTCGGTCTGACTCAGCAACCGAAGCGCCTGCATTGCCTCGTCGTCGGTGACTGATTCGTAGTTCGCTCTTCCGATACTCGAAAGCCATGCGTGCTCGGGGCCTACCCCCGGGTAGTCAAGGCCCGCAGAGATCGAATACGACTCACGGGTCTGACCATCTTCGTCTTGCAGCACATAGGTATGCGTACCATGCAGCACCCCGGGGGTTCCTTCTCCAATGGTCGCACCGTGCTCGCCCGAGGCGATACCGTGCCCCCCGGGCTCGAAGCCGTAGAGCGCCACCTCTGAATCATCGAGAAACGCGTGAAAAATGCCGATCGCGTTTGATCCACCACCGACGCACGCAGCGACAGCGGTCGGAAGCTCACCCGTCAAGTTGAGCACCTGAGCGCGCGCCTCTTCACCGATGATCTTATGGAAATCTCGCACCATGACTGGGAAGGGGTGTGGACCGTTCACAGTACCCAGCAGGTAGTGCGTGTTGTCGACGTGAGCAACCCAGTCACGGAACGCCTCGTTAATCGCGTCTTTCAGAGTGCGAGATCCGGTCCTTACCGGGATGACCTCGGCGCCGAGCAAACGCATACGCGCGACGTTGAGCGCCTGACGCTCGGTATCGACCTCTCCCATGTAAATGGTGCACTCCATGCCGAAGAGGGCGGCCGCGGTTGCGGTAGCCACCCCGTGCTGACCAGCTCCGGTCTCCGCAATGAGTCTGGTCTTGCCGAGTCGCTTTACGAGCAGCGCTTGTCCGAGCACATTGTTTATCTTGTGGGATCCAGTGTGATTCAGATCTTCCCGTTTCAGGAGGATTCGAGCGCCACCCGCGTGTTCAGCGAATCGCTTCACTTCCGTAATGATCGAGGGGCGACCGGTATAGCTCCGGTGCAATTCCGCAAGTTCGTCGGCGAATGCCGGATCCTTCTTCGCGTCTTCGTAAGCTTGCGTCACCTCGTCGAGCGCGGCAATGAGCGACTCGGGCATGAACCTCCCCCCGAAGTCGCCAAAGAACGGCCCTGTTTGACTGCGCAATGGGCCGTTCTTGTTCTGATCCTGAGTCATGTTCTGAGTCATAGTGCCTCTTCCCAGCTGTAGGGTGCGGAACGCTGTGGTGGGTGAATGGCGTCCCAGTGGTGCGTCGAAGTGGTTCAGACGCTGAGGTAGCTCTGCAGCGTCGCGATGGGATCCGACGTGACGAGCGCCTCGCCGACCAGCACGGCGTCGGCTCCCGCCTCGCGGTATCGAATCACATCGCTCACATCGAGCACCGCGGATTCGGCGACGCGAATCACTCCGGCAGGAATCTGATCGGCGACTCGGCCGAACAGCTCCCGATCCAGCTCGAACGTGCTGAGGTTGCGGGCGTTTACGCCAATCAGCTGCGAGCCGAGGTCGACAGCCCGGGCCACCTCATCTGCCGAGTGAGCCTCGACCAGCGGGGTCATTCCCAGCTCTCGGATCAGAGCGTACAGCCTCGCCAGAGTGCGTTGAGGCAGTGCGGCCACAATCAGAAGAACGAGGTCAGCTCCGGCGGCGCGTGCCTCCAAAATCTGGTATTCCTCGCCAATGAAATCCTTGCGCAGCACAGGGATGCTCACTGCCTTGCGCACGGCTTCCAAATCGACGAGCGAGCCCTTGAACTTGCGTTGCTCGGTAAGCACGCTAACTACACTCGCGCCGCCAGCTTCATACTGGGCGGCAAGAGCCTGAGGCTCCGGAATTTCAGCCAGGTGGCCTCGCGAGGGGCTCGCCCGCTTCACCTCGGCGATCACGCGGATGTGATCGGTAGGGTGGAGCGCATCGAGCGCATCGAGCGCGTCGGGTCGAGCGATAGCTTCGGCCTCAACCTGGGCCAGCGGCCGCAGCTCTCGCCTGGCCTGCGCGTCTTCCAGGGAGCCCGCGAGGAGTTGCTCGAGCACGTTAGTCGTGCGTCTTAGGCGTGAACTTCGGGCCCTTGACCCCGTATCCGGCCTTGGCAAGAACCCAACCGAGCACCGCGCCCAATACAACTACGCCAACGCTGATCCACACGAAAAGTGGCTGATGCAGGAAGAATGCGACCGTGCCGAAAGCGATGCCAAGCAGCATGACAATCACCGCCGTCCAAGCAGCGGGTGAATCGCCGTGTCCGGGGTCTCCGTGGTGGTTACTCATGAATCTCCTTGAAGCCTGTTGTTCGTCTCAAGCCTACCGGTTGCTGGGCATTTCCTGCGAACTGGGGGGCGGTTTGTCGCGCGGCGGCTCTGCGCAGAGCTATGTATTTGAGGTCATTGGCGATGGGTCAGTTTCGCTCGGGTCCTCACCGTCGCTCTGCCTCTCCCAGTCTGAGATTCGGTCCGTATCGGTCTCTCCCCGCACCGGCTCTTCGCTGTCAGTTCGAGATTCGTACTTCCGGCCTGCCGCGCGCCATCCGCCACTCACAATCGCCACCAGCAGCCCGAGCACCACCAGTGCGCCTCCGGCCACGGCGGTCACGAAGGGCCACACTGACAGCGCGCTGGACTCAACGAGGCCCTGCTGTGCGGTGCCCGAGATCGCAGTAATCTCGGCGAGTCGTCCCGCTGCGGCACCGACCGGGTCAGCGAGCACCCCGGCGGCGATCGCGAGAGCGCCGGCGCCAAGCGCCGCGATAAGCAACCCCAGCACTCGCCGAAAAATCTTTCCGGCGATTGTCAGCGCAAGCGCGGCCGCAAGCACCGCGATGGCGACAGGTGACAGTGATGCGTTCAGATCCTGACCGCTCACGAGAAGGGAGCCGCTTGCAGCAGCACCGTCAACCAACAACAGATTCACCCAGGTCTGCGTTGCAGCGACCATCGTGAGCCCACCGGTGAGTGCGACTACCGCCAGCAGCGGGAGTTTGCTACGCACCGTGCACATCCAGGTGGCGCAGAGTGTTCGCGATGGCAACTGCTCGAAGTGGCGCCGCGGCTTTGTTGCGCGACTCCTGATCTTCAAGCGTCGGCACCGAATCAGCAACGATGCCGCCACCTGCCTGCACCATGGCCACTCCATCAACAATCGTGGCCGTTCGAATCGCAATCGCAAGATCAGCGGCTCCAGCAAGCCCAAAGTAGCCCACCACTCCCCCATAGACCCCGCGTTGCACAGGTTCGAGTTCATCGATGATCTGCAACGCTCGTGGTTTGGGTGCCCCCGAGAGCGTTCCCGCGGGGAAGGTCGCACGCAGAGCATCGACGGAGTTTTGGCCGTCTCGCAGCTGGCCTTCAACGGTCGAAACGATGTGCATGATGTGGCTAAACCGCTCGATACGCATGAATTCGGTGACCTCGACACTGTAGGGCTCGCACACGCGCAGAAGATCGTTTCGTGCCAGATCCACCAGCATCAGATGCTCGGCACGCTCTTTCTCGTCTGCGAGCAGGTCGCGCTCGAACTGCCGGTCTTCGTCGACCGTGCCGCCGCGCGGTCGCGAACCGGCTATCGGGTGGGTCATGACGTGGCCGCTTTCCTGCACGGTGACGAGCGCCTCTGGGCTCGAACCGACCACGGCAAAGTGCCTGCCCCCAGCGTCTTCAAGCTGCAACAGGTAGAGATACGGGCTGGGGTTGAGGTGCCGCAGCACCCGATACACATCGAGGGGGTCTGCACTGCACTGCTGGTCGAAGCGTTGCGAAAGCACGACCTGGAAAATATCGCCGTCGACGATGTACTGCTTGGACCGTTCTACTCCCGCCAGGTAGTCGGTCTCAGCGGTCAACCTCACCGCATCTGGCAGAGCCTCTCGATTGAGCTCGCCGAGCGGAGAAGAAATCGGCGCCGCCAGTGCCATCTGCAGTGCGTCGAGCCGTCGCTGCGCGTCATCCCACTGCGTATCGGCCGCGGCCGCCTCTGCGTCATTCAACACATTGGCAAGCAAGACGACGCTGCCTTCGCGATGGTCGATCACCACGAGCTCCGAGACGAAACTCAGACTCTGGGTAGGGAGACCCGGGCCCTCGCTTGGCCCGTTCTCGAGTCGTTCGAACTGCCTCACGGTGTCCCAGCCGAGGTACCCGACCAACCCGCTCGCGAGCGGTGGAAGATGGGGAGTCGGCTCTTGCCTCCACCGTTCGACTACCGCGCGCAAGGCGGCGGCTGGTGCGAGTTGAGAGATGCCGCCAGGCAACAGGCGTTCCTCATCGAGCCCCTTGTCCGGTTCGGGAAGCCAGTGCGCGTGACCGTCTCGCTCACTGAGCACGCCAAAGCTGCCTGCTCCGACAAAGCTGAAGCGGGTCCACACACCTCCCTGTTCGGCGGACTCAAGTAAGAAGGTACCCGTGCGGGAGCCAGCGACCTTGCGGTAGATGCTGACCGGAGTGTCTGCGTCAGCAAAGATCTCGCGACATACGGGAATAACGGAATGGGTAGCGCGGGCCGCGTCAAAATCGACGCGCGACGTGGTAAGACTCACTTTTCCAGCCTACCGTCCTGTGCGATCGTCACTTCTCATTGCTCGGATCGCCGGAGGCCGCCGGAATCGGCCGCCCGTCGAAGCACGTCCGCGTGCCGGTGTGACACGCAGCGCCAAGCTGTATGACGCGCACGAGCAAGGTATCGGCGTCGCAGTCTACTGCGACGCTGCGGACGTACTGGCGGTGCCCGGAGGTATCTCCCTTTCGCCAGTACTCCTGACGCGATCGAGACCAGAACGTCACGCGGCCGGTCGTGAGCGTGCGCTGTACCGCCTCGCGGTCCATCCAGGCGAGCATCAGCACCTGGCCGGAGTCGTCGTCTTGGATGATCGCCGGCATGAGTCCACTGTCGCCAAACACGAGTGAGTCGAGGGAGTCAGCGATATCGGCACGGGCGCCGGAGACCAGGCGACCGGCATCGGAGCCAGAGCCACCGCGCGGGTCCGACGTGTTCATGAAATAGCCTCAGAGAGGCGAACTTCATAGCCAGCATCGGCAATTGCCCGCTTGACTTGCCCCACAGTAAAAGTGCCGTCGTGAAATACTGAGGCGGCGAGCACTGCGTCGGCACCTGCCGCGACCGCCGGGGCGAAGTGTTCGAGCTTTCCTGCTCCGCCAGAGGCGATGATGGGCACGCTGCAAAGAGCACGCACCTTCGCGGTCAGTTCGAGATCAAATCCGGAAAGCGTGCCGTCTGCGTCCATAGAATTCACAAGGAGTTCCCCGGCGCCACGATTGACCGCCTCGGCACACCATTCCAGCGCGTCACGGTCGGTCTCTTTCCGACCACCGTGCGTGGTCACCACGAATCCGCTTGGTTGCCGTTCGCTGCGCTTAACGTCGAGTGAAAGCACCAACACCTGCGATCCAAAACGGTCTGCGATCTCATCGATGAGTGCTGGCCGAGCAATGGCCGCACTGTTGACACCCACCTTGTCGGCCCCAACGCCCAGCAGTCTCGCGACGTCGTCGCTGGTGCGAACGCCTCCGCCCACAGTCAGCGGAATAAACACCTGTTCCGCCGTGCGACGCACGACCTCGAACGTCGTACTGCGATCGTCAACGGTTGCGGTGACATCAAGGAACGTGAGTTCGTCGGCACCCTGCTCAGCGTATTTCGCCGCCAGCTCGACGGGGTCGCCCGCATCCCGCAAATTTAGGAAATTTACGCCCTTGACGACCCGCCCAGCTGCCACATCAAGGCACGGGATTACGCGCACAGCGACCGACATCAGAGCCTCGCGGCGTGGATCGCGGTGACGAGGATCGCACGAGCGCCAAGATCGGCCAGCTTGTCCATCACCTCGTTCGCTTCATCGGCGAGCACCATGACGCGCACCGCTACCCAGCCGTCATCACGCAGGGGCGACACCGTGGGCGACTCTATGCCACCGGCAATCGCCACGGCCGCCTCAAGCTTCGCTTCCTCTAGGTCATAATCGACGAGGACGAATTTGCGGGCGACCAGCACCCCGCGGAGACGGCGCAACAGCCGATCGATACCATCCTGATTGCTCGGCCCTCCGATGAGCACCGCAGTTGACTCGAGAATCACCGGACCAAAAATTATGAGTCCCGCCGCCTGTAGCGTCGCGCCAGTTGACACCACGTCGGCGACCGCGTCCGCAACTCCGAGCTGCACCGCCGATTCAACAGCACCATCGAGTTTGACCGTCACTGCCTCGACACCACGCTCGCGGAGAAAATCATCGACGAGCTTTGGGTAGCTGGTAGCGACCCGCAATCCTGCGAGTTGTGCGATGTCAGTGATTCCTGAACTTTTGGGGGCTGCAAATCGGAAGGTGGAGTCGCCAAAGTCGAGATGGGCAATCTCGCGAGCTTCCGATCCCGAGTCGAGCAACAGGTCTCTGCCGGTAATGCCAACATCGAGTGCACCCGAGCCAACGTACGTCGCGATGTCTCGCGGACGAAGATAGAAAAACTCGATCTCATTACGGCTGTCTGTGTGCACGAGCTTGCGGCTGTCGCGACGGCCGCTGTACCCGGCCTCGCCGAGCATCTCTGCCGCAATCTCAGCCAGCGAGCCTTTATTGGGAACCGCAACGCGGAGCATGGGGGTGTCCTTCCGTGGTGGCATAGGGTGACGTCGCGATTTGAGGCTAGAGATGGCGATACACGTCTTGCAGCGTAAGTCCCTTTGCCAGCATCAGCACTTGGAGGTGATACAGCAGCTGACTGATCTCTTCAGCGCACGCCTCGTCACTCTCGTATTCCGCAGCCATCCATACCTCGGCGGCCTCTTCAACGATCTTCTTTCCGATGCTGTGCACACCCGCGTCGAGCCGCGCGACCGTGTCACTGCCCGATGGACGAGTCTCGGCCTTTTCACTGATTTCGGCGAACAACGCCTCGAAGGACTTCACGTCTTTAGGGTACCGTTTCTGCTGCGTGGGTGGAGTAGGCGACCGTTGAGCTCGGTCAGTGGCTGTGCATAGCTGCGGCGTCACGTAACTCGGCGATGCGATCCTCAGGCACACCACCGTAAACTGCAGAACCTGCGACAAATGTGTCGGCACCGGCCTCAGCCGCTAGGCCAATGGTGTCGACGGTAATGCCCCCGTCAACTTGCAACCACAGGTCGAGGCCCAGACGAGCTTTCGCCTCTGCAAAACGACGCAGCTTTGGCATCATGTCAGCCATGAACTTCTGACCACCGAAGCCCGGCTCGACTGTCATCACGAGCACCTGGTCAAATTCGGGGAGCAGCTCAAGATACGGCTCGGGGTCTGTTCCAGGCTTGAGCGCAATTCCCGCGCGGGCACCAATGTCACGTATCAGCCGTGCCAGGGCAACCGGGTCAGCGGCGGCTTCAGCGTGGAACGTCACCGAGTACGCACCCATCTCTGCGTATCCTGGCGCCCATCGATCTGCGTCAGAAATCATCAAGTGCACGTCGAGTGGGATCGGCGATACCGCCTGGATGCGTTCTACAATCGGAGGGCCCATCGTGAGATTAGGCACGAAGTGGTTGTCCATGACGTCAACGTGCACGAGATCGGCGCTCTTGATCCGCTCGAGCTCGTGCTGCAGGTTCACGAAATCGGCGGAGAGAATACTGGGGTTAATGCGGGGCTCGGTCACCGTTCAAGTGTAGGGCTTTGCTCTGATTGTGGATCACCGGACGGTGTTGCTACTTCCGCTTCGACGATCGGGACATCGGTTCCACTATCTTCAGAGGGCCCAGCTGAGGGAGCCGCTTCGGCGTAACTGTGTGTCAACGTGCGGTAGGTGCGCGTGAAGAATGCCGCGACACCAAGCACAATTATGGCCACTCCTGACCAGAAAAAGACGAGCGCAATCCCGCGGCTGTCTCCCTCACCCAGCAAGGGACCCCATCGTTCCTGCCCGGCGGCCGATTCCATATACGGAACGATGAAGAATTCGGCAATCGGCGCAATCAGCAGCGCAGTAATCGGAGCTGCCGCGGCTTCGAACGTCATCGCGAGGCCAAATACGCGCCCCTGTTTCGCATAGGGCACGACGCGTTGTATCACGGTCTGCTCCGCGGCCTCGATCGCCGGCATCATCACCATGAAGAGCCAGATGCCGACGATGAAGAGCCACGGCCACTCGCGAAGCGTGAACGATGCACCCAGCACACCGATCACGATCACCAAGATCAACATGGTGCGAATCGGATTCTTGCCCAGCCCGAATTTAGCGACCACGGCTCCGCCAACAATAAACCCCGTACCTGCGACGCCGAAGACGAGCCCCCAGATTTCTACGGGAAACATGTTCAGCCCGTACGGGTCGAGGAGCGCCATGTAGACACCGCTAGCAAGGTTATTGAGCGTCGTAAAGAGGATCAGGCCAATGAGACCGGGAACAAGTAGGATCGCCGCCATCCCACCCTTGAAATCGACGGCGCTGCGGTTGGGGTCTTGCACGATCTCGGGTTCAGGTATCCGGAGCAGATGCAAGTGCACGATGGGCGCCGCAGTCAACACCAGCGCGACGATCATCGTCGTGGGCATGCCTAGCAGACCCACCGAAAGACCGCTGAAGACGCTCGTAACGATAAACGCAAGTCCCTGCACCGTGCCGACGAGGCCATTCGCGTTGGCGTGCCGCTCGTCAGGCACCAGCAATGTCACGGTAGTGGCAAGTGCGAGATTACGCAGCAACTCGACCACGCACCCGGTGAGCAGTATCACGGAGAACAGCCAAAACCAGGGGCCGTCGATCCGCAATAGGGTTTCATGCGGCACCAAGAAGAAGATCGCCGTTCCGGTCGCAAACGTCGCGAGCGTCGTCCAGGCGGAAAGCAGCATAACGCGCAGCTTGCGGAGCCGATCCACGAGGGAACCAAACCACATGGAACACGCTGCGACCAAGATCATGTAGGCGCCGCCGAGCACGCCTGTGGCAAGAATGCTTCGGGTTTCGAGGTACACCCAAAAGACGAGCGAAAACCAGAGAAAGTTCGTGGTGAGGTTCGCTACCGCTGTGTTCGCGAGAACATGCGAAAATGTGCGCATGCCGCCGGCCGGGGGCGCGTGCCGATTCATCGTTCTAGGATACGACGCTTCTGAGAAAACTGGCAGCGTAGCAACGCGTGATCGGGTGCCGAAACCCCGGCACGCTCAGGCCTTGGCAGCACGGCTGTCAGTTGGCGATTTCCTGGTAGGCGAACTGCAGTACCGACTCGTCTACTCCCGCCAGCACGCGTGGTTTCGCAAGATCATCGAGCACGATGAAACGCAACATACCAGCCCGTGCTTTCTTGTCTCGCTGCATAGTCGCGAGCAAACTCGGCCAACGACCTGCCGGGTAGGTCAGCGGCAGCCCGAGCAAGCCGAGAACTGCCCGGTGGCGCTCAACAACCGCGTCAGACAGCGATCCTGCCATCCGGCCGAGCTCGGCTGCATACACCATCCCAATGGAGATAGCGACACCGTGGCGCCACTGGTACCGCTCGGCGTGCTCAATCGCGTGGCCAAGGGTGTGGCCGTAATTGAGGATCTCGCGCAAACCTCCCTCGCGAAAGTCTTCCGATACGACCCGCGCCTTCACCCCGATCGAGAGTTCGACGAGCCGACGAAATTCAGCCGAGGTGGGATCGGTCGCGCGATCCACATCACGTTCAATCGTGTCGAGAATCTCAGGCTCGGCTATGAACCCGTACTTCGCCACCTCGGCGAATCCAGCCAGGATCTCATTCTTGGGGAGCGTCTGTAGCAGGTCAATGTCGCAAATCACCGCGTGCGGGGCATAGAACGACCCCACGAGGTTCTTCCCTTCCGTGGTGTTGATGCCGGTCTTACCGCCGACCGCGGCATCCACCATGCCGAGCACCGTTGTGGGAATCTGCACGAGCCGCACGCCGCGCAGCCACGTGGCCGCGACGAAGCCCGCGAGATCAGTTACCGCGCCACCGCCCAGGCCGATCACCGCGTCGCTGCGAGTGAAGTCCGCCTGTCCGAGAATCTGCCAGCAAAAAGCCGCGACCTCGACGCGTTTGGCAGATTCCGCGTCTGGCACCTCCGCGAGCAGCACCTGACCGAACTGCTTCTGGAGCTCCGTGCGCAGTGTATCCGCGAGTCGCCCGACCGTGGGTGTGTGCACGATCAGCACCTTGTTCACGCGATCACCAAGCGCCTCAGCGACCCGTTCGGTCAGTCCGCGCCCCACTGTGATGGTGTAGCTTCCTTCACCCGAGACCGGGATCAGAGTGGGGCCAGTTGTAGTGGTGTCGGTCATGGTGTCCGCGGCTCGTCTTTCGTCTGTGTCGTGTTGGGGGTCTGCGCTTCGGAGGCACGAAGGGTGGCCTCGGAGTTCGGGGCTTCGCGCCGGGGCTTCGTCACCAGCGACTGTCGCCGCGAGTCTCGACTAGCTCCGTATTTGCCGCGGCCCTGTGCCCTGGCCCACTGCACGACACGACGCGAGAGTTGCTCCTTCGTCGCACGATCAGTGCGGAAAGTCACATCCGCCACCTCGGCGTAGAACGGTCGTCTCTCATCCAGGATCCGCCCCCATGCCTCAGGGTCGTCGCGAAGCAGCGGCCGCTTGTCGAGGTTCGCCGTTCGCAGGACGGAGGCCTGCGTGGTCATGAGCAGGACGACAGGGTGCTCCTTCAATAGTTGCCTGGTGCTCTCGGTGATCACCGCTCCGCCTCCCAGAGCGACGACACGCGCACCAGGCTCCGCCAACTCATTCGCGATGATCTCTGCCTCGATGGTGCGAAATGCCGCCTCACCATGCTGCGCAAAGTATTCTGCAATCGCACCGTGGCTGCGGGTGAACACCACATCAGTGTCGACAAATGGAATGCCCAAGTCTTTGGCGACTCGCCTACCCAGGCTCGTTTTTCCCGCCGCCATTGGCCCGACGAACACGATGGCTCGATCCGGTAGGCGGTTCTTACGTCGACGTCTCGAAACGCGCCGCTTCGTCGGGGGACGTTCTTCGGCGATCTGGATCGGCTGCGTGAGCGGTTGCTTCGGCGGCGTCGGCACCGGACGGTGACCCTCGTCGTCGCTCACGATTCGATGCTGGTAGCGAGCGTCTCCGGAATCGCGGCCAGATAGCTCTTGATATTGCGTGCCGTCTCCGCCACGCTATCGCCGCCAAATTTCTCGGTGACCGCGTCTGCAAGAACGAGCGCAACCATGGCCTCGGCCACCACACCCGCAGCGGGCACTGCAGACACGTCGCTGCGCTGGTGATGGGCTTTCGCCTCTTCGCCGGTCACCACGTCGATAGTCGGTAGAGCGTTCGGAACCGTAGCGATCGGTTTCATGCCCGCCCTCACGCGCAGCACCTGCCCGGTGGTCATACCACCTTCGATCCCACCTGCGCGATCTGTGTCGCGCACAATGCTGCCGTCGCGCACGTGCAACTCGTCATGCGCAGCCGAGCCCCGCCGCCTGGTCGTTTCGAAGCCATCGCCGACCTCAACCGCTTTGATGGCCTGAATGCCCATCAGTGCGCCCGCAAGACGCGAGTCCAGCCGCCTATCCCAGTGCACGTATGACCCGAGCCCGGGTGGCAGCCCGTAGGCCAGCACCTCGACAATCCCGCCGATCGTGTCGCCGGACTTCTTGGTGTCGTCAACTTCAGCGACCATCCGCGCACTGGTGGCCTTGTCAAAGCACCGCAGTGGATCAGCGTCAAGCTCTGTGACATCATCCGGCCGGGGCAGCGGTGATCCCGCAGGCACCTCAACCGGACCCACCGCGAGCGTGTGACTGACGAGACGAATGCCGAGCTCGGCGAGAAACGCGCGGGCGACCGCACCGAGCGCGACCCGTGCCGCAGTTTCGCGAGCGCTCGCCCGTTCGAGCACTGGACGAGCCTCGTCAAAACCATACTTCTGCATTCCCGTAAGGTCCGCGTGCCCAGGGCGAGGTCGAGTAAGGGCGGCGCCCCGACCGCGCGACTTCTCTGAAAGCTCGGTTTTCTCGGCACTCATCACTTCGACCCATTTGGGCCATTCGGTGTTTCCGATACGAATCGCGATCGGACCTCCGATGGTACGCCCCTGCACCACGCCGCCGGAGAAATGCAGCTCGTCCTGCTCGAACTTCATCCGTGATCCACGGCCATACCCCAACTTCCGGCGAGCCAGATCTTCGCGCACCAGGTCGAGGGAAATGGGCACCCCAGCCGGCATGCCTTCGAGGACAGCAATGAGTTCTGGGCCGTGAGATTCTCCGGCCGTGAGCCAACGCAACATAGGCACTATCTTCCCACACCGGCGTCGCGCATCGTGGCGAGCAGTTGGCCCTCGTCGGCCACAGCGAAGGTCGGATCGCCCCCCACGAAAATTCGTACCTGAACGAGAGCCTGTTCGACCAGCATGTCGATACCTGCGTGCGCCTCACCTCCCGCCCCCTTCCAGCGTTCCGCAAGCGGAGAGGGCCAGGGGTCGTAGGCTACGTCGAAAAGCGGCACAGCGCTGATCCCAGTGGGAAGCGCGATCCGCTCCCCCGCCGCACCGGGAAGTGTGGAGATGACCGCGGTGGCTTCGGATACCGCGACGCCTACCGTCTCTGCCGTGTCTGAGTCTGCCCAGCCGAGACCGCGAACCTGGAACGAACCGCTCCTTGCCAAGGCTTCACTATTCGACGCCAGCACACTCGAGGTATCGAAACGCTCAGCAAGAGCCTTCGCCGCATCAGCGCGGCGCGCGAGAACCGTAATCCGCTCTGCTCCGAGTTCGCGGGCGGCAAGGATCGCAGAAACCGCGGTCGCTCCGGCTCCCAACACGATCGTCTGGGTGAGATTCAGGGCACTGGAGCGTAACGCGGCAGCGAGACCCGCCACGTCGGTATTGAAGCCAGCCCAGGTCGGTGCCTCACCCGATCCACCCAACACCCGAAGCAAGGTGTTTACCACACCGCTTTCTCGCGCTACCGGATCAAGCACGGCGCTCAGTCGATATGCTTCGGCCTTCAGCGGCATCGTGACAGAGAACCCCCGCCACTCCTCACCCCGCGTCGCCAAGAATTTCCCTAGCCCGCTCTCGCCGATCCGCACTGCGGTGTAGCGCCACGGAAGACCGAGCTGTGCGTATGCCGCACGATGAATCCGCGGGGAGCGGGAGTGAGATATCGGGCTACCCAGTACTGCCAGACGGGCTAGCTGAGCCTCTGGCGTCAGCGATTCAGGCAACGTCAGCACCCGCGACCGGGGTTTGCGATGCACCATTCATTCAGTTCGGCCACCACCTGATTGTGCTGCTCGAGCGTGCTCGAAAACTTCGATTCACGGGTATCGAGGTTTACCGCTGCAAAATACAACCAGTCCCCGGGTTCCGGGTTCAACGTCGCCTCGACAGCGGCACGACCAGGATTTGCGATGGGTCCGATCGGGAGACCCGGGTTAACGTAGGTGTTCCAAGGGTTTGAGTCGGCGAGGGCTTCGTCTGAGGACCACACAGTCCCTTCCTCGTGCTGCTGAAAGCCATACTGCGCTGTGGAATCCATTTGCAGCAGCATGCCCGCGTCGAGCCTGTTTTGAATGACCCGGGACACCTTG
Organism: Leucobacter shiyiweii; assembly: GCF_052446065.1. Taxonomy (GTDB): domain Bacteria; phylum Actinomycetota; class Actinomycetes; order Actinomycetales; family Microbacteriaceae; genus Leucobacter. Next base: position 830,803 of record NZ_CM127080.1, on the reverse strand, counting down.
CCGAAGTCCTCAGCTCGACCGGCCTCCTTTTCTACAATGGAGGCCGTGGTGAGCACGCGCTCCCGGTCATCAGGCGCGACTCCGAGCTCATCGAGAAGGGCGACCTGGTAGCTCACCATCTTGGCGATCGCGTCAACGGCGGTGGTGTTAGCTTCAAACTCGTAGGTTGCGGGATACAGCCAGCCTTCAAGCGACGTCACTCCCGCCGGCAGCCCGAACTGTGCGGGGTTTGCTGCCGCCGCCTGAAGCTCTTCAAGCGGAATCTGGGCACCAGCCGAGACGATCTCAAGAGTCTGTGTGAGCGTGCGACCCTCGGGAATCATGGCGGTGAACTCGATGCGATTGGCAGGATCCTGCAGCGCAGCGAGCGCGGCGGCGGAGCTCATCTCCAAACGCAGCTGATACAGCCCAGGCATGAACTGAACTGCGGGATCCTGCGCAAGCAGCAGCTCGTAGAAGGCCTGCTTTGTCTTCACGATCCCGGCGTCTGCGAGTGCGGCAGCGATGTCCTCGCCGATCTCCCCGGCCGTGATGGTTATCGTGGCCTCACCCACGCCTTCGCCCTCGTAGTCGTTGGTGGTCCAGCCCAGAGCTTGAGAGATTCGTTCGCCGTAGGTGCCCCAGAGCGATGCCCCGGCGAGCGCCAGTCCTCCGAGAAGCGCGGCGAGCACAATGAGCACGATCAGTAGTCGCTTACCGGTCCGTCTTGCGTTCATCTGTGAACTCCCCCGTTACCAGTGTCCTGTTCAGTGATTACCGTGGTGTCTCTTACCGGCTCAACAGTGGATCCCGGTGCGCGACCCTGCGCGCGTTCGCTGTCGAGCGCGTGCTGCAAGATCACGACCGCAGCCGCCTGGTCGATGATTTGTCGACTCTGCTTGGTCGTGCGCCCGACCTGCCGCATCTGTCCGTGAGCCGATACCGTCGAAAGACGCTCGTCAACGAGACGCACACTCACGTGTGGGGCTCGCCCAGAATCCTGCAACGCCGTCGCCAAGCTGCTTGCGAAATGAACAGCGTCTTCCGTCGAAGGGGTTCGATCGCCCCGCATGTTGAGTGGTAACCCGCACACCACTTCCATCGCGTCGTACTCACAAGCAAGGTCGAGAATTCGTGCGACATCGCTTGCGCCTGCCTCATCACGCAGCACCGTCTCCAAGGGAGTGGCGAGCATGCCGTGCAGGTCACAGCGGGCCACCCCGATGCGGGCTTTGCCCACGTCGATTCCGAGCCTCACTCCAGTGCGCACGTTCCCGATCCCGCGTTACTCGGTCAACGCTCGGCGGATAGCCGAGAGCGCCTCGTCCAGTTTCGTTGGGTCGGTGCCGCCGCCCTGAGCGAGATCATCTTTTCCGCCGCCACCGCCACCCAGCACCTGCGCACCGATCTTGGCTAGCGCACCCGCTTTCACGCCGGCTTCACGTGCGGCTTGCGTGGTCGCGGCGATCACCACGGGTTTGCCCGCAGCTTCACCGGCAAGTGCAACGACCGCCGCGTCGCTCCCGAGCCGCTCACGCACTTGCTGTGCCATGGCCCGGACGTCGTCGGGGGATCCAACGGTTCCGAGCGATCCGAGAACAACCTTCACGTTGCCCAGACGTTCGACCTGGGCAAGGAGCTCTGGGATCCGCTCTGAGAGCTTCGCGGCCTCCAACTGAGCAATTTTCTTCTCGGCAACTTTCAACTGCGCGCTGAGATCTTGCACCCGTTGCACGAGTTCCAATCGCGGCACCTTGAGACCGCTCGTGAGCTGCTGCACGATTGCACGTTCAGCGGCAAAATTCCTAAACGCCTCGATTCCCACCAAGGATTCGACCCGTCGATTTGTCGAGCCAACTGAGCTCTCACTCACCAGACTGATCATTCCGATCTCTGCCGAGCTACCAACGTGTGTTCCGGCGCACAGTTCACGCGACCAGGGGCCCCCGATATCTACGACGCGAACTCGATCGCCGTATTTCTCACCGAACAGGGCCATGGCACCGAGCGCTTTGGCCTCATCAAGCGCCATCTCGCGGGTAACCACCGCATGGTCTGCGCGTATCGCGAGGTTGGAAACCTCTTCAATTTCGGATTTCGTTTCGGCTGACAGGGCGTCACTGTGCGTGAAGTCAAGTCGAAGGTATCCCGCCTTGTTGTATGAACCGGCTTGGTGAGCGTTAGACCCGAGCACTTCCCTCAGTGCGGCGTGCACGATGTGCGTACCCGAATGTGCCTGAGTAGCACCACGACGATAGTCAGCGTCGACGCGGGTCTCGGCGCGGGCATCAATCGATATGGTGCCCACGGTGACCTTCACCGTGTGCACGATGAGTCCCGGAACGGGCTTCTGAACGTCGAGCACCTCGGCCTCGAAGCCGTCGCCAACCACTGTGCCTTGGTCGCTGTCTTGCCCGCCAGACTCGGCCCACAGCGATGTCTCAGCGAGCACAAGTTCAGCGATTTGGCCTTCGTGGGCGGCGGGGACAGGCAGTCCGTCAACGACGATCCCGAGCACCCGGGTCTCGTGCGTGAGCTCCTCGTACCCGGTAAACACAGTCTCGCCCAGGCCGCGCAGCTCGCGGTAGACGGTCACGTCGGCGCGCTGCCCTTTCTTCGCCTTTGCGTCGGCCTTGGCCCGGTCGCGCTGTTCTTTCATGAGCGAGGCAAAGACGTCAGCATCTACAGCGACGCCAGCCTCTTCAGCGATTTCAAGAGTCAGCTCGATGGGAAAGCCAAGTGTGTCGTGGAGCAGGAATGCAGTGTCGCCGGGAAGATTTGTCTTGCCTCGGGCAGCACCCGAGATCGCCTCATCGAGGATCTGAATGCCAGAACCCAGGGTCCGCAGAAAGGCCTTCTCCTCGGCATAGGCCGCGCGGGAGATGAAGTCGAAATCGCGCTCAACCTCGGGGTAGGCACCCTTCATCGCGTCACGCGAAGCAGGGAACAATGTGGCAAAGGTGGGGCCCTCAACACCCAGCAGGCGCATCGACAGCGTGACACGTCGAAGCAGTCGACGCAGAATATACCCGCGGCCCTCGTTTGACGGGGTGACCCCGTCCGCGATGAGCATGAGCCCGCTGCGCACATGATCGGCGATCACGCGAAGGCGCACATCGTCTGAATGGTTCGCACCGTATTTCTTGCCAGCCAGGGATGCTGCGGCATCGAGTACGGGGCGCACCTGGTCGATCTCGTACATGTTCTCAACGCCTTGCTTGATGAAGGCGACGCGCTCAAGACCCATGCCGGTGTCGATATTCTTCTGGGGTAGCTCCCCCACGATCGTGAAGTCGGTCTTCGACTTCACGTCGGTGATGGAGTACTGCATGAAGACGAGATTCCAGATCTCGACGTATCGATCGTCGTCGGTAGCGGGGCCGCCATCAATCCCATAGTCGGGACCGCGGTCGAAGAAGATCTCACTGCAAGGTCCTGCTGGTCCCGGCTGACCGGTTGACCAATAGTTCGTGTCCTTCCCGAGCCGCTGAATGCGTGCCTCAGGTAGCCCAGCGATCTCGCGCCACAGGCGGAACGCCTCGTCATCGTCCTCGTACACCGTGACCCAGAGGTCCTGTGGGTCGAACTCGAGACCACCTTCAACCTCGGATGTCGTGAGGAGTTCCCAAGCGAAGCGGATCGCGCCCTCTTTGAAATAGTCGCCGAATGAAAAGTTGCCGCACATTTGAAAGAACGTGCCGTGGCGGGGGGTTCGCCCCACCTCTTCAATGTCGTTCGTGCGAATACACTTCTGCACGCTGGTCGCGCGTGAATAGGGCGACGGAACTAGGCCCGACAGGTACGGAACAAAGGGCACCATACCCGCCACGGTGAACATCAGGCTTGGGTCGTCACTGACAAGGGAGGCCGACGGCACGACCGTGTGACCGTTCTTCTCAAAAAAATCAAGCCAGCGCTGACGAATCTCGGCGGTCTGCATCGAAATATTGGTCCTTCGTGTGTCGCATTTCACGCAAATAAGCGGGGAGTCCGCGCCGCAGACATGCTGTCGCGCGGGGTGTTCCAAGGTTGGACGGGAGAGCTCGCTAAGGCTTTGCCTCGAGCTTCGCCAAGCGACGCTCGACGTCGTCGAGCACCTCGGAGAATTCCTCTTCGACCTCGTGATAACCAGCGGCTACCGCGTCACCGAATTCCTTCGCTCCGCGACCCACACGATCGAAAAAACGTCGACCTTCGGGCGTCTGATTGACGAAGTGCGCACCGACAAAGCCGAGCGCAATTCCGACGATCAGCCAAGACAGTCTGCGCATGTTGTTCTCCAGTTCCCTTATGACCCGCCTAGTCTACTGGGCCGGCTTTCTTATAGCCTCAGAAAACAACTGAGGGGGTGCCAGTTGGCACCCCCTCAGTTGTTTTCGCAGAAACTAGCGAGCAGCGTAGTACTCGACCACGAGCTGAACTTCACAGGTCACGGGAACCTCGGCGCGCTTCGGACGACGAATCAGTCGTGCCTGCAGCTTGTCGAGCTCGACCTCAAGGTAACCCGGAACCGGAGGCAGAACCTCGGCGTGGCCGCCAGCGGCAGCAACCTGGAACGGCTCAATGCCCTCGGACCGCGCCTTCACGTGGATGAGCTGGCCCGGCTTCACGCGGAAGGACGGACGATCCACAATCTGGCCATTCACCAGGATGTGGCGGTGGACGACCATCTGACGAGCCTGCGAGGTGGTGCGGGCGAAACCAGCACGAACGACCAGTGCGTCCAGACGCATTTCGAGCAGCTCGACCAGGTTCTCACCGGTCAGGCCGTCTTGGCGACGGGCTTCCTGGAACGCAATGAGAAGCTGCTTCTCACGGATGCCGTACTGGGCGCGAAGACGCTGCTTCTCACGCAGACGAACGGCATAGTCGCTGTCGCTCTTGCGCTTGGTGCGGCCGTGCTGGCCGGGGCCATAGGGGCGCTTCTCAAGGTAGCGAGCAGCCTTCGGGGTGAGTGGAATTCCAAGCGCCCGCGAGAGGCGAGTCTTGGAACGGGTACGCGACGTAGTCGACACGTGTTTCCTTTCAGGTTTCTGTATTCCCCATGGCACAGGACTCGCACCACGGAATGCCCCCTCGGCCAGGCTGAGCCCGCATCAACTCGTGATGCACGCGACACAGCACACCGTTACGGTGAGGGAACGACCAGTTGCAGAAACCCGGCGACCGGGCGACTGCCGTCGGTGTGTGCGCTCGCAAACTGAAACCGCACACGACGTTGGCCAGCGATAATCATATCAGGTTCTCGCGCCCGCGAGTGATTCGACGAATTTTTTCGAGTCTCTCTCGCACCACACGTTCATTTCCATGATCAGTCGGCGCATAGTAGACGCGATTCACTAGTTCATCGGGAAGGTGTTGTTGAGTCACCACCCCGAGCGGATCACCGTGTGGGTACACATAGCCCTTGCCATGGCCGAGCCGCTTTGCACCCGGGTAGTGACCGTCACGTAAAGGCTTCGGCACTCGGCCAATCTTCCCGGCTCGTACGTCTGCGATCGCGGCATCGATGGCCGAGATCACCGCGTTCGATTTTGGTGCTGTGGCGAGATAGATGGTGGCCTCGGCGAGTGGAATCCGGGCCTCCGGCAGGCCGATCAGTTGAGTCGCCTGAGCCGCAGCAACCGCGATAGGGAGTGCCTGAGGATCGGCGAGACCCACGTCCTCAGCGGCATGCACCATGAGCCTTCGCGCAATAAAGCGCGGATCCTCGCCCGCTTCGATCATGCGTGCAAGATAATGGATCGCCGCATCGGGATCTGAGCCACGAATCGATTTGATGAACGCGCTAATGACGTCATAGTGCTCGTCGCCGTTGCGGTCGTACCTGAGCAGCGCGCGATCAATGGAGGCAGCAACAATTTCGGCCGTCACCTGCGGAACTGGGCCGGGCTCCGCGGAGGAATCGGGAGGCAAATCAGCATCAGCATCTCGCGGACTCATGGTCGTGGGCGCCGGTGACGAGGCACTCTGCACACTCCCGGCAAGAGCAGATGCGGCGGAGGCCTCCAGACCGGTAAGTGCGCGACGCGCATCACCCGACGCGAGGTGCACCAGAGCGCTTCGCGCTTCGTCGGTGAGTTCAACTCTCCCGCTCAGGCCGTGCGGCTCGGCCACGGCTCTACGCAGCAGCGTAGAAAGTTCGTCATCCGTCAGTGGTTCAAGGGTGAGCAGCAGCGAGCGCGAAAGCAGGGGGCTAATGACAGAGAAGGAAGGGTTCTCCGTCGTCGCGGCAATCAGCGTGATCCACCCGTTCTCAACGCCAGGAAGCAGTGCATCCTGCTGCGCCTTAGAAAATCGATGGATCTCGTCAAGGAACAGAACCGTCGCGACGCCGAACAAGTCGCGGTCGTTGAGTGCTCGCTCCATAACCGTGCGCACGTCTTTGATACCTGCCGTCACAGCTGAGAGTTCGACAAACCGGCGGCCACTCGACTGAGCAACTGCCTGCGCCAGCGTTGTTTTTCCTGTGCCTGGAGGGCCCCAAAGGATCACCGAGACGGCACCTCCGCCATCGGTCGGCTCTGCAGCGAGCACTCGGAGCGGCGAGCCTGGCTGCAAGAGGTGCTGCTGACCGACGACCTCGTCGAGTGACCGAGGACGCATGCGCACCGCGAGCGGAGCGGTGTGGCCGACCAGTGGCTGCGTGTTCATTCCTCGATGCTAGCGACCGCTCCTGACACTGCGCGCGCGCTGTGGCATAGTTGGAGTGGCAGTATCACGGTCGGCGCGAGACGTCGACATCTCTACGATGACGGGTGAATCACGGTGAGTGCAGCGACGAACGAACATCCTTGGGGTCGAGTCGACGAGAACCAGACGGTTTACGTCCGGGAGGGCGACTCAGAACGCGAGGTGGGACAGTTCCCTGACGGCACCGCGGAGGAGGCGATCGCCTACTACGAGCGAAAGTTCGCTGACCTCGCAGGGCAGGTCACCCTACTTGAGGCTCGCATCGCACGCGGAACCGCTGGAGCAGAGATTGCTGACACCGTTGCTAAACTCCAGATGTTGCTGACTGAGCCAGCAGCGGTGGGCGACATTGCAGCGCTTCGCGTGCGCGTCGAGAAGCTCAGTGGCAAGGCAAACGAGCTCAGCGAAAAGCAGCAGGCTGAGCGCGAAGCGGCAAAGCAGGAAGCACTCGCGCAGCGAGAAGCGATCGTTATCGAAGCCGAACGCCTCGCCGCCCAACCCGAAACGCAAATCCGCTGGAAAGAAACCAGCCAGGCATTTGAGGATCTCTTCACGACCTGGCAGACCTCACAGCGCAACGGCCCGCAGGTACCCAAGTCACAGGCTGACGCCCTCTGGAAACGTTTCCGCAGTGCGCGGCAGAGTTTTGATTCGGCCCGGCGCGCTCACTTCGCCCAAATGGATGCCACAAACAAGGAAGTGAAACAGCAGAAGGAGCGCATCATTGCCGCGGCAGAGGGGCTTGCCCCGCGCGGGGTTGACGGGATCCCCGCTTATCGCAATCTGCTTGACGAGTGGAAAGCCGCCGGTCGCGCCAGTCGCAAACTCGACGACCAACTGTGGGCGCGTTTCAAAGCCGCAGGCGATCTGCTCTACGAGGCCAAAGCCGCGGAAGTGGCGCAATCCAACGAGGAGTACACGGCTAACCTGGAGGCAAAGCAGGCTCTGCTCGCCGAGGCTGAGCCGCTGCTCGCGGAAACCGACCGGGTTGTTGCCCGTAAGCGACTGACCGCATTGCAGCTGCGCTGGGACGAGGTGGGTCGCGTTCCGCGTGAGTCACTTCGCGACATCGAAGGCGGGATGCGCAAGATCGAAGATCACGTCAAGTCCCTCGAGGAGGAGCACTGGCGAAAGTCAAACCCCGAGACGAAGGCCCGCAGCGAGGGCCTGCGCGGTCAATTGGAGGCCTCGATCGCGGACCTGGAGGCTCAGATCGCTGCCGCGACCGACCCGAAGGCAAAGTCCGACGCAGAGGCCGCTCTTGCTACGCAGCGGTCGTGGCTCACGGCGCTCGGCGACTAGGAGTTATCCACAGATTCATCTCGGGTCCGCCGCTGAGGTCGGCTCGGTTGCAGAATTGAGGCATGACCGCTAAACCAGCGAACATCGCCCTCGCTCACCGACCGCTTGGCCTCCCCGCACGGGGACTGCCCGATCCACCTCGATACGACCTATGGCCTGAAGCCCTCCGCTCGGCAGAGCAACTTCGCGGCACACTCGTGCCGTGCGGGCCTGGGCTGCGCGGAGTCGGGTGGCCGGATAGTCCGCGAGTGCGCCTCGCCGCGCTCGCCCCGTGGCTGCTCCCGAGCCGCATCCCGGCGTTCCTCAGCGCAGCCTGGGTCTGGGGTGCCGCGCGCGGCCCCGGACGTCCGCTCCGCCTGAGCATGCCGGCTCGGAGCCGAAGCAAGGTGTCGGGATCGAGAGAGGTTCGCGAACACGAGCTGCGCCTGGGAGAGTCGGATCTCACCACATTCGGACCATTTCGCGTCACAAGCCCCCTGCGCACGGCCACCGATTTGCTCGTCGACTCCTCGCCTTTCGGCACAACTGAGGTGGTTGCCGTACGCCTCCTTTTCCCGCTCATTGAAGGCGGCGCAGAGGCCGTGCGTCTCCAACTCCTATCCACCAGACGACCCCATCGCAGACAAGCGCTTCGCAGGCTCGAAGGAATCAGCCCCGAACCGGGTGCGGGTGCGGCGCAGGCGAGAGCCTATGCCGAGTTGGTGCGATAAGCATCGTAGACACCCTCGATGCGCCGCACGGCGTTGAGCACATGCTCAAGGTGCATCGTGTTGCCCATTTCGAATACGAACCGACTGATCGCGAGCCGCGAACTGGAAGTCTGCACCGTCGCAGAAAGGATATTCACGTGGTGTTCAGAGAGCACGCGAGTCACGTCAGACAGAAGCCCTGAACGGTCGAGGGCCTCGACCTGAATATTCACCAGGAAGACGCTGTGCGATGTGGGAGCCCATTCGACGTCCACGAGCCGATCGCCTTGCCGCTCCAGCGCCAGGAAGTTCTGACAGTCCGTTCGGTGTACCGATACGCCCTGTCCTTTCGTAATAAAGCCGCGGATCTCGTCACCGGGCACCGGTGTGCAGCACTTTGCAAGTTTGACAAGCACATCCGTGGCACCCTTCACCACGACGCCTGAATGGGACAGCGATTTGCCCGGACGGGCCGGCGCCGACACTGGAACGGCGGCGAGGCCGGGGTCCGTGGAGGCGACATCGCGATCCACCAGCGCGGTGACCTTCTCAATAACCGACTGCGCTGACACATGGCCTTCGCCAACCCCAGCGAATAGACCGGCCACGTCGACGTAACGAAGCTGCAACGCCACCTGCTGAATCGCTTCAGAGTTCATCACCTGGTGCAGTGGGAGGTTCTGCTTGCGCAACGCCTTCATGAGCTCGTTCTTCCCGAGCTCCACCGCCTCTTCGCGACGCTCCTTAGTGAACCACTGACGAATCTTGTTCTGAGCCCGCTTGCTCTTCACAAAGGTCAACCAGTCGCGGTTCGGTCCGGCGTTCGGGTCTTTGGACGTGAACACCTCCACGACATCGCCGTTTTGGAGACCGGTCTCAAGAGGTACCAGGCGACCATTGACGCGGGCACCCATCGTACGGTGACCCACCTCAGTGTGCACCGCGTAGGCAAAGTCGACGGTCGTACCGCCGGCAGGAAGCCCGATAACTCGGCCTTTCGGCGTGAAGACGTAGACCTCCTTCGCACCAATTTCGAACCTCAGCGCATCTAGGAACTCACTCGGATCTTCGGTCTCTGCCTGCCAATCGGAGATGTGGGCGAGCCACGCCATGTCATTGGAGAGCGGTGCGGTGCTCCCCTGGCCTTGCTTGTACTTCCAATGCGCGGCCACCCCGTACTCAGCCCGCTGATGCATCTCGAAGGTGCGGATCTGAATCTCGACCGCGCGGCCGTCCGGCCCGATTACTGTCGTGTGGAGTGATTGGTAGAGATTAAATTTCGGGGTCGCGATGTAATCCTTAAACCGACCAGGAATTGGGGTCCAGCGAGCGTGAACCGCACCCAATACCCCGTAACAATCGCGAATGGAGTGCACAAGGACTCTGATGCCAACAAGGTCGTAGATGTCGTCAAAGTCGCGGCCTCGAACGATCATCTTCTGGTAGATCGAGTAGAGTTCTTTGGGCCGACCCGTTACCTCACCGCGAATTTTTGCCTCGCGCAGATCCTGCTCGATGGCCTGGGTAACCAGCCCCACCAGCTCTTCCCGCTTGGGGTTTCGCTGGCTCACCAAGTTGTCGATCTCTGCGTACAGCTTCGGTTTGAGCACTGCGAACGACAGGTCTTCGAGCTCCGTCTTCATCGATTGAATGCCGAGCCGATGCGCAAGGGGTGCGTATATCTCGAGGGTCTCCTGGGCTTTTCGCTTTGCGGAGTCTCCTGTGACGAACCCCCAGGTGCGGGCATTGTGAAGTCGGTCCGCAAGCTTGATCACCAGCACCCGGATGTCTTTCGACATTGCGACGACCATTTTCCGAACGGTTTCGGCCTGCGCAGAATCGCCGTACTTGACCTTGTCGAGCTTGGTGACCCCATCGACCAGCATCGAGATTTCATCGCCGAACTCTTCGGAGAGTTGGTCGAGTGAATAGTCAGTATCCTCCACCGTGTCGTGCAACAGTGCAGCGGCTATGACTACCGGGGAAACTCCGAGATCTGCCAGTATCTGTGCAACCGCGATCGGGTGGGTGATGTAGGGCTCACCGCTTCGTCGCTTCTGTCCGCGGTGAGAACGCTCGGCGACGATGTAGGCACGCTCAATGATCGATAGATCGGCCTTGGGCCAACCCGCACGAACCGTGCGCACCAGCTGGTCGACTGCCCCAGGGGAAGTGGCCCGCGAGAAGATCCGCGGCACCAACCTCTTCAACGATGACGCACTCGATTGCGACAGGTCACTCCCTGACATGCCTCACCTCCTGCGTCGTGAATGATTGAACGCTACACCACCTGGCGCATGCATCACGAACCGGGCTCGCCTCAGTGCTGGGTCGGCCCCGTCGCTCCATCGGCCGCAACGGCCCCTTGACCCGTACCGACCTTTTCGTCAGTACGTGCATCACCACTGTCGGCCTGCTGGTTCTGTGCGCCGCGAAGCTTCATCACACGAGCATCGTGCTTCTTGATTGACGCTTCGTTCTGACGCAATTGCACGTAAGTCGGTGCCGCGATGAAAATCGTCGAATAGGCACCTACGAGAATTCCGATGAAGAGCGCCAGGGAGATGTCCCTCAACGTGCCAGCGCCGAGCACGAACGCTCCGATGAACAGAATCGAGGCAACTGGTAAGAGCGCCACCACAGAGGTATTGATCGAGCGCACGAGGGTCTGGTTCACCGCGAGATTCACGGTCTCCGCGAAGGTGCGACGCTCCGTGAATTCACCTGGGGCTGTATTCTCACGGATCTTGTCAAACACCACGACCGTGTCGTAGAGCGAATAGCCAAGGATTGTCAGGAACCCGATCATTGCTGCAGGGGTGATCTCAAAACCCGAAATGCCGTAGATTCCTGCGGTCAGGATAAGGTCGTGGAACAGGGCGATCATGGCCGCAAACGACATCTTCCAGGTGCGGAAGTAAAGCGCCATCACGAGTGTGGCGAACAGCAGGAAGACCGCGAGCGCGATCAGGGCCTGACGGGTGATGTCTTGCCCCCAAAGCGCGCCGATGTACGACGAGGTGACCTCAGACTCGTCTACCCCGTAGGCGTCCGCGAGTGCAACCCGGAGTTCTCTCGACTCGCCCTCGTCGAGCTGTTCCGTCTGCACTCTGACGTCCGTCTGTCCGACGAGAGAAATACGCGGAGCGGAACCCGGAAGAATCTCTTCAACGGCACTCGCGGCGACCTGCTGGTTGCGAGCCTCACCACCCTCGGTATGGATCTGGAACTGGCTGCCACCGGTGAATTCGATACCGAACGTGAAACCGCCGCGTAGGAACGGCCCAGCGACAGCGATGACGATCATGACCGCGGCAATCGCGTACCAAAGCTTGCGACGGCCCACGAAGTCAATCGACTTCTCACCGGTGTAGAGCGCGTTACCGAACTCCCCAAATGAGCGACGAGCCATGTCAGCTGTCCTTTCCGGTCGAAGCCGTCTGAATAGGCTGCGAAGCGCCTGCCTCAGCTGCCTTGCGTTCGGCAATTGTCTGCCGTCGGTGCGCTTCCTTCACAGCTGCCTGATTCTTCTTTCCGGCGCCACTGTTCCTGATGACCGGCGCGCGAAACTGTGCGCGACCGCGGTAAACAGCGCCCAGTTGTTGCGGGTCGAGCCCCGAAGCCGGGTGCCCCTCACGATAGAACTTCGTGCGTGAGAGCAACGTCATCATCGGGTGGGTGAAGAGCGCCACCACGAGAATGTCAACAATGGTGATCAGACCAAGCGTAAACGCGAAGCCTCGCACACTGCCCACCGCGAGCAGGAAGAGAATTGCCGCGGCGAGGAAGTTGATGCCGTCAGAGGCGAGGATCGTGCGGAACGCCTGCTTCCATCCGTTCTCAACGGCCTTATCGATCGAGAACCCGTCACGCAGCGCATCGCGAATGCGCTCGAAATAAACGATAAAGGAGTCAGCCGTGATACCCACCGCAACAATGATGCCGGCAACTCCGGCTAGTGACAGTCGGTAGCCCTGCCGCCAAGAGAGCAGCGCGAGCAACAGGTAGGTCAATACAGCCGCGACAGCGAGAGAGGCGACAGTGAGGGATCCGAGCACGCGATACTGAATAAGCGAATATACGACCACCAGGATGAGACCGATAAGCCCCGCGAGCAGCCCCGCCTGCAGCTGGTTCGATCCGAGCGTCGCGGAGATGTCTTCCTGGCTTTGCACCGTGAATCCGATCGGCAACGCTCCGAACTTCAGCTGGTCTGCGAGCGCCTCCGCGCTTTCTTGCGTGAAAGAGCCGCTGATCGAAGGTCGACCGTCGAGTATCTGCCCGTTCATCTCTGGCGCCGACACGACCAGACCATCGAGAACGAACGCGAACTGGTTGAGCGGCGGTGTTGCCCCGTACATACGGGTACTGATCTGACCGAAGGTTTTCGTTCCTTCGTCGTTCAGCGTCATCTGAACGACCCACTGGCCCGTTGTGGCTCCTGTGGAGGTGGTGCCGATCATTGCGACGGCATCGGAGATGGTCTCGCCGCTCATCTCGACCGGGCCCAGGATGTACTTGTAGACCCCGAACTGGTCACAGGTGATGAGCGGGCGGTCTATCGCCGCTTCGCCCAAGCCAAGCGCCTCCTCCGAGGTGCACGAGAAATCATTGAACTCCGCGAGGAGACCCTCCGTCAACCATGCCGTGTCGAAGGCCGTGTCGGGCAGTGGATCCGGGTCGACGCCAGCCTGAGCAGTGTCATTCGCGGTCGCGGCTTCGGCGCCAGCATCCCCGTCACCTGTCGCATCAGCAGCGGCCCCCGACTCGTCAGCGGGAGCGTCACCCTCGCCCGAAATCTCGGTGTCCGCGAGTGCTTCTTCCTCTTCGCTTGGCGTCGATGTTCCCTGCCCAAAGAAGAGCACGGGGCGAAAATCGAGCTTGGCAGACGCCTCGATGCGCTGCAGCGTAGCTTCGTCGGCCTTGCCCGGGATCGAGACGGAGATGTTCTGGCTCCCCTGGGTCGTGATCTCCGCCTCGGCGACGCCGGACGCATCGACTCTCTGGCGGATAATTGCCACAGCCTGCTCGAGCTGCTCACCAGAAACCGACTGGCCATCGATCTGGGTGGGCGCGAGAAGGATCTGCGTTCCGCCCTGCAGGTCTAGTGCCAGCTTCGGCGTCCAGGTCGCTTCTCCGCGCCAGACGCCAAGAGCAATGACACCAACGAGGGCTATAGCAATGACCAACAGGGCGGTAAGCGAGCGCCGAGCTCGTCTCACAGCAGGTGACTGTGCCACGAATCGTCTACTTTCTGTAACTTAAAGAGGACCGACACAGAGAAGCGGACGCCCAGCGCCCGCTTCTCTGTGCAAAATACTAACCCTTGGGCTTGTCGCCGTCGGCGTCGGGCTGCACGTCGCTATCGTTCTTCGGAGCCTCGACGTTGGTCTCGCCAAAGCGCGCGCCGAAGGAGGGATCATCGTCGGGGGCGAGCTCGAGTTCTTCCTCCGCAGGTGCATCAACAGGTGTCACAACCTGGCCGATGGCGTTTCGATGCACGACGAGAGTTGATGTGCCACTACGCACCGTTACCCGATTTTCCTCATCGTCGATGTCTTCAATTGTTGCGAAGATCCCAGACTGAAGCATGACCTCGGCCCCAGGACGAAGGTTGCTCTGCAGTTCCTGCATCGCTTGCTGGCGCTTCTTGCCATTGCGGAACATAAAGAAGATGAGCACGGCAATGAGCCCAAACATAATGAGCGACATCGGGTCGAGAACCACGGCGATCCTTTCGGTGGGCAATCTGAGTAGGCGCAGCCAGGTTCGACTACGCAACCCTCACGACTATAGGGTATCCGGTAGCGGAATTCCCGTGTGTTCCCACCCGCGCCTGGTCGCCATCCGTCCGCGAGGCGTTCGCGTCAGCAGTCCTGTGCGCACGAGAAACGGCTCGACCACAGCCTCGATCGTCTCTGCCTCTTCCCCGACTGACACGGCAAGGGTCGACAGACCCACCGGCCCGCCCCCAAACCGCTCAACCACTGCCCGCAGTACCTCCCGGTCAAGCCGGTCGAGTCCAAACTGGTCGACGTCGTATAAAGTCAGCGCCGCCTGCACTGCCTCCGTGTCACCCGGCCTGCCGTGCACCAGACTGTAGTCGCGCACCCGCCGCAGGAGCCGGTTCGCAATTCGCGGCGTGCCCCGAGAACGACCTGCGATCTCATCAATTCCAGCGTCTGCGATAGCGAAACCGAGCAACCGCGCGGCGCGGTGCACCACCTGGGCGAGCTCGTCTTCAGCATAGAACTCAAGGTGTGCGGTGAAGCCGAAACGGTCACGTAGTGGATTCGGTAGGAGGCCGGATCTCGTCGTGGCACCGACCAAAGTGAACGGCGCCAGCTCCAGCGGAATCGAAGTGGCTCCGGCACCCTTGCCGACCATGATGTCGATCTTGAAATCCTCCATCGCGAGGTACAGCATTTCCTCCGCGCTGCGTGCCATGCGGTGAATCTCGTCGATGAAGAGCACCTCGCCCGGGGTGAGAGCAGACAACACTGCTGCGAGATCGCCGGCGTGCTGTATTGCCGGGCCTGAGGTCTGGTGCAGCGGCTTGCTGAGTTCAGTCGCCACGATCATCGAGAGCGTGGTCTTCCCTAGCCCAGGTGGGCCAGCGAGAAGAATGTGGTCGGGGGTGCGCTGCTGCATCTGCGCAGCGTCAAGCAGAAGGCGAAGCTGCCGCCTCACCTTCGACTGGCCGACAAACTCGTCGAGAGACTCTGGCCTGAGGGCACCTTCAAATCCCAGTTCGTTCTGTTCGACCTCGGGTGACAGCTCGACGCTCATTGCGCGGCCTTCCTGGGTGCGGCTCGGCCTGGACTGCGGGGCGTCTGGAGCAGTGCGAGAGCTGCGCGCAATAACGCCGAAGATTCAGAGGCGGCACCCGCCTCGATCGCGTCTCGCACGACGCCCTCGGATTGGGCCTCGCTGTACCCGAGACCGATGAGCGCCTGTTCGACGTCTGCGACGGCCACCGCGACGGGATCTGGCTGGTACTGCTCCCCGCGAACGTGTGGGGCGCCCTGCTGGGATCCATATGCCTGAGGAGTGACCTTACCCGCGAGAGAAACTGCGATGAGCTTTGCGGTCTTCGGACCAATTCCCGATACTTTTCGGAAGGGCTTCTCGTCTTCAGCGTGGACCGCCGCCGCTATCTCTGCGGGGCTCATCTCGGCCAGCACGCCGAGCGCACTGCGGGGCCCCACGCCCGACACCGCGAGAAGATGACCGAACACTTCCAAGTCATCGGTGGAAGAGAAGCCAAACAGCGTCAGGGAATCCTCACGCACGATGAGGGAGGTGTGGAGGAAGATTTCTTCTCCTGGATGCGATCCACCGACCCGACCGCTCGGCACTTCCACGCGTAGGCCCACACCGCCGACACTCACAACCACCCAGCCCGGACCAGCCGAGAGCACCTCACCACGAATTGAAGCAATCACAGGGACACCCTACGGCGATGAATCGGCCCCGGCACGCGCACACGCCGAAAAGTCGAACATACGTACGAAGCGGAGCGAGAACACGACCCGCTCCGCTTCGATGAGCGGAGCGGCTATCGTGTTGCGCCTACCGGCTCGTCTTTCGCGATCGCGTCCCGCGTCTTGATCGATCGATTGACCGCGCTGACGATGGCCTTCAGCGTAGCGCGCGTCGTATCGGGGTCGATGCCCACACCCCACAGACGTTGACCATCAACCTCAAGGTCGACATAGGCCGCCGCTACGGCGTCCCCACCCCCGCTCATCGCATGCTCGACAAAATCAAACAGGGTGACCGCATGGCCGGCAGTGTTGAGCCCGTTGATGAAGGCATCAACCGGGCCATTGCCGCGGGTAGTGAACTGCTGAACATCGTCTCCGACGCGGAAGTCGGCGATGAGTTCCGTCACCCCGTCACCCGCGCTGGTCGTCGCCGTGCGGAACAACTCGTACCGACCCCAGCGTTCAAAGGTGTCGTCTCCGGTTACCGGTAAGTACTCGTCTTGGAAGATCCGCCAGATATCTTCACTCGATACCTCGCCACCCTCGCTATCAGTGAGACCCTGCACCACAGCGCTGAACTCAATCTGAAGGCGACGCGGCAAATCAAGGGAATGATCGGTCTTCAGCAGGTATGCCACTCCGCCCTTGCCGGACTGCGAGTTTACGCGAATAACGGCTTCATAGGAACGACCAAGATCCTTAGGATCCACCGGCAAGTACGGAACAGCCCACTCGAGTTCGTCGACCGACACTCCCGCAGCTTCCGCGTCGCTGGCCATGCGTTCGAAACCCTTCTTGATCGCATCCTGGTGAGATCCGGAGAACGCCGTGTACACCAGATCGCCCGCCCACGGACTGCGTTCGTGCACACGAAGCTGATTGCAGTATTCGGCTGTACGCCGCACCTCGTCGAGCCGCGAGAAATCGATCTGCGGGTCAATTCCTTGCGTAAACATATTGATTCCGAGCGCCACCAGATCGACATTGCCCGTGCGCTCGCCGTTGCCGAAGAGGCATCCCTCGATTCGATCTGCGCCGGCCAGGTACCCCAGCTCAGCAGCAGCGATCGCGGTGCCGCGGTCATTGTGTGGGTGGAGCGAGAGAATCACGTTCTCACGATGCACCAGGCGCCTGCTCATCCATTCGATCGAGTCGGCATACACGTTCGGTGTGGCCATCTCGACCGTCGCGGGCAGGTTAATGATCACCTTACGCTCAGGGGTGGGCTGGAATACCTCAATGACGTCGTTACAGACCTCGAGCGCGTAGTCGAGTTCGGTGCCGGTATAAGATTCGGGCGAGTATTCGTAAAAGATCTCGGTATCCGCGCAGATTGACTCGCTCGCGATACACATCCGCGCACCCTGGAGCGCGAGCTGTCGGATGCCCTCACGATCTTCACGGAACACGACTTCGCGCTGCAGAATGCTGGTCGAGTTGTAGAGGTGCACGATGGCGCGTTTGGCGCCGATGAGCGACTCGTAGGTTCGCGTGATCAGGTGTTCTCGCGCTTGGGTGAGCACCTGAATCGTGACATCGTCAGGAATCGCGTTCTCTTCAATGAGGTGCCGAACAAAGTCAAAATCGGTCTGGCTAGCGCTCGGGAAACCGACCTCGATCTCCTTGTACCCCATCTTCACTAGCAGATCAAACATGATCCGCTTGCGCTCTGGGCTCATCGGGTCGATCAGTGCCTGATTACCGTCGCGCAGATCAACGGCACACCACCGAGGCGCTTGCGTCATGCGCTTCGAGGGCCATGTTCGGTCCGGCAGGTCCACCGGAATCATCTCGTGATAGGGGCGATACTTGTGGATCGGCATTGCCGAGGGCTGCTGCATGTTCTTCATGGTCTCGTCTTCTCTCGCTCTACGTTCTGCTCAGCCAACACGAACACCGCGACGAGAAAGGCCCGAAACTAGGACTCGTCGCGGCAGCTAAGAAGGAGCGAACCGAACAGCACTCCCCCAGCCTATCACCGCATTCGCATACGCTGGAGTCATGATGCGACTCTTGCTCCTCATCACCGCACTTCTCGCGACGCTCGGAGTGGCGATTGAAGTCACCCCCGCTCACGCTAATGTTGACGACTTCGAGTACGACAGCTGGCATGTCAGCTATCAGCTTGATGTCGATGAGGACGGACGCGCTGTAGCTCGAGTTACGGAGCAACTCGTCGCGGTGTTCCCCGACTTCGATCAGAACCGAGGCATCGTGCGCGCCCTGCCCCTCAGCTACGAACGAGCCGACGCAGCACCCCGGGATATTGCCATCTCCGACGCGGCGGGCAAGCCTGTGCCCTTTGAAGTCGAGGACGACGATACCTTTCGGATCATTTTGGTGGGCGACGACAGCTTCGTTCGCGGTGTGCAAACCTACGTGATCTCTTACACGCTCCATGACGTGGTCCTCGCCACCGACGACCGAGACGAGTTCTATTGGGACGTGGTTCCGATTGAGCGCCAACAGCCCATCGCCGCGTTTTCCGCAGAGTTCAGCATTGCAGAAGGACTCGGTGAAAAGTTGACCGGCGCGACGGCATGCTTCACTGGATCCGCCTATTCGACCGATACCTGCGAGATAAGTGAGGCGAGTCCCCAATCAGGGTCGGCGATGCTCACCGTTGAGCCCTTCGCCCTTCCCGCTGGATCTGGTGTGACCGTTGGGATCGCGTTCGAAAACGGAAGCGTGGTGCAGCCGCCCGTGCGCCTTCCGAATCCATTTCTCGATATCGTGCCCGTGGTCTCGGCCTCGGCGGCCTTGTTGCTCGGCCTCGTGTCTGCGGTGTTGATCGTCCTGGAACGCAGAAAGCGCCGCACCTATCGCGGCGTGATCGTTGCGCAGTACGAGGTGCCAGACAACCTGCCACCGCTGATCGCCGGACCTGTTTCGGGAGAGAACAAATCGACAATCGCTGCGCAGGTTGTGCACCTCGCAGTGCGCGGTGCACTGCGAATCGAAGACGGCACGGAGCCCGCTGGATTTCTCGGGAAGGGCAGACCGCAGCCGGTACTTCGACTGCTGGATCAGGGTCGGGCAGTTGATGGACTCGATCGCCGAACCATTTCCGACTTGTTTGGCTCTGCTGGCGCAGGAGCGACCTTCGCTCTGCCCAAGAAAGACGAGAAATTCGGCAAGAAAATGGTGGCCCTTTCTGGCGAGGGCGTCACGCAAGCCACCAAACGTGGTTACTTTGAGCAGATCCGCTCCCGCACCGCCACTATTCTCGGTGCGGCAGCCCTAGCGCTGGGTGCTCTGGCAGTCATCTTGACCTTCATCGGGATCGCACGCGAAAACTGGGTCACGATCACGGTGTCACTGCCCTTCGGATTCGCCGCGATTGTGCTCGGCATAGTCGGAATGGTGAAGCACAGGGTGCACACGCAGCAGGGTGCCGAGGCGCGGGAGCACCTAGCCGGCGTGCGCGAGTTCATTCGCGTTGCCGAGAGCGATCGTCTACGTCTTCTGCAAGGTCACACGACAGCAGAGCGTCGCCCTGACGGATCAGTCGATGTCGTCGTGCTGTACGAGAGGTTACTGCCCTACGCCATCCTTTTCGGCCTCGAGAAGGAATGGGGCAAGGTACTTGAGGTGCAGTACCACGAGACCGGAGTGGACAGCCCTTTGTGGTACCCGGCGCTCGGAGTGTATGGCTTGACGCACCTGGACCGATCGATCTCAAGCTTCAGCCAGTCGTTCACGAGTGCGGTGAGTTACAGCTCAAGCAGTTCGGGAGGAACGAGCGGCGGAGGCTTTTCGGGCGGCGGCGGGGGCGGCGGGTTCAGCGGCGGGCGCTAATCTCCCGCCGCGTTTGCTGCAGGATCCGGAGAAGGCACTAAAAACCGAGCCGTCCGAGCGCTTTCGGGTCGCGCTGCCATTCCTTCGCGACCTTCACCCGCATGGAAAGGTAAACGCGGCGCCCCAGCAGGGCTTCGATCTCGTGACGAGCGCGCTCCCCAACGTCGCGCAAGCGTGATCCACCTTTGCCGATCACAATGCCTTTCTGGCTGTCGCGTTCCACATACAGGCTCGCGTATATCTCGAGCAGTCCGTCTTCGCCCACCTCGCGGTCATCGACGCTAGCGGCAAGTGAGTGCGGAAGTTCATCCCGTACGCCGTCGAGCGCGGCTTCGCGAATCAGCTCGGCGATCCGGTCGTCTTCGCTCTCGTCGGTGGTCGTCTCGGCCTCGTAGAGCGGCGGCGACTCGGGCATGAGACCGAGCAGCACGTCTGCTAAAACGTCCAACTGTTCGGCGGTCACCGATGAGATCGGAACAACCGCGTCCCACTCGCGCAGCGTGCCAATCCGAGTGAGCTGGTCGATGATCTCGCTCTGGCTGGCCTGATCCACCTTCGTCAGAATCGCAACCTTCTTGGCGCGAGGAAAATCGTCGAGTCGCTCGTTGATGAAGCGGTCACCCGGACCGAGTTTCTCGTTTGCGGGTACACATAGCCCAATCACGTCCACATCGCCGAGCGTCGCTTCGACGAGGGCATTGAGCCGCTCCCCCAGCAACGTGCGGGGTCGGTGGATCCCGGGAGTATCCACGATGATGAGTTGACCGTCGGTGCGATGCACGATGCCACGGATGGCTTTTCTCGTGGTTTGCGGCTTCGGACTAGTGATCGCAATCTTCTCGCCGACGAGCGCGTTCGTGAGGGTCGATTTGCCCACGTTCGGCCGGCCCACAAACGAGACAAATCCGGCTCGGTGTTCGGATTCCATGGATGCCTCAGTTTCTTTCGGTGCTGTCATCTATCTTCATGATCTCGCCGGTGTCGTGACCAACCCAGCGCGCTCCCACTGTGACCAGTCGCTGCCGTCTTCGTTCTGTCTCAAGTGCGGTCAATTCAATGCCCGAGACAACCACGATATCTCCGGATTCAGCAAGCTTGCCTAAGTGCTTGGCGACGAGCCCACCCACGCTGTCAACTTCGTCATCTTCGAGTTCGACGCCAAAGATCTCGCCCAGACGGTCGACGGGCAGTCGTGCGCTGACCTGAAACGAGCCGTCCAGCTGGAGAATGGTTTCGGGTGCATCTCGGTCGTGTTCGTCGCTAATGTCTCCGAGGAGTTCTTCGATCAGGTCTTCGAGGGTAACGAGACCCGAGATGCCGCCGTACTCGTCGACGACAAGCGCCAAGTGGTTCGACTCACGCTGCATCTGTCGAAGCAGCTCATCTGCGCGCTGGAGCTCGGGAACAAATATTGCGGGCTTCATGATTCGGGTCACCGCGGCATGTTCAGCTTCGTCTGCTCGGCGAAGAACGAATCCGCTCGCATCGCGCAGGTATACCACGCCCTCAACATTGTCGGAATCGCCCGCAGTTACCACCGGCACCCGAGAATGCCTCGAGGCGAGCATCACTTCAAGCGACTCTCGCACCGACTGTTCCGTGTCTATGGTGACCATGTCGATCCGAGGCAGCATCACCTCACGAACGAGAGTTGTCCCGAATTCCATGAGTGAGTGGATGTAGTCTCGGTCGTCCTCCTCGAGCAGTTCCTGCTCGGTTGCCTGATCCACCATTGAAAGCAGCTGCTGTTCATCGCGAATGCGCACCCCGCCCGAGGTGCGGCCTGGAGTCACCCGGTCGCCAAATCGCATCAGCGCCCCGGCAATCGGTCCGAGCGAGAGTCGCACGAATCGCACAAACCTGGCAGAGAATCGGATCACGGCTTCGGCGTGATGCGTGCCGACGGTGCGCGGGCTTGATCCCACGAGCACAAAGGTAATCGCCGTCACAATAAGTGCCGCGAGTAGCAGCGCCAGCCACAATTGCTCAACCGAATACGCGAGCACCATCGTTATCAACACCGCCGAGAGTGTCTCCGCAGCCACTCGCGCGAAACTGATCGCGTTCACATGCGCGGCTTCGTCATCTGCGATGGCGCTGATCGCTTTTCCCACTCGCGGTGAGGATTCATCGGCAATCGAAAGGAGCTCGGCGCGTGATCGCACGCCGAGCGCGGCATCGCTTGCGGCCAGCAGCCCACCGATCAGCAGGAGAGCCGCAGCTCCCGCAAGGAAGAGGACCACAAGAAAACCGCTCATCACCGACGCTCTCGCACCGCGAAGCTCAGGAGGAGATCGCGCTGCAGCCCAAACATCTCTGCTTCCTCGTCTGGCGTGGCGTGATCGAACCCCAAGAGATGCAGCATGCCGTGGGTGAGGAGCACCTGCAGTTCCTGCGCCAGGTCATGCCCTGCTGCGTCAGCCTGTACCATCGCCACCTGCGGGCAGATCACGATATCTCCAAGCATTCCTGCAGGGGTGGTCGCGTCGGCGCGGCCAGGCCGCAGCTCATCCATTGGGAAGCTCAACACGTCTGTTGGACCTGGCTCATCCATCCACTGCACATGCAGCTGCTCGATCGCTGCTTCGTCGACGAGCATGACGCCCACTTCAGTCTGGGTATGCACGTGAAGGGATTCCAAGACGAAGGCGGCGAGCATTTGCAAGACCGACTCCTCAACACTGATGCCAGATTCGTTGTTGATTTCGACGCTCATGTAGTTCCTCCCTCGCGCCTGCGAGTCTCTTCAAACGCGCTGTAGGCGTCAACGATTCGTCCTACCAGGCTGTGTCTCACGATGTCGTCAGCAGTCAGCTCGGAGAAGTGGATATCTTCGACCCCCCGCAAAATGCGGCTCACTACGCGCAGGCCACTGGAGGCGATTGGCAGATCCACCTGAGTGATGTCGCCAGTGACAACCATTTTTGAGCCGTAGCCCAGACGGGTGAGAAACATCTTCATCTGCTCAGGTGTCGTGTTCTGCGCCTCGTCGAGGATGACGAACGATTCGTTAAGCGTGCGACCGCGCATATAGGCCAGGGGCGCCACCTCGATCGTGCCGCTCGCGATGAGTTTCGGCACAGCTTCGGGTTCCATCATGCTGCCGATCGCATCAAAAAGCGGACGCAAGTATGGATCGATTTTGTCTTCAAGAGTGCCCGGCAGGTAGCCCAGCCGCTCACCGGCTTCAACCGCGGGTCGCGTCAAGATGATCTTTGCGACCTCCCGTCGTTGCAGCGCCTGCACCGCTTTCGCCATCGCGAGATAGGTCTTGCCTGTGCCAGCTGGGCCGATGCCAAAAACAACGGTGTGTTGGTCAATCGCGGTGACGTAGTCGCGTTGTCCCTCAGTTTGCGGACGCACGGAGTGCCCGCGCACGGAGAGAATCGGTTCACTCAGCACCTGCGATGCAGTCGGACCGTCGCCACGGTGCACCATGCGGGTGACCTCGCGAACGTCGTGGCGGGAAACCGCGCCCGAGCGGCGGGCAACCTCGAGCACCTCGGCGACAACACGTTCGGCCGCCTTCACCTCGGCGGCGGGTCCGCTCAGTGTCATGACGTGATCGCGCGCGTGAAACTCCACTTGGGGATGCTGCCGCTCGAGGTCAGCGATGAGCTGATCTCGGTGGCCGAGAAATGAGGCGACATCGACTCCTGTGAGGAGAACAGTGCGCTGCAACAGTGGATCGCGAGCTACGCCCGCTCCCCGAGATTCGTCGCCGACTGACAAGTCGCGTGCGTCAGATTCAGGATCCAACGATTTCGCTCTCCTTCAGGCCACCGGCAAGCACGTGGGCATGAACATGGAAAACCGTTTGACCAGCGTTCACGCCGGAGTTAAACACGAGACGGAAGTCACCGTCCGCGTGCGTGCGAGCAAGCTGCTGCGCTACCTCCACCATCTCAGCCAACAGCTCGGGGTCGCCAGCCGCCAGCTCGACGACGTTTGCGTACTCGGTGGTCTTGGGTACCACCAGAATATGCACTGGCGCCTGCGGCGCGATGTCGGGGAACGCGATGACCCGATCGGTCTCGGCAAGTCGCTCGACAGCGATCTCACCTGAGATGATCTTGCCAAAAATGGTTGATTCTGCCATCCCCCTAGCCTAGCCGGGTTCACTCACCAGCGGCCGAGAGCGGCATTCAAGAGGGCGAGCGCGGCGGGGCCGGCGGAGGAAGTGCGCAGCACCGCGTCACCCAGCTGCACTACCTGGGCGCCGGCACGCTCGAGTGCGTCGATTTCTCGGTCACTGAGACCGCCCTCAGGGCCGACAATCACGATGATCTCACGGCAGGCGTCGCCCTCGGCGTCGCCCAGCTGGCGGGCCCAGGCGCTGAGCCGCTCTACACCACGAGGATGCAGCACGAGCAAATGCGTGCCCGCTGTGCCCGCGAGTTCGCAGAGCCCCGAGAGCGTCACCAGAGGGTCGACCTGTGGGATTCGCACGCGCAAAGACTGCTTCGCGGCCTCTCTCGCGACCCGCTGCCACTTCGCAACGCCCCGGGGCGTTTTCTCCCCGTCCCAGCGCGAGACTGAACGCTCGGCCTGCCACGGCATGATCCGATCAACGCCGAACTCCGTTGCTTGCTCGACGGCACGTTCGTCTCGGTCGCCCTTCGCAAGGGCTTGCACCAGTACCAGCCGGCTCTTTGTTGGCTGGTCACGGTACACGCTGTCGAACCGCACGGCGAATCGATCCCGATCAACCACGGTGACCTCACCGTGCCCCGCGGTTCCTGCACCGTCTCCTACGATGATGCGCTCGCCGACACGCAGTCGACTCACCCGCACTGCGTGCCGAGCTTCGTCACCAAGCACTTCGACAACGTTTCCGACCGTGAGGTCCGCCGCCGCGAGATCCTCACGATAGTAGAGATGGGCCATGACCGACTAACCCTGCCGGAAGAAGCGATCCCGAATCTTGCCGAAGAGCCCTTGCTGAAACTCGCCCAGCGTGGGAGGTTCTTCCTTGCGCAGCGCGGCAAGCTGACGCACGAGGTCTTTTTCGCGACCGGCAAGCTTCGTCGGCGTCACAACCTGAACTGCAACTTTGAGGTCTCCTCGCGTCGTGGATCGCAATCCTTGTATGCCTCGCCCGCGAATCGTGATGATGTCACCCGACTGCACCCCTGCGGGAACCTCGAGCAGGGCGTCTCCGTCGAGCGCGGCGACAGTGTTCTCTGCCCCGAGAATCGCATCAGTCATGCTGACCTGAGCCGTAGCGAGCAGATCGTTTCCATCACGACTAAACACGTCGTGATGCATGACCCGGAACTCAATGAAGAGATCGCCGTTCGGCCCGCCCGCCGGGCCGACTTCTCCGCCCCCACGCATTTGCATCCGGGTGCCGGTATCGATGCCCGAAGGAATATCGATGTTCATCGTGCGGCGCTCCCGCACTCGGCCCTTGCCGCCACACTCGACGCACGGGTGGGCAATCACAGTGCCGTAACCCGAGCAGCTTCCACACGGGTGCATTGTCACGACGTTGCCGAAGAGCGAGCGAACCTGTCGTTGTACTTGACCGGCCCCGCCACAGACGTCACAGGTGACCGGTGAGGTACCCGGCTGGCAGCAACTGCCCGAGCACGTGCCACAGAGCACCGCGGTGTTGACGGCGATCTCGCGCTGCACACCGAAGATCACTTCAGCAAGTTCCACGTCGACACGAATCATCGCGTCGTCACCTCGTTCGGCTCGTGCACGCGGACCGCGCTGACCCCCGCCGAATCCCCCGCCAAAGAAGGTCTCAAAGATGTCGCCGAAGCCTCCAGCCCCGCCTTGGTCGCCGCCCATGTCGTAGCGCTGACGCTCGTTCGGGTCGCTCAACACATCGTAGGCATGAGTAACCATTTTGAAACGCTCTGCCGCATCTCCGCTTGGGTTGACGTCGGGATGCAATTCTCGCGCGAGTCGGCGATATGCCTTCTTGATCTCGTCAATCGATGCTTCGCGGGAAACGCCGAGCGTCTCATAGTGGTCCGCCACTGTGTGCAGCCTCTCGTTCTGGGATGTAAAGAATGGAAATGTAGATGAAAAAGTGGATCGGGGCATTCGTCCCTGGCCGCAGGATCAGGTCTCGTCGAGAACCCGGCTCAGGTAGCGGGCGACCGCACGCACGGTTGAGATGTTCGATGCGTAGTCCATTCGCATCGAGCCCAAGACCCCAAGGTTCGATCTTGTGTCGCCGTCTATCTCGTAGCTCGAGGCGATTACCGAGGCCCCCTCAAGACCGTACGGCTCATTCTCGCGTCCGATCGAGGCGGCAACGTCACGTCCATCCTGTGCCATCTCACCGAAGAGCCGCAAGAGGGTCACCTGCTCTTCGATCGCTTCAAGCACCGAAGAAAGGTTGCCGGTAAACTCGCCCGGACGCGAAAGATTCGCCGCCCCAGAGATCGTGATCTTCTCGCTTCGATTCGCCTGCAACTGGCTGAGGACTACCTCGAGCACCCGGCGCACGAGTTCCGTCTCGCCAGGCTGCGACCACTCGTCGATGGAGTCGAGGAGTGACTGGGCGCCAAGAACCGCGGACTCGAGGTCTTTTCCTACAATCGCGCCCGCCAGTCGGTCACGCAATCCGTGCACCCACGTCTCGGTGACCTGGGCTGCGGGGAGGCTCGCGACTTGCTGCTCGACCACCCCGGTGCCAAGAATGATGACGCTGAGCACTCGGCTCTCCCCCACCGCAACGAGGTCGATATGGCGCACCTGCGTGCGCCGCAGCGACGGGTACTGCACCACAGCCACCTGATTGGTCAGCTGAGCGAGCAGTCGGACCGTGCGAGCAAGCGCATCGTCGAGGTCGTTGGAATCGCCGAGAAAGCGTTCAATAGCGGTCTTCTGTGCGCCACTCAGTGGGCGGATCTTGGCGAGTGTGTCAACGTAGAGTCGATATCCCTTGTCCGTGGGGATACGACCGGAAGAGGTGTGTGGCGCCGCGATCAGCTCCTCATCCTCCAACAACGCCATGTCGTTTCTGATCGTCGCAGCGGACACCCCAAAGTGGTGTCTCTCGACGATTGTCTTCGAACCCACCGGCTCGTTTGATGCGACATAGTCGCCAACAATTGCGTGGAGCACCGCGAGACTTCTGTCTGAAACCATGCCACCCTCCCGCCTAGCACTCGATAATACAGAGTGCCAAGTCTAGCTGAGCAGCCTGTGCACCACTGTGTCTGCCAGAAGGCGTCCACGAAGAGTCGGGATCACACGGCCCGCAATCGCGGCGCGACCATCGATCAGTCCATCCGCAATCAGGCCCGATACCGAATTCCGCTCGTCGGGGAGCAGCACCTCGATAGGCAGGCCAGTGATGATTCTGGTCTCAAGAAGCACTCGTTCGCTGCGGCGCGCTTCCTCCCCAAGCAACTCGCGGGCATGCGCAGGCGAGATTCCGGCATTGATTCGTTCGGAGTAGGCACTCGGATGCTTCACGTTCCACCACCGGGTGCCGCCAATGTGGCTGTGGGCGCCCGGACCCGCACCCCACCAGTCAGCTCCTCGCCAGTACGCCAGGTTGTGCCGAGACCGGGTCTCTTCACTGCGTGCCCAGTTACTGATCTCGTACCAGGCGAAACCTGCTTCGGCGAGCCTGCGATCGGCGACCTCGTACATCGCCGCGTGCATGTCATCGTCGGGAGCGACGATCTCCCCGCGGCGAATGCGAGCCGCCAGTTTAGTTCCCGTTTCGACGATGAGCGCGTACGCGGAAAGGTGATCGGGCTGGCAGGCAATTGCCGCGTCGAGCGAACGATCCCAATCGGCCAGCGTTTCCCCCGGAGTGCCATAGATCAGGTCGAGGCTCACCTGCAAGCCAGCCTCGCGCGCCCATCTCACCACCTCGGGAACTCGATCCGGGTCGTGAGTGCGGTCGAGCGTCGCCAGCACCTGTGGCACCGCGGACTGCATTCCGATACTCACCCTTGTGAACCCTGCAGCCGCGAGATCCTCGAGATAACGAGCGTCGACAGAGTCTGGGTTGGCTTCGGTTGTAATCTCCGCCGCAGGAGTGAGCGTCCACTCTTCACGAATTGTTTGCAGCATGGCTACTAAATCCCTGGCAGGAAGCAACGTCGGGGTTCCGCCCCCAAAAAAGACCGTCGACACGGGGCGCTCAGGCACGTCTGCGCGACGCAGCACCTCCGCCCCAAATCGAAGTTCTCGAGAGACCTGCCCTGCATAATCCGCGCGACTCGTGCCTCCGAGTTCGCTTGCGGTGTAGGTGTTGAAATCGCAGTATCCGCATCGAACCCGGCAGTAGGGAACGTGAACGTACACCCCGAAGTCACGGTGCTGAGCACCCCTCCGAGCGGTATCGGGCAAAGACCCGTCGCTCGGGGCTGGCTCGCCGTCTGGCAATGCTCCGGGCACGCGCTAAATTCTGCCGGAATCTGCAGCGCCTGAAGCTTCCGAGCTCTCCTCGGTTTCCTCGGCGAGTGACTCTTCAGAGGGCGCTACCTGGCCTTCTTGGAGCGTCGGCGCCGCCCCGGGAGCGAGCGCAGCAAGCTGCTCTTTTGACTGCTTCAGGACGTAGCGCACGGCTGCTCGCCCTTTAAGCCCTAGCAGGCCAGTGGCTGGTGGCCACACGAACCCCCGAACCGTTGCCCAAACCGAATCGTCGTCGCGGTGCTCAACCAGGAATGCTTCTTCACCCACAACGCCCTCGGAATCCGCACTCCCCCACGCGTAGCCCACTCGGCGAGGCTCGTCTACGGTGTAGACCACACGGATCAGTCGGGACGTTTTCTGATCAGGCCACACAAGCCGGGCCGTTGTGCCGGCGGTCAGATAGGGCTCACCTTCAGGACCGAACTGAACCTCGGCCGGAGCGGGGACCTCGGGCACGCCTTCCTCAGTGAACACAACACCGGAGTACTGACCACCATCGCCCAGGTCAATTTCGGTTACTGCGAGACCCACTCCGCGCGGAGCCGCCCACGTCATGAGGCGGCTCGATGCCGCCAGAAAGCGGTCTGCCCCGCTGCCAAGCCGGAGCTCCTCAGCGTAGGCGGTCGACCCCTCCGGTGGAAAACGCAGCAGATCCGGATCGGCGGATGCACCGACCGCAGCGTAGACCACCTCCTGATCCACATGTGTGGAGCGGCGGATCATTTCTTCTCCTTGCCCTCCACGTCGCCCGACAGTGCGGCGATGAACGCTTCCTGCGGTACCTCGACGCGGCCGACCATCTTCATGCGCTTCTTGCCTTCTTTCTGCTTCTCGAGCAGCTTACGCTTCCGGCTGATGTCGCCACCATAGCATTTTGCCAGCACGTCTTTGCGGATGGCCCGGATGCTCTCGCGCGCGATAATTCTCGCGCCGATAGCCGCCTGGATCGGTACCTCGAATTGCTGTCGGGGTATCAGCTTGCGGAGCCGTTCCGTCATCATGGTGCCGTAACTGTAGGCATTGTCGCGATGAACGACCGCGCTGAAGGCGTCAACCTGCTCACCTTGAAGAAGAATGTCGACCTTGACCAGGTCGGCTTCCTGCTCGCCCATCGGTTCATAGTCAAGGCTCGCGTACCCCTGCGTTCGGCTCTTGAGGTGGTCGAAAAAGTCGAACACGATCTCCGCAAGTGGCATCGCATAACGAAGTTCCACACGCTCCCCGAGATACTCCATACCCATCAGGCTGCCGCGACGGCTTTGGCACAGCTCCATGATGGTGCCGACGTAGTCCTTGGGTGCGAGGATCGCAACGCGAACCATGGGCTCGCGAACGCTCGCGATCTTTCCATCGGGGTACTCCGACGGGTTGGTAACCGTGATCACTTTGCCATCTTCGCGGGTGACCTGGTAGATCACGCTGGGCGCGGTTGCGATCAGATCTAGGTCAAACTCCCGGCGAAGTCGTTCTGAAATGATCTCGAGGTGGAGCAGACCCAGAAAACCGCAGCGGAACCCGAAGCCGAGCGCCACGGAGGTCTCGGGCTCGTACTGCAGCGCGGCGTCAGAAAGTTTCAGTTTGTCGAGTGCTTCTCGCAGGACCGGATAATCACTGCCATCGAGAGGGTAGAGCCCCGAGAAAACCATGGGCTTGGGGTCGGTGTAGCCGGGAAGCGCCTCGGTTGCGGGCCGGAGCTTTCCCGTGACCGTATCGCCAACCTTTGACTGCCGCACATCCTTCACGCCGGTGATGAGGTATCCCACTTCGCCCACCGAAAGGCCCTTGGTGGGCGTCGGCTCGGGAGCTGACACACCGACCTCAAGCGCCTCGTGCTCAGCACCGGTCGACATCATCTTGATCTTCTCGCGGGGGGCCAACCGGCCATCAATCACGCGCACGTAGGTGACGACACCGCGGTACGAGTCATAGACCGAGTCAAAGATCATGGCCCGTGCGGGTGCGTCTGCGTCACCGGTCGGGGCGGGAATTCGCGCCACCACACGGTCGAGCAGCTCCGTGACGCCCATACCCGTCTTCCCCGAGACCTTCAGGATGTCATCGGGAGAGCCGCCGATCAGATCCGCGATCTCGCGCGCCACTCTCTCGGGATCGGCTGCCGGAAGATCAATCTTGTTCAGCACAGGGATGATCTCGAGATCATTTTCCAGGGCAAGGTAGAGGTTGGCAAGGGTTTGCGCCTCGATACCCTGAGCCGCGTCGACGAGCAGAATAGCTCCCTCACAGGCGGCGAGCGATCGCGAGACCTCGTAGCTGAAATCTACGTGTCCCGGGGTATCAATCATATTCAGCGCATAGGAGGTCCCGTCAACATCCCACGGCATCCGAACGGCTTGCGATTTGATAGTGATTCCGCGCTCGCGCTCGATATCCATACGATCGAGATACTGCGCGCGCATTTCGCGATCGGGCACGGTGCCCGTGATCTGTAGCATTCGGTCCGCAAGGGTCGACTTGCCGTGATCAATGTGGGCGATGATGCAGAAGTTACGAATCTGCGCCGGATCCGTTGCGGACGGCACGGGTGGGTTCACGCTACGTGGAGACATTGCCTTCTATTCTCGCATGGCATACAAGAAAACCCCGCCGGAGCGGGGTCTTCTCACTGCGCTCGGGTACTGCTAGAGCGCTGCGACCTTGACGGCGAGCTTGGACTTCCGGTTCGCGGCCTGGTTCTCGTGAATTACGCCCTTTGACACGGCCTTGTCAAGCTTCCGTGCAGCGATTGCGAGCTTCTGCTCAGCAACTGCTTTGTCGCCTGCGGTGATCGCATCGCGGGTCTGGCGCACGAGTGTGCGCAATTCGCTCTTGTACGCCCGATTGCGGTCGGTTGCCTTCTGGTTGGTCTTGATGCGCTTGATCTGCGACTTAATATTTGCCACGTTGGGTGATTTCCTTTGTGTAAAGCCTGGTCAATGATGTCTCGAACGGTGAGAGAGGGCACCGCGCGAAGGGTGTGGATTGCTCCACACGCAAGCCAAGGGTTAAGCCTAGCAGATTACCCCGCCTACCGCCGACCGAGGCGGAGCGGAGTGTCCATCCACGGCGCGACGGAGGCTCGACCCTCTTCGCTCAGACGCACCGGCTTGAGGGTCTCGCCGTGCACGATGACTACCGTCGTGACCGCGCGAGCAACTACCGCGCGGTCACCACCGGTCGCGTCGACGAGTTCGTAGTGCACCTCGAGGCTTGATCCGCCGAGCTTCCCGATCCACAGTTCAACGACCAACGGCGTGTCGCTATACTCGAGCACCCGCAGGAAGTCGATCTGTTGGCTCGCGACGAGCATTTTCGGACCCGCAGGATCGTCACCGCGAAAATGGCGTTCCATGCCCGTGCGTTCCCGTGCTGAGCCGAGCCAGAACACTCGCACTCGCGATTCTTCGAGATACCTTGCGAACGCCACGTTGTTGACGTGTCCATACGCATCCTGGTCACCCCAGCGGAGTTCGATATCGACGTGCACGCGCGCCACAGTCAGGCCTTAGTTTCGAGTGAGCTTGCGGTAGGTCACGCGCGAGGGCTTGGCAGCCTCCGGGCCCATCCGCTCGATCTTGTTGGCCTCGTAGGCTTCGAAGTTACCCTCGAACCAGTACCAGTTGCCGGGAGTCTCTTCCGTTCCCTCATAGGAAAGAATGTGCGTCGCGATGCGGTCCAGGAACCAGCGATCGTGCGTGATGACCACAGCGCATCCAGGGAACTCAAGCAGCGCGTTCTCCAATGACTGCAGGGTCTCGACGTCAAGGTCGTTTGTTGGCTCGTCGAGCAGCAGCAGGTTTCCACCCTGCTTCAGCGTGAGGGCGAGGTTCAAGCGGTTTCGTTCGCCACCCGAGAGCACGCCGGCCTTCTTCTGCTGATCCGGACCCTTGAATCCAAACTTCGAGACATAGGCTCTCGACGGGATCTCTGTCTTCCCGACAGTAATGATGTCGAGCCCGTCGCTGACAACCTCCCACAGGGTCTTATCGGGATCGATTCCGCCGCGACTCTGATCCACATAGCTGATCTTGACGGTCTCACCGATCTTAAGATCACCGCCGTCGAGTGGCTCAAGCCCCACAATTGTCTTGAACAGTGTCGTCTTACCGACGCCGTTGGGTCCGATGACGCCAACGATGCCGTTGGGCGGCAAGCTGAAGGAGAGGCCGTCAATGAGCTGACGCCCGTCGAACCCCTTCTGGAGATTCTTTGCCTCGATCACGATGCTGCCCAGACGCGGGCCAGCGGGAATCTGAATCTCTTCGAAGTCGAGCTTCTTCGTGCGTTCAGCCTCTGTTGCCATCTCCTCGTAGCGGGCGAGACGCGCCTTTGACTTCGCCTGGCGCCCCTTCGAGTTCGAGCGCACCCAGTCGAGCTCTTCCTTCAGGCGCTTTGCAAGTTTCTGATCTTTCTTACCCTGCACATCAAGGCGCTCGGCCTTCTTCTCAAGGTAGGTTGAGTAGTTACCCTCGTAGCCGATGAGTCTGCCGCGGTCAACCTCAGCGATCCACTCCGCAACATTGTCAAGAAAGTACCGATCGTGGGTGATCGCGATGACCGCACCCGGATACTTCTGCAGGTGCTGCTCCAGCCACAGCACACTTTCGGCGTCAAGGTGGTTCGTTGGCTCGTCGAGCAGGAGCAGATCTGGTTTCTGCAGGAGCAGACGACACAGCGCTACTCGGCGCTTCTCGCCTCCCGATAGGTTTGCAACCTGCGCATCTGCTGGCGGTGTACGCAGCGCGTCCATCGCCTGTTCGAGCTGATTGTCGAGATCCCAACCGTCGACGGCGTCAATCTCTTCTTGCAGTGTGCCCATTTCTGCGAGGAGCGTATCGAAATCGGCATCTGGCTCGGCCATCATCGCCGATATCTCGTTGAACCGGTCGACCTTCGCCTTAATCGCGATGCCCTCTTCGATGTTCTGGAGCACCGTCTTGGACTCGTCGAGCTCGGGCTCTTGCATGAGAATGCCAACTGTGTAACCAGACGCGAGCGTGGCATCACCGTTCGACGGAGTGTCAAGCCCAGCCATGATCTTCAGGATCGTCGACTTACCGGCACCGTTCGGACCAACCATGCCGATTTTCGCTCCGGGCAGGAATGCCATCGTCACGTCGTCAAGGATGAGCTTCTCGCCCACAGCCTTCCGCGCGCGGACCATCTGATAAATGTATTCAGCCATATACTTTCGGGCGTCGTGCGCCCATCACCTCTTGCTCTTGCTCAGCGGTTGAATCAAGCCGACACAACTCTACCCGGCGAGGGGTATCGTGCGCGCGGGACTGCAAATGAAGAACTTGTGGGACAGTCGCCGAAATCCGGGCAGTCCGGGCCAACTGCATCGGGGAGGCCTACCAGTCGATTGGGCGGGTGTTCCCGATCAGACACAGATTCTGGCCCTCGGTGAGAGCTGGTGCGACCGTTGCAACGGTGCTGCGATCCTCGGTGACGATCTGACCCAGGAGGCACTCCCCCTCGAAAAGCACAGACACCAAAATACTGTCTGCCACGAGATCGGTCTTGCTGCGATCAAAACTCACCTGCATCGTGGCCCTATCGAAGCCGGCCGCGACCAGAGCGTCGACGATCGGTCGCCCTTCAACTACTTCCCCGCCCTCGGAGAATTGTCGGAGAACCTGACGAAAGTATGGAAGGTTCTCGGCTGCACCCGCCCCCGGGAGGAGTTGAGCGGAGGCATCCTCGTTCGCGTCAGTCTCGGTGACCGAGGTGTTCGGCTCCGACAAGGAGGGGGACTCTGGGTTTCCTGACGGTTCAACGAGGAAGCAACCCGATAATCCCAGAACTAGCGCACCCAGCACCAACATCGTGCCAGCGACATGCAGCACGCGTGTGCGAGCGAGAACAACCATGCCCGAAAGTGTATCGAGTAGACATGAAGCTCGGGTGACACCGACCCGAACGTCTGAGCGCTCACAGTCTGGGTAGAGCCCGGGGCTTCCGAAAGTTCTCCACAGTGTTGCACGTGGTCAGCTCTGAAGCGACGACTTGCACGAGGCTGTGATCGAGGGAACCGGGCGAACCCGGCACGGCCAGCCTGGCCCCCTCAGCTTCCTTCTTTCGCTCGGCGGTGATCCCACCGCCGAGCGAAAGAGGCCTCATGCAAGGAGAGAGAGATGTCGAATATCGTAACCGTGGTCGGCACAATTGCGACCGAACCGCGCGCCCTCACCACCCAATCCGGAATCGCGCTGTGCTCGTTCCGCTTAGCGAGTAGCGAGCGACGTTTTGACCGAGAAAAGAACGGCTGGGTTGACGGGGAGACCAATTGGTTCACCGTCACCGCGTTTCGCGGGCTCGCGCTGAACGCGCGCGATTCGTTTCATAAGGGCGACCGCGTGGTCGTCAATGGGCGACTGCGCATTCGAAGCTGGGAGCGCGACGATCGATCGGGCACCTCCGTCGAGATAGAGGCAGATGCCCTCGGGCACGACCTGCGTTGGGGTGTCTCGCAGTTCAGCAAGAAACAGCGTGGAGAGCCCGATGCTTCATCCTCGGAGCCGCAGAGTCGTTGGGCGTCGCCCGTCAACGATCAAACGACGGAGGGACAGCCGCCAGAAGGCGAAGATCATTCCCCATACGTGGAAGATTCGATGGCCGTCGCAGCTGACCCTGACGCCTCGGAACAGCCTGAGACAGGCCTGACCAGTACTGGCGAACGGAGCACAGACGGTTTTGTTCCGCTTGCGGCCTGACTAAGTACGGGAAACCGCCTAGATCAAGTAGTCACTGAATCCAGCTCGCACCTTGTTCACCTTCGGCAGCGCAACGGCCATGCAATACCCCTGGGTCGGATTCTTTGTGAAAAAATCCTGGTGTGCTTCTGGGGCGGGGTACACCTCACCCAGCGGCACAATTTCGGTCACTATTGGCTGCGGCCACCACTCCGACGCTCGAGCCATCGCAGCTTCAAAGGCCTCGCGCTGAGAATCGTCAGCATAGAACATCGCCGATCGATATTGGGTACCCACATCGGCGCCTTGCCGATTCAATTGGGTGGGATCATGCATCGTGAAGAATGCGTCGAGGACCACCGAGGAGGGAAGAATCGTCTCGTCAAAAGTGACCGCCACCGCTTCAGCATGGCCGGTGGTGCCCGTGCACACTTGCTCGTAGCTTGGTGCTGGCGTGTGTCCTCCGGTAAAGCAGGAAAATACATCAGTCACACCGCGGAGCACTCGGTAGGCCGCATCGAGGCACCAGTAGCATCCACCCGCAAGCACGTATGTCGTGGTCATCTCAGTTACTCTCCCTGTTTGGAGCCGCTCGGTTTCCACCAGGCGTCTGCTGGGGTCACCGGCAACCTCCGTTTGTGTTCCGTAGCACGATACTTTCGCTCAAGATTCTCCGTGTCGGGAAGCGGTATCTCATGCCCCTCCAGGTAGGCATCGATCCGTTCATAACTGATGCCGAGGTTGGTTTCATCAGTTTGCCCCGGATGCTCATCGAGCAAGTCTGCCGTCGGAATCTTCTGCCATAACCGCTCGGGGGCATCCAACTCGCGCAGCAACTCGGCCCCCTGCGACTTCGTGAGGCCAGACAGAGGGAGAATGTCGGCGGCGCCATCGCCGAACTTGGTGAAGAAGCCCGTGACGGCCTCGGCCGCGTGATCCGTGCCGATGACCAGCAGTGAACGGTCACCAGCGATGGCGTACTGGGCGACCATGCGCATGCGCGCTTTAACATTCCCCTTGGTGAAGTCGGTGACCGGCTCACCACACGCCTCGGCCACCTCGGCGGCGATCGCGTCCACACCCGCTGCGATGTTCACAGTAACCGCACGGTCGGGTCGAATGAATGACAACGCCACCCTGGCATCGTCCTCATCGTGCTGAACCCCGTAGGGAAGACGCACTGCGATGAACTGAGCCTCGTGGCCGCTCGCCCGCAAACGTTCGACGGCAAGCTGCGCGAGTCTACCCGCGAGGGACGAGTCCTGGCCCCCTGAGATTCCGAGAACAAATCCGCGTACGCCGGGAACCGACCGAGCGTAATCCACGAGAAAGCCCACCCGACGGTCAATCTCCGCGCGCGGGTCGAGCATTGCCTGGACGTTAAGAGCCTTGATAATCTCACGCTGAGTTTCGCTCATGACGCCAGCCTACCCCGGGTTGATTTCTCTCATGTTACGTGGCGGAGAGACATTGCGGTCCGAGCAATCCCTTCAATTCCCCGTAGAGATCTGCGGTGATCTGAACAGAGAAGGGCACCTCAAACACGCGGATAGCTGTCGGGGTAGACAAGCGCAGGCGCACCTCACTGGAACCGGGGTGCCTGATCAGCGTGCCTTTGAGCTCCCGCATGAGTTCTTCGGTTGCTCGCCGTTCAGAGATCGTAAGGGTGAGCGCAGCGGCGTCATCTTGCACGACTGCGTCAATGGTTTTTACCCCATAGGCATGCACCGTCATACCGTCGTCACGCGCATTGACCTTTCCGCGAAGCGCGACTATTGAGTCGGCCTGCAGCAGGCTGCCAAATTCGAGGTACGACTTACCCATGAAAAGGGCCTGAATCTCGCCGCTGAAATCCTCGAGAGTCACCATGCCGTAGACATTCCCCGATTTGGCAGTGCGATGTTGCACGCTCGTGAGGAGCCCGGCAAGCACCACTGTCTCGCCGTCGAAGTTCGCATCTGGGTTTGATACCTGTTCGATCGTCGCAGAGGCCTCTTTCGCGAGCGCCGTCTCGAGCCCGCGCAACGGATGGTCTGAGACGTACAGGCCGAGCATCTCGCGCTCGAACGTGAGCTTGTCTTTCTTCGTCCACTCCGGACGGTCGGGCACGAGGGAGTGGGTGGCACCGCCCTCTCCGTCGGCAGCGTCCGCGAACAGGGTATCGAAGTCAAAGCCGACGTTTCCATGCTCAGCGTCTCGCTTGTCCTTCACTGCCGATTCAACCGCGCTCTCGTGAATCTCAATCAGAGCACGCCTCGTTGAACCAAGCGTGTCAAACGCACCTGCTTTGATCAAAGATTCAATCGTGCGCTTGTTGAGGACCGACATTGGCACGCGTTTCAAGAAGTCGTGAAATGACTCGAAGTCTCCCCCGGTCTCCCGGGCACTGCGGATGCCCTCAACTACATGTCCGCCCACATTGCGAACCGCCCCGAGGCCAAACCGAATGTCCTCTCCCACCGCAGCGAAGTTCGCAAACGATGCGGCAACATCAGGGGGAAGCACCTTGATTCCCATCCGACGGCACTCGTTCAGGTAGATCGCAAGTTTGTCTTTCGAGTCGCCGACGCTTGTAAGGAGAGCGGCCATATACTCGGCGGGATAGTGAGCTTTAAGGTAGGCAGTCCAGTAGCTCACGACACCATATGCAGCCGAGTGCGCCTTGTTAAAGGCATAGTCGGAGAAGGGCAGAAGAATGTCCCACAACGATTTGATTGCGGCGGGTGAGAACCCTCGCTCGCTCATTCCGGCTGAGAAGCCCGCATACTGCTTATCGAGCTCCTCCTTCTTCTTCTTTCCCATCGCTCGACGGAGAATATCGGCCTGGCCGAGCGAGAATCCCGCCACTCGCTGGGCGATGGACATCACCTGTTCCTGGTAAATGATGAGCCCATAGGTGGTATCGAGAATCTCGCGCAGCGGCTCCTCGAGTTCCGGGTGGATCGGGGTGATCGGCTGGAGGCCGTTCTTCCGAAGCGCGTAGTTCGTGTGTGAGTCGGCACCCATCGGACCTGGCCGATACAGTGCCAACACGGCTGAGATGTCTTCGAAGTTGTCCGGCTTCATCAGCCGGAGCAGGCCACGCATGGGGCCTCCGTCGAGCTGAAACACCCCGAGAGTGTCTCCCCGTCCGAGGAGTTCGTACGAGGCCTTATCATCGAGCTCAAGCCGCTCGAGGTCAAGCTCCTCGTTGCGGTTCAGTCGAATGTTCTCGAGCGCGTCAGAAATGATCGTGAGGTTTCTGAGGCCGAGGAAGTCCATCTTGATCAGGCCCAGGCCCTCACACGTGGGATAGTCGAACTGCGTAACTATCTGCCCGTCCTGATCACGTTTCATGATCGGGATGATGTCAATCAGTGGATCGCTCGACATGATGACGCCTGCGGCGTGCACGCCCCACTGTCGCTTGAGCCCTTCAAGGCCTCGCGCCGTCTCGTAGACGGTCTTGGCTTCGGGATCCGTCTCGAGCAGTGCGCGAAACTCGGCGGCTTCTTTGTATCGGGGATGACTCGGATCTGTAATTCCCGATAAGGGGATGTCTTTGGCCATCACCGCCGGTGGCATCGCTTTAGTGAGCTTCTCGCCCATCCCGAAGGGAAATCCCAACACGCGCGACGCGTCCTTGAGAGCCTGTTTCGACTTAATCGTGCCGTAGGTCACAATCTGGGCGACACGTTCATCGCCATATTTTTCGGTCACATATCGGATGACTTCGCCCCGGCGCCGATCATCGAAATCGACATCGAAGTCAGGCATTGAGACACGGTCGGGGTTGAGAAACCGCTCGAATATCAAGCCATGCTGAAGCGGGTCAAGATCGGTAATGCGCATCGCATACGCGGCCATGGATCCCGCGCCAGACCCACGCCCGGGACCGACGCGAATTCCGTTGTCTTTTGACCAGTTGATAAAGTCGGCGACAACCAGAAAGTAGCCGGGGAAACCCATCTGAAGTATGACCGTCGTCTCGTACTCCGCCTGCTTCCTCACGTTGTCAGGGATGCCAGCCGGATACCGGTAGTGGAGACCCCGCTCGACCTCCTTGACGAACCAGCTCTCTTCGGTTTCCCCTGCGGGCACGGGAAATCGCGGCATGTAGTTGGCGGTCGTGTTGAACTCCGAGGAACATCGCTCTGCGATCAGCAACGTGTTGTCGCAGGCCTCCGGCAACTCGCGAAAGAGATGCCGCATCTCGGCGGCAGACTTCAGATAGTATCCGTCTCCGTCGAACCGAAATCTATTCGGATCATCGAGCGTAGATCCCGACTGGACGCACAACAAGGCGGAGTGCGCCTCAGCGTCGCTCTGATGGGTGTAGTGCAAGTCGTTTGTCGCAACCAGCGGGATACTGAGGTCGCGAGCGATCTGAATGAGGTCCTTCTGCACCCGACGTTCGATATCGAGGCCGTGATCCATAATCTCGCAAAAGAAGTTCTCTTTTCCGAACAGGTCTTGGAACTCCGCGGCCGCCGCACGCGCTTCGGCAACCTGTCCCAGACGCAAGCGAGTTTGAATCTCACCGGATGGACAGCCGGTCGTAGCGATGATGCCGCGAGAGTACGTTTGGAGAAGTTCTCGGTCCATCCTGGGTTTGAAGTAGTAGCCCTCGATCGACGCCAGGCTCGAGAGCCGGAACAGGTTGTGCATACCCTCGGTAGTTTGCGAAAGCAGCGTCATATGAGTGTAGGCGCCACCGCCCGAGACGTCGTCTCCGCCTCCAGAACCCCAGCGCACGCGCGTTCGATCTCCGCGAGCTGTGCGGGGAGTGAGATACGCTTCGATGCCAATAATGGGCTTGATGCCGGTATCTCGCGCAGTCTTCCAGAAGTCAAAAGCTCCGAAGGTATTGCCATGGTCGGTTACCGCGATGGCAGGCATACCCTGTTGGTGCGCCGCTTCAATGAGCGGCTTGACACGCGCTGCACCGTCCAGCATCGAGTATTCGCTGTGCACGTGCAGATGCACAAAACCGTCTGCGTCGCCCACGATCGCCGCCCTTCAGAACTCGAATCTCTAGGGTACCGGCCTCAGCACGCGGCACTACCCGTTGCTGCCCGAGTACGTCTGCTAGACCCCTTGCAAGACGTCTAATGCATGCTGCAGGTCTGCGGGATAGCTCGAATTGAATTCAACGTGTTCGCCAGAACCGGGGTGCTTGAAGCCGAGCCTCATGGCGTGCAGCCACTGCCGCTCAAGGCCGAGCTTCTCGGTCAGGGTGGGGTCTGCCCCATACATGCTGTCCCCAACGCAGGGGTGCCGCTGGGCCGACATGTGCACTCGAATCTGATGCGTGCGACCGGTCTCGAGCTCAATCTCG
The DNA here is from genome assembly GCF_052446065.1 of Leucobacter shiyiweii. GTDB lineage: Bacteria > Actinomycetota > Actinomycetes > Actinomycetales > Microbacteriaceae > Leucobacter. The sequence goes on along the minus strand of NZ_CM127080.1, from coordinate 790,452 downwards.
AGCAGTGACGCATATGGGAACGCTTCGAGGGTCACATAGTGAGTGACAGACGGCTTCCCATCGCGAGTCACCGCAAACTTCCACTCAGAACCCGGGTGGCGTCCAATCGGCCCCTCGATCGTCCCCGCGAACGGGTCCGGGTGCCCCTGCACCACCGCGTGATAGATCTTGTCGACTTCACGATCGTGAAAGGCGCGCTTGAGCTCACTGTAAGCTCGTTCGCTCTTGGAAACGACCATCAATCCGCTCGTCCCGACGTCGAGCCGATGCACGATTCCCTGCCGTTCTGCCGGGCCAGAGGTTGCGATCCGGTACCCCGCTCCGGCGAGTGCCCCGAGCACGGTCGGACCCTGCCAGCCCAGCGAGGGGTGTGCAGCAACTCCTGCTGGCTTGTCGATCACCACAATGTCATCATCATCGTGCACGATCGCAAGCTCGGGAACGAACACAGGAATGATCTCGGGACCTCGCCGCTCGTGCCAGCTGACTTCGAGCCACCCGTCTGAACTCAAGCGGTCAGACTTCCCAAGTTCTCGGCCGTCGAGCGTCACGCCGCCCTGCTCAGCGATCTCGGCCGCGAAAGTTCGTGAGAATCCGAGTAGCGCCGCAAGAGCGGCATCAACCCGCTTGCCGACAAGACCGTCGGGCACGGGTAGTGATCTTCGTTCCACTACTCGGTTTCCTGTTCGGTCTTGACGCGTCGCGCCCGCGGGGATCCATCCATCGGGAGTCCCAAGAGGGAGATCACAATGAAGAGACCCATGCCAACCACTATGGCCATGTCGGCAATGTTATAGATTGCGGGAATCAGCCACGGCGTAGAGATGAAATCGATGACGTGGCCGACCGGAAACCCAGGCTCACGTGTCAATCGATCCGTGAGATTTCCAAGCACTCCCCCGAGGAGCAGAGCTAGAAAGAGAGCCCACGAGCGGGATCCGAGCCGCCGCACCTGCCACAAGATTACGACCACAACCACCGCAGCAAGGATGGTGAAGATCCAGGTCGCACCGCTTGCCATCGAAAAAGCTGCGCCCGGGTTCCGGACAAAGTACCACTGGAGAACCTCCCCGAACACCGGTACCGGAGTTCGCTCAGGGAGAGTGGCGACCGCCCAGTTCTTCGTCAGCTGATCTGCCACGTAGACGACAATCGCGACGCCCAGCAGCAGTAACGACTGCAGCCTGCGTCGCGATGTCGCCACGGATGGCGTCTCGGGGAGGGCCTCCGGTTCGAATGCGTGAGTCACGCCCCGGTACTACTCGAGACCCTGCGGTGCACCGTCAGGCTCGGGAGAGCCATCAAGACCGCGCAATTGCGACTGGATGTAGGAGCGCAGCGTGCCGCGGTAGTCAGACTCGAACTCGCGCAGTTCTTTGATTGTGTCTTTCAATCCCTGACGCTCCTCGCCGAGAATGCGCAATTCCTCAGTCCGCTGCAACTGAGCTTCTTCAACCAAACGCTTTGCCTTGGTCTCAGCTTCCTTGACCAGAAGGTCGCGCTGTGTCTCACCCTCGTGCACGTACTTGTCGTGCAGTTCAAGGGCCAACTGCAACATGGCGCTCGACTTCACCGCGTCTGCTGGATTCGTACCGGAGACGGACTGCGCCTGAGTCGGCGCCGCGGCCGGAGCCTCAACCACGATGGTCTGCTCGGAAGGCTTGCCCTCGCCACCCGATGCGGCCTCGGCCTGCTCCAGCTGTGCGGTCAACTCTTCGACTCGTGCGTTCGCCTCGTCAAGTTGCTGCTGGAGCTCCGCCTTTTCCTGCTCGTGCTGGCGAAACTGTTCAACGATCGTATCGAGGAAGTCATCGACTTGATCGAGATCGTAGCCGTCGCGGAACTTCGTGATTGTGAACTTCTGGTTCACAACCTCTTCTGGTGTCAAGGCCATCGTGAATATCTCTTTCGTTGGGGAACCACTGGGGTGGCGTCACGTTAACGGTAGCAAACAATCCCGGTTAGACGGGGATCAGCGCGATGAGGATCCAACATGCGAACATTGTCAGCATCCATCCAAGATCGAGCGAGATTTGCCCGAGTCGGATTGGCGGGAGAATCCTCCTGAACAGCTTGATTGGCGGATCCGTCAAAGAATAGACCAATTCAACCAGCACCAACCAGAATCCTCGCGGTCGGAACCGTGGGTTCAAGACCATGATCCAGTCGAGAATAAACCTGGCCCACAGGACATAGGTGTAGATACGGAGCAGCCACTTCAGAGTAAGCAGTATGACTGCGAATGCGATCGCCACCGCGGTTTACGCTGAGGGACTCACGAAGAATGAGCCACCCTCATTCTGCGTGCCTTCGTCACCGCTAACCGCGATATGCTCGGGCGACAGCAGGAACACCTTGCTCGTTACCCGCTCGATTCGGCCGCGCAATCCCATTGAGAGGCCGCTAGCAAAATCGATCAGTCGTTTGGCCTCGGCCTCATTCATACGTGACAAGTTCAGAATCACAGGAACTCCCTCGCGGAAGCTTTCGGCCACGACTGTCGCATCGCGATACTCGGTGGGGTGCACCGTCAGGATTTCGTTCATAGCCTGCGCAGCTGGCATCCTCACCGGGGTCACCTTCCGTAGCGGAGTCACCGGTGCTCGCTGAGGCGCGGGCCGAGCGGGACTATTCGTGGACGCCGGCGTTTCAGTCTGATTCGACGGCTCACTCCTCGGGGCACCCTGCTCGTCGAGGTCCTCCTCGGCGAGACCGAGGAACACCATGGTCTTCTTCAGTGGATTGCTCATGATAACTTCCTAACGATCCCAGCGATCAGATTACTTTCGACACTAGCCCGCGACCGGGCGATTTCCCGTGATTGCGCTTCCGATGCGCAGGTGTGTCGCACCTGCTGCAATTGCCTCTGCATAGTCGAGCGTCATCCCAGCAGAGATGCTTGTCGCATCTGGGGCAAGGGTCTTTACCCGATCAGAAATCTCGCGGAGCCTCGCAAAGGCGCGCGCAGCCTCTTCCTCCCCGGGGAGTGGAGCAACCGCCATCACGCCCCGAAGCCGCAGTGTTGGCGTATCGAGAACTCGTTCAACAAGTTTCTGAATCTCCCCGGGAGGGGCGCCTCCACGGCCCGGGTCGTCGGTCAAATTGACCTGCACGAAGGCCTCGACGGTGCGCTCGATTCCTGCGAGAGCGTCCACGAGCCGTTCTCGGTCAATGGAGTGGATGGCGTGCGCGTACTGAGCCGCCTGTCTGGCCTTTTTGGTCTGAAGCTGACCGACGAAGTGCCACCGAAGGTCTAACCCCTGCAACTCGTCCGATTTGGACTGCGCCTCTTGATGCCGGTTCTCTCCCACGTCTTGCACGCCAAGAGAAGCAAGTTCACGCACCATGCTCGCCGGATGAAACTTGGTCACCACAATCAGTGTGAGCTCGGATTCATCTCGTCCGGCCGACTTTGCGGCCGCCCCGATGCCGGATCGAACGGCCTCAAGTCGCTCCGCAAGTAAAGCGCGCCCCGGCGCCTCGTCGACCATGCCCTCCCCCGACACTTCGGTCCTACCGGAGGAATTCAGGGATATCGAGATCGAGGTCTTCGCCGTCAAACGCGGGGTCGGAGAGGTGTTCTTCGACGGGTGGGTTGCTGATGGCCTCCCCGAATTCAAGCGGCGAAGAGTCTGCCTGGGACGCTCCTGGAGCAAACCCAACTGTACCGACGCTTGCGGCTGCGGGGGCAAGGTCATCCAACGACTCAACCCGGTTCGCACGACGCCCGCGTTCGGGCCTGTTCCCCTCGCTGCCAGGCTCTGTGTCAAACCCGGCAGCAATTACCGTGACACGTACCTCATCGCCGAGAGTGTCATCAATCACTGTTCCGAAGATGATGTTGGCTTCGGCGTGCACCACGTCATGGACGAGCTGGGACGCCTCGGTGATCTCACTGAGCGCAAGATTCGATGATCCCTGAATCGACAGGAGCACGCCATGGGCACCCTCGATTGAAGCTTCGAGCAGCGGCGAGGCGACAGCCAATTCAGCGGCTTTGATGGCGCGATCCGCGCCACGCGCAGATCCGATGCCCATGAGGGCGGATCCCGCTCCCTGCATCACCGACTTCACGTCCGCGAAGTCGACGTTTATCAGACCCGGCGTCGTGATGAGATCGGTGATCCCCTGCACGCCAGCAAGCAAGACTTGGTCGGCCGCGGCGAATGCCTCGATCATGCTGATTCCGGGTTCGCTGATCTCGAGGAGCCGATCATTCGGCACGACGATGAGCGTGTCTACGGCCTCGCGTAGCGCGTGCACACCGGCATCAGCCTGTGCCGCACGCCGCTTCCCTTCAAAGCTAAATGGGCGGGTCACGACCCCGATCGTCAGTGCGCCGACGGAACGAGCGATCCGGGCGACAATGGGAGCTGCGCCGGTTCCGGTGCCACCGCCTTCGCCGGCGGTCACGAAGACCATGTCCGCGCCAGTGAGAGCTTCCTCAATTTCGTCGGAATGGTCTTCGGCTGCACGACGCCCAACCTCAGGATCTGCACCTGCCCCTAAACCGCGGGTCAGCTCGCGCCCAATGTCAAGTTTGACGTCGGCATCGGTCAGCAGCAGCGCTTGCGCGTCAGTGTTCACCGCAATGAACTCGACGCCGCGCAGCCCAAGCTCGATCATGCGGTTGACCGCATTGACCCCGCCTCCGCCGACGCCGACAACCTTGATGACTGCGAGGTAGTTCTGGTTCGTTGACACGTGGGTCCTTCCCCTCAACCCTCAACCTCTACCTGAAGGTGAAAGTTAGTATTCGGGTATACGTTTACGAACCCCAAGCTATGTTCTTCAGGGCCCGAAACTCGTCCGACACTCCGGGAGCGGGTCGACATTTCCCAAAAAGCGCTCCGCAACGAGAACTCAATCTGCCAAGCCCGCCTCTCCGACGCTCACTGCAAGAAGACCGGCGATTCGGGAGAGGCAACATCAACGACCGAAACCGTGCCGATCGATGCGAGCATCGCGCGCAGCACCGCTGCTTTGCGCTGTGTATCGGACTCGTCGCCCCACTTCACCCGCGTCCCACTCGTCAGCGAAAACTCGATGTCTTGCCCACTAGACGCGGTGAGGGTCGCGAGCTGCGCCCGAAGATCTACCGGCATATCGCGCACGACGGTCGCCGCCGCACGGAAAGCCGGTGACGCGGTATCGATGACCGTCCCCGACCCAAGAGGCACGCCTTCAGGCCGTTCCGTCGCTGTCGCCACAAGAACGCCCGCGGGATCGACCAGAACAAATTGGCCGTCGCGCTCGAGGGCTATCACCGGGTCACGCTCCTCGATGCGCACGATGAGAGTGTGCGGCGGGATCCGCTCGATTGCGTAGCGCTGAATCAAGGGAAAGGGCTCGAGCGCACGGTGCACGTCTTGCTCGTTGACCAAGGCCAGGGGCACGCCTTCAAATCTGGAAAGTGCTGCAGAGAGCTGCTCGGCGTTCATGCGCGATACGCCCGCGACCTGCACTTCCCGCACCGCCATGATCGGAGTGAATACGCCCGCTACCACAAAGAGGGCAAGCGCAACGACGGCAGAGCCGCCGATCACCCACACTCGTCGGCGCTGCCGCGAATGTGCAGTGAAGCGACGCTGGTCTCTTCGCTCTCGAGCCCGACGTGAACGTTCCGCGGATCGCAGTCGTCGCCCGGCTATCCGAACCGGATCTTTGTCTTCCGGCGCAGAGACAGCCGAAAGTCGGCGCAGCGGATTCCACACGGTTGGGACGGTCCCCGCATCGCCCTCGCTGGTGGACTCCGTTTGGCCAGGGTCCTGGGGTATTTCGCCGGAGGGTTCGCCCACCGGCGCAGCTGGCCGGGATCCTCGCTCTGCGGGGGAATCCACCGAGCCGTGAATCGAGTGATCCAATGGGCGCGCATACGACTCTTCCGCTGTACCCGGCACATCTGTCGCGCTCGGTACGCGGGTAACCCTCGGCATCTTCTGCGCACTATCCTCCGGCCGCGGCGCCTCACCCCGGTCAAATCCGCCGGGCCGTTTCACTCTGCCCCGGGCTCGAATCGATCACGCAACGCGGTGACAACCTGAGGAATGATCTGATAGACCGTGCCACAGCTCATCGTCACCATCACGTCCCCCGGACGTGCAATTTCTGCAAGGTGGCGAGCTGCGTCCTGCCAGTCGTCGAGATAGGCCACCCGCTGAGAATCAGCAAAATCATCTGCAACGAGGGCGCCGGTGACCCCTGCCACCGGATCCTCACGCGCCCCGTCTACCGCCAGCACGACGGTGTAATCGGCTCCACGCTCCAGCGCCTCCGCGAACTCTCGGTGAAACATTCGGGTCCGGCTGTAGAGATGTGGCTGATGGATCGCGATGAGGCGCCCTTCCCCCACCACTGCACGCGCTGAATCGAGTAGCGCAGCAACCTCGGTCGGATGATGCGCGTAATCGTCGTAGACACGCACTCCACCGACTTCGGCGTGGAATTCGAAGCGACGTTTTGTGCCGCCGAACTCAGATATTGCGGCGAGCGCCGCAGAAGCCTCGTAGCCAAGACCGGTGAGGGTCGCGAGCGCGCCCAGCGCATTGAGCGCGTTGTGCCGCCCGAAGACCCTCAGTTGCGCCTCGCACCGCACACCGTCTATCTCAGCGACGAACTGAACGGGACCCGAATCGTCTACAGACACCAGCCGCACATCTGCGTCAGGATGTTCTCCAAAGGTGCGGACCCGCGCCGCGTCATCGAGCGCAGCGCGCACTTCGGTGGCTCCAGTGTCGTCGGCAGAGATCACCACGAGCTCACGTGCCCCGTTGGCAAAATCAACGAACGCCTGCATGAACGCCTCACGGGAACCGTAGAAATCGAGGTGTTCGGGATCGACGTTGGTAATGAGAGCCACTGCCGTGTCGTAGAGCAAGAATGATTTGTCGGACTCGTCAGCCTCAATAACGAAGAGCTCATCGGCACCTGCGCCTGCACTTACTCCCAGGGTTTCAATGATGCCCCCGTTCACGAACGAAGGATCGACACCTAGCCCCTGCAGTCCAGTGACCACCATTCCGGTCGACGTGGTCTTTCCGTGAGCGCCAGCGATCGAGACGACGTGTCGGTCGCGAGCCAGCCAGGCAAGTGCCTGGGAGCGATGCAGCACAGGCAGACCGCGCGTAAGTGCGAGCTGATACTCCGGGTTGTCTTGCCAGAGCGCTCCGGTGACCACGAGCGTGTCCGCATCACCGACGTTCGCCGCGTCGTGACCGATTGCCACGGGAATTCCAAGTTCCTGCAGGGCACGTGTGCTGTAATTGGCGCTGCGATCGCTCCCGGTCACTCGCACCCCTGCGTGGTGCATCATGCGAGCGATGCCGCTCATGCCTGATCCGCCGATGCCAACGAAATGCACGTGCCCGAGTTGCTCGGGAATCGTCATCGTGAGGTCAGGGTAAATCATGGGGACTCCTTCAGCGCGAACACCCTAGGCTATCGCCTCTTGCACCAGTTGATAGAGTCGCTCGGTGCCATCGAGCGCGCCGACTGACCGGGCCTTCTCAGCCATATCAGCCAGACGTCTTGGGTCGCAGAGCAAGGGCAGCAACGTGTGGCGTACCCATTCGGGGCCGAGATCGGCATCGTTCACCAACAGCGCCCCGCCGGCCTGCACCATCCCTTGCGCGTTGAATCGCTGTTCGCCGTTACCGGAGCCATACGGAACGAGCACCGCGGGAATGCCGAGGCCGGCGAGTTCACTCACCGTAGTGGAACCTGCTCGGGAAACAGCCAGGTCGCACGCCGCGAACGCCAGATCCATCCGGTCACAGTAGCGAATGACCGTGTAGCCGAGAACCTCCGGGTCTTCGAGTTCGGTGAGTCCCCCCCACACGTGTAACGCCTGTGCGCCCGAGGCAGCGATGGCCTCGGCAGATCCGGCTACGCCCTGGTTGAGTGCCCTGGCACCGAGAGAGCCGCCAGTCACCAGCAGGGTGGGTTTCACGGGATCCAGGCCGAAATACTCCCGCGCCTGAGCACGCAGCGCGGAACGGTCGAGACGAGCGATTTCCGGCCTCAACGGCATTCCGGTGACACGGGCTCCACGAATCGGCGTTCCCGGAAACGTCACTCCCACGCGAGAGGCGTACCGCGCGCCGAGTCGATTCGCCAGTCCAGGCTTTGCATTCGCTTCGTGGATCACCACGGGAATCCCTTCGCGATGAGCTGCGAGGTAGGCGGGAGTTGAGACATATCCGCCGAATCCCACAACAACATCGATCTCGCGCTCTCGAATCAACTCGCGTGCCGCCGCGACCGCTCGAAGAAATCGTGCAGGGAACCGGATTGCTTGCATGTCCGGCCTGCGAGGGAAGGGTACGCGCGCGATGAACACCAGCTCATACCCGCGTTCGGGAACGAGCCTGGCTTCGAGGCCCTCCCGGGTTCCCAGCACAACGATGCTGGCGTTAGGATCCACCTGTGCGATGTGATCGGCGAGCGCGAGAAGGGGGTTCACGTGCCCCGCAGTGCCGCCTCCGGCCAGCAGGTAGCGGGTCATGAGCGCACTCCCTGTGCCTCGAGCTCGGACTGATAAGCGGAGCCGTCGCGCGCGACCGACACCACTACACCCATTGCGAGCAGACAGGCGATGAGAGCGGTACCCCCCGAACTAATCAGGGGCAGGGGAACTCCCAGCACTGGAAATACTCCGATTACTACTCCGATGTTGATAAACGCCTGACCGACGATCCACACCAGAATCCCACCGACGACCGCGCGACCGAACCGATCCCGGGCTCGGGCAATCACTCGGAGCATTACCGCAGCGAGGGCGACAAACAGTGCGATCACGAGCAGCGCACCGACGAGCCCCAATTCCTCGCCGATGATTGCGAAGATGTAATCGTTGTCGGCAGCTGGTAGCCAGGACCACTTGGCTTTTGAACCGCCCAGGCCGACCCCGAAGACACCGCCTCCGGCGAGCGCCCAGAGACCATGAAGTGGCTGCCAGCCGAGCCCGCTGTAATCCTCATTCCCCGTAACATGCCCGAAGAGTCGGTTCATACGGTTCGGACTCGTCACCACAAATACTGCGGCCAGCGCAGCAGCACCCAGAGAGGTTGCTGCCAGGGTCTTCCATGTCACTCCGCCGAAATACATCGCACCCAGAACGGTAATTCCCATCACCAGAGTGGTACCCAAGTCTCTCCCGAGAAGTACCAACCCGAGCGCGATGACTGCGCCCGGAAAGATCACAGGAATGATCTCGTGCTTCGGCTGACCGAGCAGAGGCTCTTTTCGCAGCAGGATCGTCCCGATCCATACGATCAGGGCGAGTTTGAGCACCTCCGAGGGCTGGCCGCCGAATGAACCAATCTGGATCCAGTTTCGGTTGCCGTACACCTCGATTCCGATCGGCGTAAAGACGAGGAGCTGCAGCAGAAGACCGAGACCCAGGAACACCCAAGCCCATTTCTTCCAAAACCGTATCGGAAAGGCCGCAGCGATCAGCATGAGCGGAATGCCAATAATGGCATACGTCGCCTGCCGCCAAAATCCCCCAAAAAACCCCTGTTCGTCCAGATACGACGTGATCGATGAGGATGACAAGACCATGATCAGCCCGATGCCGACGAGCAGCGAAGTGATCGCGTAGATCATCACCACCGTCGGATCTGACAGGGACCTCAGTTCACCGCCGAGTCTGATGCGGGAAAAACCGGAGGCTCGCGGACCTCCGGATTCGTCATCGTGAGCTGCTCCAGCCCTCGGCTGATGTGTCGTCGTCATCCGCGTCACCTCCACCAAGAGCCCGAACCGCCGTTTGAAAGCGGCGGCCACGATCTGCATAATCCGAGAATTGGTCCATCGATGCGGCTGCGGGAGACAACACCACGGTGTCGCCCGCTTTCGCGAGCGACGCCGCAGCAGCAACTGCCAGCGTCATCGTGTCCTCAGTCTCTCCCGGCTCGACCTCAATGCGCGGCACTTCCGGAGCGTGTCGTTCAAGCGCGTCGAGCACTGCCCGCCGGTCGACCCCAATTATCACCACGCCGCGGAGCCGGTGCGCGTGATCACGCACGAGGTCCGTCAGATCCACTCCCTTCAGGAGCCCGCCCACCACCCAAACGACGTTCTCCAGAGCGCGCAGCGAGGCAGCCGCGGCGTGCGCATTGGTGGCCTTCGAGTCGTCGATCCACGCGACACCGCCGTAGGTGCCCAGTCGCTGGGCGCGATGGGGGTCTGGCTGAAAGCTCAGGATCGCTTGCGCCACCTCAGCTGGTTCAACTCCTCGGCTCCGGGCAAGAGCAGAGGCGGCCAGAATATTCTGCACCAGGTGAGGCGCCTCCAACGAACGCTCGGCCAATTCGTCAAGGGTCACCAGCTCGTAAGCCTCAGTGTGCCGACCAGCGTGGAAGCCGCGATCCACCAGGATGCCTTCGACCACCCCGAAGCCACTCGCGGGAGGGGCGTCGAGGCCGAAACTGATCGCTCGTGCGCCCTCGATGACATCAGCTTCTTCGACCATGTGCTCGGTCGCCAGGTCTGCTCGATTGTAGACGCAAGCCACCTGGGTGTGCTCATAGACCTTCGCTTTAGCTGCGCGATACGCATGCGCGCCGCCATGCCAGTCCAAGTGGTCGTCAGCGACATTCAGGCAGACACTGGCATAGGGAGAGATGTCGCCCAGTCGGTGCAGTTGAAAGCTCGACAACTCGACCACCAAAACGTCGTACCCCTGCGGGTCTCGCAGCGCGTCCAGAATCGGAACACCGATGTTCCCGACGGGCACGGCGCGCAGACCCCCCACACGCAGCATATGGGCGGTGAGCCCGCTAGTCGTCGTCTTGCCGTTCGTTCCGGTCACGCAGATCCAGTCGGCAATTCGTTCCGTCTTGTCGCGGAGTCGCCACCCGAGGTCGATGTCGCCCCACACCAATGTTCCACGCTGCTCGGCCCACTCAGTCAGCGGGTGGTCTGGTCGATATCCGGGCGAGACGACGACAAGTTCCGGATCAAATTCTCGCAGCGATTCCAGTTGCTCGTCATCGCTCTTACTCTGCGTGCGCTCAGCCCCAATTACCTCAAGAAGTCGCTCGCGATCTGGATCATCATCGCCAAAAATCACCCGCACGCGCGATCCCAGCTCGCACAGCGTGTCAGCGACTGAGAAGCCGGTGACACCGAGCCCGAGCACGGCAACCCGAAGGCCGCGCCAATCGTGGTGCCAACTCCTGAGCCCGAGTAACCGCTCGCGCGCTTCGAAGGTCACTGCGCCACCGTCCACTCCGCGTAAATCGCCCCGATCCCGCTCAGGACGAACACTCCAGCGATGATCCAGAAGCGCACGACGACGGTGGTCTCAGCCCAACCTTTGAGTTCAAAGTGATGATGGATGGGGCTCATGCGGAAGATTCGCTTGCCCTTGGTGATCTTGAAGTAGATCCGCTGGAGGATTACCGAGCCTGATTCAATAACAAAGAGACCGCCGATCACGACGAGCAGCAGTTCGGTTCTCGTCAGGATGGCAAGTGCAGCAATCGCGCCGCCCAGACCCAGCGAACCAGTGTCGCCCATGTAGATGTGCGCCGGGTTGGTGTTCCACCAGACAAATCCCACTAATCCGCCTACCAATGCGGCGGCGATTACTGCAAGATCGAGTGGGTCACGCACCTCGTAGCACCCGGGCTCAAGCCCGCGCGCGCACTGCTGACTGAACTGCCAAAAACCGATTACCGTGTACGCGCCCAGTGCGAGAATCGATGCCCCGCCAGCCAGCCCGTCCAATCCATCGGTGACGTTCACGGAGTTTGAGGCCGCCGTCACGATCACGACGATCCAAATCAGGAAGAGAATGAGGCCCGCGACAGCGCCCAGCGACATAAAGTCGAAGGGGAGATCCCGAAACAAAGAAATGTGAGTGGATGCAGGGGTCAAACCCGACGCATTCGCGAATTGCAGGGAGAGAACGCCAAAGAGCACAGCAATCGCCACCTGACCAGCGATCTTCGACCAGCCCCCTAGGCCCAGTGACTGCTGCTTCCGTGTCTTCAGGAAGTCATCGATAAACCCGACAAGCCCCAAACCTACGGTCATCAGAATAACCAGCAGAGCGGAGGGCGTCGGGGACTCGCCAGCGATGAGCTTCGCGATGAAATAGGCGAAGACCGATCCAGAGATAAAGATCAGCCCACCCATCGTCGGCGTGCCTCGTTTCGCGAAATGCGACTTCGGGCCGTCCTCGCGAATGAATTGCCCCCAGCGCAGCTTCTGGAACCCCCGGATGAATAAGGGAGTTAGGAGGAGCGAGTACAGCATGGAGAGGGCACCCGCGATGAGCAGCGCGATCATGCGAACGCCTCTCCGAGCCGATCGCCCAGCGACTGCAAACCAGCGGCGTTCGACGACTTCACTAGCACGGTGTCACCCGGCTGCAGAGATTCACGCAGGTACGCAAACGCGTCGTCTTGCGTTTCAAAGAACACGCTCTCCCCGTCCCAGGAACCCTCGTTGATCGCAGAGATGTGCAGCCTGCGTGCCTCGGGCCCCACGACCACCAGTTCACTGATGCCTAATCTCACAACCTGCAAGCCAATGCGATCGTGCTCGTCTCCCGAGAACTCGCCGAGTTCGCTCATCGCCCCGAGCACGGCAATAGACCTGGCTCCCGGGCGCGAGATCTGGGCCAGCGTCTTGAGGGCCGCACTCATCGAGTCAGGACTTGCATTGTAAGCGTCATTAATGATGGTGATGTGATCGCGACCTCCGAGCACCTGCATGCGACCGGGCGCAGCGAGCTGAGCGGACTCGAGCGATGCCACGATATCCGAAAGTGTCAGACCAAGCTCGGCTCCCACTGCGGCTGCTGCGAGCGCGTTTGCGACGTGATGCTCCCCCAACACGCGAAAGCGAACGGGGGCGGAATGCCCGTCGATGGTCAACGTGAACGTCGTGCCATCGGCAGAGCCCTCCACATCGTCGGCGCGCACGCTAGCCTCCGGGTGCTGGCCAAAAAAGCGTACACGCGCCCGGGTGCGATCTGCCATGAGTGCGACTCTGGGATCGTCACGATTAAGCACCGCAACCGCAGAACTCGGCAAGTCGCGAACCATCTCGCTCTTCGTGCGGAATGTGGTTTCGATTCCACCGAATTCGCCTGCGTGCGCGAGGCCAACCGACAGCACCACGCCGATATGGGGAGGCGCCATTGCGGTGAGCCGAGATATCTCTCCCTCAGCGCTCGCCCCCATCTCAGCCACGAGGGTACGAGTTTCACGGCGCACCCGAAGCATGGTGACCGGACCACCGACCTCATTGTTGAAGGACTTCTCTGAGGCGACGGTCGGTCCGATTCTTTCCGCCATTGCCGCGATCAGATTCTTCGTTGTGGTCTTGCCGTTCGAACCAGTGATGCCGACAATTGTCATTTGGCCCGCGGCCCGCACACGGCGAACGACCTCAGTCGCGAGACGCCCGAGGGCGAGAGTCGAGTCGTCCACCACGATTTGGGCCACCCGACCATCGACTTCGCGCTCAACCACCAACGCAGCGGCGCCCCGATCGATGGCGGCGGCAGCGAAACGATGGCCGTCGGTTTCCTCGCCGATACGCGCAAAAAAGATCTGCCCCGGCTCAATCTCTCGCGAGTCGGTCTGCGGGTTTCCCGCGATAATCGACGTCGCCGAGGATCCGTCGGCTCCCGGGATGAGTTGACCATCCGTTGCTTCAGCGATTTCCGCCAGAGTCATTTCAATCACTGCAGATATCCCGCCTCGCGGAGCGCTCCGCGTGCCTCATCGCGCGCCGAATATGGCAAGTGCTGCCCGGCGACTTCCTGGTAGTCCTCATGCCCGGGACCGGCATACAGGATAACGTCACCGGGTTCAGCAAGCGAAATGGCGAGCCGTATCGCCGCGCGGGGGTCGGCTTCCTCATGGATCTCAGCTCGACCCGCAGAACGGGCACCGGCAATCAACTGGGCGCGGATCGCGGCGGGATCTTCAGTTCTCGGATGGTAATCACAAATGATTAGCTCGTCGCTTCCCGCGGCTGCGATCCGTCCCATTTCTTCGCGCTTGCTGGTGTCACGATCTCCGTCGGCTCCGAACATGAAAATGATGCGACCGGGGGCGACTTCGCTTAACGCATCAAGCATCGCTTGAAAGCTCCCGGGAGTGTGGCCGTAATCGACGAAGAATCGTGGACCCGGGTTTCCGGGGTTGATCGCTTCCAAGCGTCCGGGAATATACACCGGAATTTTGCCGCGATCGAGCCCTGCGGAAACGCGCGAGAGCGACACCCCAGCCTCGTGCAACATGATCAGTGCAAGCGCGGCATTCTCGGCCATGAAGCGCCCGAAAAGTGGCACTTGACCGGTGAAATGCGCTCCACCCGGGCCCTGCAAGACAAACGAGACTCCCTCGAGATCCTGCCTCGTTACGGCGAGGTGCCAATCCGCCTGGCTGCCGTATTCAGTCGCAAGGGTCGTTACCGGAATCTGGGCCTCTCGCACCACCCTGCGCCCGTGAGTGGAATCGACGACCACAACGCCACGCTCCGCATGCTCGGGGGCGAATAGAGCGACCTTCGCCGCAAAATACGTCTCCATGTCGCCGAAATCATCGAGGTGGTCCTGAGAAAAATTGTTAAATGCCACCACGTTGAAGTTCACGCCGTCGATGCGGTGCCGTTCTATTGCGTGCGCCGAGACTTCGAGCGCGATCGCTTCAGCGCCGTCCTCTTGCATCCGCGCAAGGAGCCCATGGAGTTCCGTCGCCTCCGGACTCGTGAGCGAGCTGGTCATGACGGTGTCACCGATGCGTCGCTCGGCAGTCGAGCTCAGTCCTACCGTGAGACCGGCGGCTTTCAGGAGCTCTGCAAGGAAATAGACCACGCTGGTCTTCCCGTTGGTGCCAGTGACTCCGAAAACTATCGCATCAAGGTGGCCCGTGCCGTAAACCGCGCCCGAAATCTTGCCGAGCTGCGATCGGAGATCGACGGGCGAGACGAGCACCGGCACCTCCATGGCGGTCGCGCCATTATCGCTCCTGAGTCGATTTGCCCCGCTATCATCGGCGAGCACTGCCGCTGCGCCCCGGGCTACTGCCTGATCAACGAACTCTGCGCCGTGTGCTCGGGCACCCGCGAGGGCGACGTATAGATCACCGGGACGAACATCACGCGAATCAAGCGTCACTCCAGTCACTTTGACGGCTTCGGCGGCCGACTCGGAGACATTCACCAGGTTCAGCTCGAACTGCCGAGCGAGTGCGGCAAGCGAGGTGTGGATCGGTTGCCGCGGACGGATGCTGAGGCCGCTGCCCGCGGTGTCTCGTTGACTTCTCTTCACCGTACGATCCTACCGAGGAGCATGGTCAGCTTCCCGTGTCTAGGGGGACGTAGCTTCCTGTCGACGGTGGAATTTGGAATGTGCGGATCGTCGCCTCTGCCGCGTCGTGGAAGGAGGTGAGAGCCGCCACGCTGCCGTCGCCGGCCTTCGGAAACGCGATGGATGCAGCAATGACATACTGCGGGTCATCGATAGGAAACACGCCCACGAAGCTGTGCACGAAATCCGATCGGTAACCGCCCTGACCGTCAGTTTGCTCAGCCGTACCAGTCTTGCCCCCGATCCGATATCCGGGGATTGACACAAACGGAGTGATCCAGCTCTCCTGTACTACGGCCTCCAGCATATGCAGTGTGGTTGCCGCGGTTTCGGGCGATACAGCCTGCACCGCGTCGCCGTGCTCGATCTGCGTAACTGTGCCGTCGGCTTCCGTGCATGTCGCCACGACACTGGGAGGCACGCGCAGGCCCTCGTTGGCGATCGCCTGGTAGGCCCCAGCCGTCTGCACGATGGTCGCGGACACGCCCTGGCCAAACATCGTGTTGTAGCTCGTCTGACGGTCCCAGTTTTCTGGACTGTACAGGAGACCCGAATCCTCGAGCGACAGGCCGGCTTGGGTCGATTCACCAATACCGAACGCACGTAAGTACTCATAGCGGGTTGTTTCAGGGAGCGCACTTCCGAACATCGAAATGCCGACGTTTGACGAGTAGACCAGTGCACCGGTGAGCGTCATCGGCATCACCGCGTGGCGGAAGGAGTCGCCAAAACGCACGTTTGGCTCGGGTTCCCAACTGTCAGGCACCTGCAGCAGCGAATTTGGCGTCGCGGAACCCTGATCCACTAGCGCTGCTGCGGTGATCACCTTAAAGGTGGATCCAGGCTCGTACGGGGAAACAAATGATCGAGCCTCGCGCTTGTTTGGATCCGAGGCGTCTACGTCGTTGGGATCGACTGAACCGTCCTCAGCAACCGCTACTATCTCACCGGTTTCAACGTCTAACACGGTAAGCATGCCCCACTCAGCCGCGACCTGTTGGACCTGGTTGTTGATGATCTGCTGCGATTCCCACTGCAGATCGCGATCAATGGTCAGCTGCACCGTCCCGCCATTGACAGCCTCCTGGCGCACGACAACACTTCCGGGAAGCGCCACTCCGTCGGCACCACGCTCGTAACTTTCCTCTCCGTTGACACCGGTAAGGCACGCGTCTTGCGATACTTCGACACCGGCCTGCGGTACGTCTTCGAAGCCGGAGAAACCTATGATGTTGCCACCGACTGCACCATTGGGGTAGACGCGTGCGTGGTGACTTTCGAAGGTCAGCCAGGGGATCTGCAACCCCTTCAGCTTGTTCAGCGTGGTGAGGTCAATTGAGCGCTTGAGATACGCAAAGTCGGATTTTGGGTCCTTGGCGAGGGCGTCGTCAACGATTGCGGCGATCTCCTCCGCAGTTTGTCCGGTCACTTCGCCAATTTCGGCAAAAGCCTCCTCCGCGGTGACGCTGACCGTGGCGTAGCCATTTTCGTCTGCGACGCGATAAAACTTACCACCGTTGAGACGCGCGTTCTTTGGGGAGAGTTGCGCGTCGTAGCGCTCATCAGTGCTTGCGAGAATCTCTCCGTTGCGGTCAACAATGTCACCCCTGAGACTCGGAATCACCACGGGCACCGCTCGCTTGTCTGCTGCTTCCGCAGTGAGACCAGCGGCCGAAACAACCTGCAGCTCGACGAGACGCACCGTGAACACGCCCGCTCCCACGATCACAAGAAGCATCGCGAGAAATCGCCTTCCGACGACCCTCGGTCGAAACTTCGGCATCGTTACTCCTCGCTGCGAATCCGGGCGTCTCGTCTTAGCGTGTGTCGGGCGAAGGCAAGTTGCCCTCCCAAACTACCGGCGCTGCGCTCACTGCCTCGACAGCCGCAGCGGCCTGTCCGAAATCTCGAGACACGAGCAGACCGTCGGCATCCACCACCGGTAAGTTCTCGAGTGTCGCGTTAGGAACCAAATTTGCCTGCACCTCGCTGGTGCGTTGCGCCAGGTCACCCAGCACGACGTTGTCGCTCAGACGAATCGTAGCGGGGTTAGAGTTCTGCACCATTCCCAAGGCGGCCGCGTTATCGGCGAGATTCTGAGGGGACGCGAGCTTGTCCACATTCTGGCTCAACACACGCTCGACTCGCTGGAGGTCGCGTTGCTCGAGCTCGAGAGCTCGAGCCTCGTAGGCACCCTGCGATACCGCGATGCTCAGTCCGAGCTGAGTGGCGAAGATCCCGAGCACAATTCCGACCGACAGCAGAGCACCCCAGAGTGGGCTGAGGTGGCGCGGTCGCGAAGACGTGACCGGGGTTTCCGCCGGTCGCAGATGCCGACGAGACGGTCCGTGCGCCAGCTCATCGGTTTCGCGCGGCGAGACAGGGGTGAGGAGATCGAATTCGAGCTCGATGGGTACCGTGT
Source organism: Leucobacter shiyiweii (assembly GCF_052446065.1). Classification (GTDB taxonomy): domain Bacteria; phylum Actinomycetota; class Actinomycetes; order Actinomycetales; family Microbacteriaceae; genus Leucobacter. The sequence goes on along the minus strand of NZ_CM127080.1, from coordinate 772,696 downwards.
TACCGCTCACTGAGTGACCACCCGCAGTCGTTCGGCCGCACGCAGTCGCACGGGAATCGCCCGAGAGTTGCGTTCCCGTTCTTCCTCGCTCGCGAGCTCCGCACCGCGGGTCAAGAGCTTGAATTCAGGGCGGTGCTCGGGGAGCTCGATGGGGAGGCCAGCGGGAGCTGTGGATTTGCTCCGCCTGGCGAGTTCGCGTTTCACAAATCGGTCTTCGAGTGACTGATAGGACATTACAACGATGCGACCACCGGCGGTCAAGAGATCCATTGCCGCCGGGATCGCGCGCTCGAGGGCCCGCAACTCGCCGTTAACCTCTACCCGCAATGCCTGAAACACTCGCTTAGCCGGATGCCGCTGATCTCGCACAGCTGCGGGGGTCGCGCGTTGCAGAATGTCAACCAGCTGACCACTGCGCTCTATGGGTGCATCAGCTCGAGCCGCAACAATGGCTCGTGCATACCGAGCGGCCAGTGGTTCCTCACCGTAGCGCTCAAAAATTGCGCGTAGCCGACCTTCTGGAGCAACTGCCAGCACCTCGGCAGCGGTGTCACCCTCGGCCTGGTTCATGCGCATGTCAAGTGGCGCGTCCTGCGCGTAGGCAAAGCCTCGCTCGGCGTCGTCGAGCTGAAGGGAAGAGACACCGAGGTCGAACAGCACTCCGTCAATCGCGTTAAACCCCGAGCGACGAACAGCACTGGCAATCTCGTCGTAGACCGCATGCACCCGCATTGCTCTCGGCCCGAATCTCGCGAGTCGCTCGCCGGCAAGTTGGAGTGCCTGTCGATCGCGATCAAGACCGATAAGCGTGAGACCCGGGTGAGACTCAAGTAGCGCGGTGCTGTGGCCACCCATGCCGAGCGTTGCATCCACAATTACTGCACCCGGGCGCTCCGCAACTGGCGCGAGGAGCTCGAGGCAACGCTCAAGCAGCACCGGTGTGTGCAAGTGGCTCGGATCAATGTCTGTTGGCTCCATATCTGAATCGGACCTAGCCGGTGCCCCCGGTTCCCCGTCAGCCCACCTGTCACCGGGGAAGTGCGACAGGGTGGTAGACGAGAAACCGCGGATACCGGAACTAGAACATGCCCGGAATCACCTCCTCCTCGATTTCAGAGAAGGCGGTCTCTTGCACGCTGAGGTAGGTCTGCCAGGCCTCGGCATCCCAGATTTCTGCCCGGCTTCCAGCCCCGATCACCGCAAGATCTCTCTCCAGGCCTGCATAGGCGCGAAGTGCCGGGGGGATCGTGACACGGTGCTGTTTATCGGGCGTCTCAGCGTGCGCGCCGGATAGGAAAACACGCAGATAGTCGCGGCCCTGTTTCGAGGTGATCGGTGCCTCGCGGATTCGCTCGTGCATTGCCGAAAACTCGCTCTCGCTAAAGACATACAGGCAGTGCTCTTGGCCACGGGTAACCACCAGGCCTTCAGCGAGTTCGTCTCGAAACTTCGCGGGGAGAATCAGTCGACCTTTTTCGTCGAGCTTCGGAGTGAACGTGCCGAGGAACATACGTTCTCCTCCCTGCGATCACACCAATGGGTTCACCTATGTGCACCACCTATTTCCACTCTACTCCACTTCCCTCCACTTTGGTTCTTTTTTTCGCCATTGTTGCTCCCCTCGCTCCACTCGCTTCGCGGCACGCGAGCGCCCTGAAAGCACAAAAAACGAGGCGGTGGAAAACCCACCGCCTCGTTTTGAGACTCCTTGCGAAAGCGCTCTAGCGCTCACCCTCCATGCGTTCATCCCATCTCCGCTGCATGCGATCAGAGAAGGACTCCTTCTGAGCGGAAGCCGGGGTGGCGGAGCCACCTACCGAGGCCGAGGAGGATCTCTCGGGCTCTGCAGCCTCACGCTTCGAAAAGGCGAGCAGCGCACCACTCAACATCACGGCGAAGCCAATGACCCCCAGCCACAGCTGCTGGGCGGCGACACCCCCGACGAGTACACCTATGCCGACGAGGCCGACAACAATGCCGAGCACCAACGAACGCAGGTTGAACTGGGCGTGCGCTCCCTGAGCCGTCTGCATCACGTCAGCCTCGCTCTGATAGAGACGACGCTCCATCTCGTCAAGCAACTGCTGCTCGTGTTCTGACAGTCCCATGACCGCCTCCCATTATCCAAATAATCGTGTGACCATTCTACGCCTGTTCGATCGGACTAGGCTAGGCCGCGTGGATGAAACGACACGACTCGCAGGCCTTGTACAGGAGCGCATTAGCGACGTCATCAGCGAACACCGGACGGAACTCGAGGCGCTGGGCAGCGATTCAGCGCCCGTGCTCGATGAGGCGCAGGCGTATCTGTCCGGTGGGAAACGACTTCGGGCGCGGTTTGCGACGCTCGGCTACCGCGCGGTGGCTCCGCTTGACTTCTCTGGAACCCCCGATCCGAAAGTCGACCAGATTCTGGATGTCGCGTGCGCACTCGAGTTTTTCCACGCGGCCGCACTGATCCACGATGACGTAATTGACCGCTCGGACACAAGGCGCGGTCGACCCGCGGTACACCGTCACTTCGCCTCGATCCACCAATCAAATCAGTGGCGAGGTTCTTCTGAACACTTTGGCCTGTCCAGCGCGATCCTGCTGGGCGATCTCCTGCAGTCCTGGGCTGACGAGAGATTACAACGCGCGTGTGATGCCGCACCGGAACGTGGGTGCGCAGCAGCCGCTCGCGGACACTTCAATCGCATGCGAAGTGAGGTAGCGATAGGCCAGTATCTCGACGTATTGGAGGAGCAGATCCCGACGTTTTCGCCTGAGCAGGAGCAGTTGGAACGTTCTACGCGCGTGTTGGTCTACAAGTCCGCAAAATACAGCGTAGAGGCCCCTTTGCTCATTGGCGCGGCTCTCGCCGGCGCGAGTGCAGAGCAGGAACAAGCGCTTGCCGATTTCGGCCTCCCGGTCGGGGTAGCATTTCAGCTGCGAGACGACCTCTTGGGCGTCTTTGGTGATCAGGAGGTCACAGGCAAGCCCGCGGGGGATGATCTTGCGGAAGGGAAGCGCACCATCCTGGTAACGATCGCACGCAGCGCACTCCCTGCAACGCAGCAACGTGTCTTCGATGAGCTGATTGGAGATCCTCAGCTTGATGCCGAACAAATCGAGATGCTGCAACGCACAATTCGAGGTACCGGCGCAGTTGAGCAGGTTGAGCAGATGATCACTCGGAACCTCGACCGGGCCACTGGCGCACTTGCCAGCTCACCGCTCCGACCCGAAGCTCGCCGCCAACTCTCCGTGCTCGCTGAACGGGTCAGCAAGCGCGATTTCTAACGTCCGCTCCCGTCGCACGCCCCGACGTCCGGCTCAAGTTCCGGCGACGTTAGAACGCAAGTGACTGGGTCGCGCGCCGAACAGCAGACTTTCTGCCGTCGATGAGCGCAGCAACCGGCCTCTCCCCCAGTTCTTCATTTTCGGACAGCAACCACGTCACCGCCTCATCGTTCGTGAACCCGGCGTCGCGAAGCACGAGCAGGGTTCCCCTGAGCGAGTGGAGGGGCTCTTCGTCCTGAATGAACTCGACAGGTATGCGCAGTACCCCACCGATTCGGATTGCAGCGAGATAGCCATCTTCAATGAGCCGGTGAAGCTTTCCTGGGGTGGTGCCCCAGCGCTCTACCAGTTCGGGGATGGTCACGGTTACGGTGTCTAACGGGATGCTTTCTGCCACGCCCTCAGTCTAAAGCACAGGCCGCGTAGCCTGCGGCTGGATCGGCGGCTCCCGGCGCGCTGCAGGCCCGGGGCCCGTTCTGTTCCATAGAATCGGCGCGTGAACTCCGTCCCAACCGACCCGCTCATCGGGCACACGCTCGATGAGCGATACGTCATCCGATCTCGGATCGCCCGGGGCGGAATGGCAATGGTCTACCTGGGGAATGATCTCCGACTTGAGCGCCGGGTCGCAATTAAAATTATGCATCCGCACCTCGCCGAGGACGAGAGTTTCACCAGACGCTTCGAGCAAGAGGCTCGCAGCGCGGCAGGCCTCGGTCACCCCAATGTCGTGAACGTGTTCGATCAGGGCGTGGATCGCGGGGTTCCATACCTGGTGATGGAGTATCTCCCCGGGATTACCCTCCGCGAATTGCTCAAACAGCAAAAGCGACTGACTATCGACCAGGCAATTGAAATCGGGGAGGCAGTTCTCGCGGGTCTTGCAGCGGCACATGCTGCGGGAATCGTGCACCGCGACCTGAAGCCCGAGAACGTTCTTCTCGCTGACGATGGTCGCATCAAAATCGGGGATTTCGGCTTGGCACGGGCGGTCAGCGCCAACACCACAACCGGACAGGCACTCCTCGGAACTATCGCTTACCTCTCCCCCGAGCTCGTCACCCGGGGGGTCGCTGACGCCCGCAGCGACCTCTACGCCTTCGGCATCGTCATGTTCGAGATGCTCACGGGGCAGCAACCGTATCAGGGCGAGCAACCCATGCAGATCGCCTATCAGCATGCGCACTCGGAGGTTCCGGCACCCTCTACCCTGGCGCCAGAGATTGGGGAGGAGATAGATGACCTGGTTCGCTGGTGTTGCCAGCGTGAACCTGATTCTCGGCCCCGAGACGCGTCCGAAGCGCTTGAACAGTTTCGTCGGGTCTGGGAGGGCGGCACACCAAACACAACCCGAGTGCTTCCCACCGCGGGATTCAGCGGCATTACCATCACTCCCTCGACCGCGGTACTCACCGATCTAGAACAACGAAATTTGCTAGCGGCGAATCCGGCCGCCCCGATCGCCGGTGAGCGATCCCCCAGCGATGCAGATTCCGTTTTTCGCGCTCGGGCGGCAGGCGTCCGACGTACCCGGCGCGGTCGCTGGGTCGCACTATTAGTGGTCATGCTTCTCGCGCTGGCCGGCATTGCGGGGTGGTGGTGGGGTCAGGGGCCAGGATCACAGGTTGCGATACCCGAGGTAGCCGGCTCCGACCTCGCTGCCGCACAGCTCGCTCTTGAAGAACTTTCTCTGGTGGTGTCGATCATCGACTGTTCGAGATTGGAAGTCGAACCGGGGCTCGCGGCCGGCACCGAGCCGGCGGCAGATACGCGGGTCGATAGAGGCTCAGCTGTTCAACTGTGCCGCTCCACGGGGCCGCAGTCGCTCGCAGTCCCGACCCTCGTGGGACTTCCCACTGACGACGCGATCGCGGCTATCGAAGCCGCAGGTTTTACCTTCGGGGAGGTGCTCGAACAGAGATTTGACGGCGGCGGCGCGAACACCGTCATAGCAGCCTTAGGCGAATCTGGAGAGGGCCTCGGCCAGACGTACCCCGAGAGGAGCCGAGTGGATCTCATCGTGTCCGCCGGTGCGATTCCCGAAGTAAGGGGAATGGACCCGGATGCCGTCGCGACGATGCTGCAAGCGGTCGGCCTCACCCTTGATCCCTCGCTGAATACCGAGGAATACAACGACGAAATCCCTGAGGGTCGGGCCATCGGCGTGTTGGTGTTTACAGATCCCGTTCGAGTAGGTGATTCCGTGGGCGTGAGTCTCTCGCGCGGTCCACAGCTCTTCGCGGTCCCGGATGTCTCCGGCATGAACGTGAACGAAGCCGCTGAGGCCCTCCGGGCAGCCGGGTTCTCCGTAAGTACCGGGATCGTTCCCGAGGGCCCCGCAGGGACGCTATTCGAAGTGAAGAGCACTTCCCCTGCCGCAGGGGAAATGCGCCGGGCTGGCACCGAGATAGCACTGCGCTACATCTAGGCCAAGCCGCATCGTCAGACAGGCCGGGCTGGGCCGTTCCCGGAATTCCCGGGAACGGCCGCAAAGCCCAAGACTACTGACCCTTCTTGAGCTCCTCGGCCACCTGGTATGCCAGCTCGAGAGATTGGGAATGGTTGAGCCGGGGGTCGCACACCGACTCATAACGGGTGGCGAGTCCGAGTTCGTCAATGTTCTCCGAGCCACCGAGGCATTCGGTGACGTCGTCGCCGGTGAGCTCCACATGGATTCCGCCGGGAAAGGTTCCCACCTCCCGGTGAGCCTCAAAGAAACCGCGGAGCTCGTTCATTACGTCTTCGAATCGCCTGGTTTTATAACCAGTTGAAGTGGTGATGCCGTTTCCATGCATGGGATCGGTGATCCACAGTGGGGTGGCACCTGCATCGCGCACACCCTCAAGCAGAGCGGGCAGCGTGTCTCGAATCTTCTCGGCGCCCATGCGGGTAATGAACGTGATGCGTCCCGGCTCACGTTCGGGGTCGAGCACGTCGAGCAAACGCAACGCGTCGTCGGTGGTCGCGGTGGGTCCGAGCTTCACTCCGATTGGGTTTCGCAGTTTGGAGAGGAACTCCACGTGTGCGCCGTCGATGTCGCGAGTCCGCTCGCCCACCCAAAGCATGTGCCCTGAGGTTCCGTAAGCCTGACCCGTGCGGGAATCTATTCGCGCCAGCGGGCGTTCGTAATCGAGAAGCAGCGCTTCGTGGCTGACGTAGAACTCGGTCTGCGTCAGTGCAGCGTCGTCCACACCGCAGGCAGCCATGAATCGGAGCGCCCGGTCTATCTCAGCAGCGAGTGATTCATAGCGGTTGTAGGCACTGTTCGAAACGAATCCCTGATTCCAGGCGTGCACCTGCCGGAGATCCGCAAACCCGCCTTGAGTGAACGCGCGGATGAGATTCAGCGTCGAGGCAGACACGTGGTAGCCGCGTACGAGACGCGACGGGTCGGCCGTGCGCGACTCGGGAGTGAAATCGTATCCGTTTACGAGGTCTCCCCGGTATGCCGGTAGCGTCACCCCATCGCGGGTCTCGTTGTTGCTCGAGCGCGGCTTGGCGAACTGCCCAGCCATACGCCCTACCTTAATGACTGGCATTGACGCGCCGTAGGTGAGGACCACCGCCATCTGAAGAAGCGTCTTCACTCGATCGCGGATCTTATCGGCGGTCGCGCCGTCGAAGGTCTCCGCGCAGTCACCGCCCTGCAGCAGGAATGCTTCGCCCCGGGCCGCAGCGGCGAGCCGTTCGCGAAGCCGGTCCACCTCGCCAGCGAACACCAGAGGGGGCTGTGTCGACAACTCCGCCTGCGCGGCACGAACCGCGTCGGGATCCGGCCAAACGGGTTGCTGCTTGGCCTCAAGCTTGCGATACGAGTCGAGCTCTGAAAGTACATCCGTCGGTACGTTCGGCTCGGTTCGCTGACTCACTCTGTGCCTACCCTCATTCGATTCATTGTGGATCGCAGCGCGTTCGCGCCTCACCGATCCAGCCTACCGTTCAGCGAGCGCGCAACGGTGCGCTCACTGCGAATCCTCAAGCACCCGATTGTCCGGTAACGCTGCTATACGGCAGAGTTACGCGTTCACAGGCTTACTGATCGCTCGAACGCTGGACGCGTAGACATCCACATATTCCTGATCACTCAAGCGCTGAATCTCGAACATGATCTCGTCAGTGACGCTACGCAGCACAAAACGATCAGCGCTCATTCCCGCGAAGCGCTGGAAATCTAGCGGCTTGCCAATCACAGTTCCTATGCGGCGAATCTTGGGGATCTTCGCTCCGATTGGCATCGCCTTTTCAGTGTCGATCATTACTATGGGCACCACGAGAGCCCCCGACTCAAGCACGAGCCGCGCCACTCCGGTGCGCCCGCGATAGAGCCGCCCATCCGGACTACGAGTGCCCTCCGGGTAAATGGCAAGGACCTCCCCTCGTTCGAGCACTGCGAGTCCTGTGTTCAATGATGCCTCGGAGGCCTTGCCCCCGGATCGGTCAATGGGGAGCTGACCCACAGCAAGCATGAAATTCTTCACAATCCAGCCTTTGAGGCCCTTCCCAGTGAAGTAATCGCTCTTCGCAAGGAAGTAGACGCGGCGATCGATCATGAGGGGCATGAAGAACGAGTCAATCACCGACAGGTGATTTCCAACAATAACTACCGGCCCGGTTTCTGGGAGGTTTTCGGCGCCCTCAACCCATGGCCGGTAGAAGGTCTTCAGGAGCGGCCCAAAGATGAGGTGTTTGAAGAACCAATAGAACATTGCGACGTCGTCCCTTCGACACGGACCAGACTATCCGAATTGTAGATACCCGACTGGAATGAGGGCGCTCTGTGAGACATATGCAATAGGGTGAATGAGACATCACCGGCGTCGTAGCGACGTCATTAACCAATTCTGGTACTGGGTATCAAAGGAGCTGCCGTGAACCTGTCCGAGACTCCGCTTCTCGTTCCATCCGTTCCCACTGACAATGTGACTGACCTGCTCGAGCAGCGCGTCGCCGCAACACCCGACAGAGCGCTCTTTGCGACTCCCGAGGGTGACACCTGGCGGGACATGACCGCACTGCAATTTCGCGACAAGGTGGTTGCGGTAGCAAAAGGACTGGTTGCTGCGGGCGTGCAACCAGGTGATCGTATCGGGCTGATGTGCAAAACCTCGTTTGAATGGAGCTTGATCGACTTCGCGTTGTTTTACGCCGGAGCCGTCATGGTGCCGATCTACGAAACGTCCTCTGCCCTCCAGATTCACTGGATTATGGAAGATTCGGCCGCTCGAGGGATCATCACCGAGACTGCGGAGCACGCGGAGCGGCTCGCAGAGATTCGCGCGGAAGCCCCCGGTCTGCAACTAGAGTGGCGGCTCGACGAGGGCGCCATCGACCAACTGATCTCGTCGGGAACTGAGATCCCGAGCGAAGAAATCGAACGCCGCCGTAACATCGCGAACGCAGACGACATCGCCACTTTGATCTATACCTCGGGTTCGACGGGGAGGCCAAAGGGTTGCGTACTCACGCACGCCAACTTCGTCGATCTATCTCGTAACTCCGCGGCAGCTCTTGGAGAAGTAGTCAACCAGCCCGGCGCATCCACGCTGCTCTTTGTCACGCTGGCACACGTCTTCGCCCGTTTCATCTCAATCCTCACGGTGCACTCCGGTGTTCGTGTCGGGCATCAGCCCGACACAACAAAACTCCTCCCCTCGCTCGGGAGCTTCCATCCAACGTTTTTGCTCGCTGTACCCCGCGTGTTCGAGAAGGTCTATAACTCTGCTGAACAGAAAGCAGAGGCGGGTGGCAAGGGCAAGATCTTCCGCGCAGCAGCCCTGGTCGCCGTTCAACACTCCGAGCTCACCATGGCGGGCGACAAGGTTCCCTTCATGTTGGGTCTCAAGTTCAAGCTATTTGACAAGCTCGTGTTTGCTAAGTTGCGTGAAGCAATGGGTGGCCAGGTGAAGTACGCGGTCTCTGGTTCCGCACCGCTGAGCCACTATCTGGGGCACTTTTACCACAGCCTCGGTATCAAGATTCTCGAAGGCTATGGTCTGACCGAGACCACCGCCCCCGTGACCGTCAACCTGCCTGACAAGTTCAAGATCGGCACCGTGGGGCCCGCGCTTCCAGGCCACACAGTGCGCATTGCCGAAGATGGCGAGGTCGAGGTGAAGGGAATCGACGTCTTTAAGGAATACTGGCGGAACCCTGAGGCCACACGAGAGGTCTTCACGACCGACGGGTTCTTCAAGACCGGCGACCTCGGGTCCCTGGATTCGGATGGCTACCTCACCATAACCGGCCGTAAGAAGGAAATCATCGTGACGGCCGGGGGAAAGAATGTTGCTCCCGCCGGTCTCGAAGATCCGATCAGGTCCTTCCCGCTGATCGGCCAGATCGTGGCAGTCGGGGATCAGAAGCCGTTCATTTCGGCACTCATCACTCTCGACGCCGAAATGCTTCCAACGTGGTTGAAAAACCATAATTTGAATGCCGATATGACGCTCGAGGAAGCTACTGCTCATCCGGCAGTGGTTGCCGAGATTCAGCGCGCGGTTGATCACGGAAATAAGTACGTCTCACGAGCTGAGAGCATCCGCAAGTGGGTTATCCTGCCGACCGAGTTCACAGAAGCGAGCGGTCACCTCACTCCCAAGATGAGCATCAAGCGAGATAACATTCTGCGCGACTATGCGGGTGAAATCGCAAAGCTCTACGGAGACAACCCACAAACTGAGACGGTTTCGACCACGGTCTAGCCCCGGCGCATCACAGAACGAGGCCCTCATCGACAGGTCAACCTGGTGAGGGCCTCGCTCTGTGAATGGCCGCGCGGACTCAAAACCAACGCGAATTTCGGATCTGCCTCATGGCCTCTCCTCGTGCCCCACGGTCAAGTCGACTGAGGTAGAGCTTCCCGTCGAGATGGTCACACTCGTGTTGGAGTGCCTGCGCGGTGAGACCCTGACCCGAAATTACGAGTTCCGAGCCGTCTAGGTCGATTCCTCGCACTGTTGCACTCGGATATCTCAGCACCTCGAACCACAGGTCGGGCATCGAGAGACAGCCCTCCCCGGTAGGGACAGGATCCCCGGCGAGTTCGACGATCTCAGGGTTGAGAATGTAGCTGACGCGACCGTCCAAGTGCAAACTAAAAGCACGCTGCGTGTAGCCGATCTGCGTGGCGGCAAGACCTGCCCGTCCTTCAAAAGCGACTGTATCGCAGAGGTCGTTCACGAGGGCGTGCACCCCCGCGTCGATATGAGTGATCGGCTCGCAGACAGCCTTCAACACGGGATCACCGAACAACCGAATCTCACGAACAGCCACCGCGCGTTACTCTCCTTCGATTACCAGCAACAAATCCCCGGCTTCTACTCCGCGAGCCTCTCGGAAGGTCACTTTCTTGACGGTTCCCGAGATCGGAGCCGTGATAGCAGCTTCCATCTTCATCGCCTCAATAGTAGCCACCGGTTGACCCGCTGATACCTGATCCCCGATTGATACTTTCTGCGTCACCGTCCCGGAGAATGGCGCAGCCACGTGACCCACGATCCCAGGATCGGCCTTCTCAGCCGCCTCGACAGTCGACGTCACTCGCTCGTCCTTCACGAAGACCGGTCGAAGTTGACCGTTCACTCGCACCATGACTGTGCGGATCCCCTTGTCATCCGCCTCGCCAATGGCTTCCAGGCCGACATAGAGGCGTACCCCGGGGCCGAGGTCGATGGCGTGCTCGGAACCCGATTCCAGACCGTACAGGTAGTCACCGGTGTGCAGCACTGAAAGATCTCCGAAACGCTCCCTAATGGAGGCGAACTGGGCCGTCGGGCCGGGGAACAAGAGCCGGTTCAGCGCATCCCGCCGCTCTGACTGCGAGCCTTCGAGGAGCGCGGCATCTGCCTCGGGAACCGGGGCGACTTCGATGGAGACATTGCGCCCAGCAAGTACCTTACTGCGGAAGGGTTCTGGCCATCCGCCCGGAATCTCTCCCAGCTCTCCGGCAAGGAACCCGACCACCGAATCGGGGATGTCGTACTTTTCCGGGTGCGCTTCGAAGTCGGATGGGTCAGCGTCTACTGCAGCGAGATGAAGCGCAAGATCCCCCACGACTTTCGAGGAGGGGGTGACCTTCGGAATGCGGCCCAATATTCTGTCCGCGGCGGCGTACATATTTTCGATCTTCTCGAAGTTATCTGCAAGGCCCAGAGCGATTGCCTGCTGGCGAAGATTCGAGAGCTGACCTCCAGGAATCTCATGGGTGTAGACCCGACCCGTAGGTGACGGCAGACCCGACTCGAACGGGCGATACACAGTCCTCACAGCGTCCCAGTATGGTTCGAGCTCGTAGACGGCTTCCGCGTTCAGGCCTGTGTCGCGCTCAGTATCGGCGAGAGCCGCGATGAGTGATGACAGCGAGGGCTGCGATGTGGTTCCGGCCATTGGCGCGGAGGCCGCGTCAACCGCGTCGACACCGGCAGCTGAAGCAGCGAGGAGTGTCGCCAATTGACCGCCCGGCGTGTCATGTGTGTGCAGATGAACCGGGAGATCAAACCTATCCCGAAGCGCCGTAACTAACTTGGCGGCAGCGGCAGGGCGCAGCAATCCCGCCATATCCTTGATCGCGAGGATGTGGGCACCAGCGTCAACAATGCTCTCAGCCAGGTGCAGATAGTAGTCAAGCGTGTACTTGTTCTCCCTCGGGTCGATGAGGTTGCCCGTGTATGACATGGCAACTTCCGCGACTGCAGTGCCGGTCTCCCGCACGGCGTCAATCGCCACCCTCATTTGGCTCACATCGTTCAGCGCATCAAAAATGCGGAAAATATCCACTCCGGTGGAAGTAGCCTCGCGCACGAATGCCTGGGCCACTCGCGCAGGATATGGCGTATAACCAACTGTGTTCTGACCTCTCAGGAGCATCTGTATCGGAACGTTCGGGAGCGCCTCGCGGAGTCCGGCGAGCCGATCCCACGGATCCTCGGAGAGGAAGCGCAGCGCTACGTCGTACGTGGCACCGCCCCATGCCTCGACCGACAGTAATTCCGGTGTCAGTCGCGCCACATGAGGTGCCACGGCGATCAGGTCACGGCTCCGCACCCGCGTCGCGAGCAGAGACTGGTGTGCGTCTCGAAACGTTGTATCGGTGACGGCGAGGGCGGTCTGAGCACGCAGAGACCGAGCAAATCCCTCTGGCCCGAGTTCGAGCAGTCGCTGGCGGTTTCCCTGTGGTGCCGGTCGGTCGAGGTCAACCACCGGAAGTTTCACTTCGGGTCCGATCAAGCTGGGCCGCACCCCGTACGGTTGGTTCACCGTCACGTCGGCCAAGTACTGAAGCACCCGAGTTGCGCGATCCTGAGGTTTGTTGAGGGTGAGAAGTTCGGGACGCTCCTCTATAAACGAAGTGCTGACATCGCCTGCTTGGAAGTCCGGGTCATCCAAGACGGCCTGCAAGAAAGGAATATTGGTCGCAACTCCGCGGATTCGGAACTCGGCGAGTGCGCGTCGCGCTCGCACGACCGCGGCACCAAAGTCGCGACCGCGGCACGTCAGTTTCGCGAGCATCGAATCGAAGTGCGGACTGATGTGCGCTCCAGGATTAATCGTTCCACCGTCAAGGCGAACACCCCCACCACCCGGGGAACGGTACGTAGTGATGCGGCCGAGGTCAGGTCGGAAACCATCAGCCGGATTCTCCGTCGTGATTCGGCACTGCAGGGCCGCCCCTCGGAGCTGAATGCGATCCTGCGTGAGTCCCAGCTCTTCCAATGATTCGCCGGCCGCAATGCGCATCTGAGCTTGCACAAGATCGACGTCCGTGACCTCTTCTGTCACGGTGTGCTCGACCTGAATTCGCGGATTCATCTCGATGAACACGTGCTTGCCAGCGCGCTCGCCCTCGGTATCGAGAAGGAATTCTACGGTGCCCGCGTTTTCGTAACCGATCGACTTCGCGAAGGCAATGGCATCCCGAGTCAGCAGATCTCGAACTGCAGGATCGAGGTTCGGTGCCGGAGCGATCTCGACAACCTTCTGGTGACGCCGCTGCACCGAGCAGTCGCGTTCGTAGAGGTGCACCGTTGCACCAGAACGGTCTGCGAGCACCTGGACCTCGATGTGTCGGGGGCGCAGGACGGCTTGCTCGATGAACATCGTGGAGTCGCCGAACGCGCTGTCGGCCTCACGCATCGCGGCCTCGAGCGCATCACGGAGATCCTCCTCGCGCTCGACACGTCGCATCCCTCGGCCTCCCCCACCGGCAACAGCTTTTGCAAACACTGGAAAGCCAATCTCGCGGGCACCTGCGATCAGCTCGTCCAAGTCGCGGGAAGGTTCCGTCGAACGAAGAACCGGCACGCCTGCCGCAATCGCGTGATGCTTCGCAGCAACCTTGTTGCCCGCCATCTCGAGCGCGGACTGACCAGGCCCGATGAAGGTGATCCCTGCCTCTGCGGCAGCCGCCGCGAGATCGGGATTCTCGGACAAGAATCCGTAACCGGGGTATATGGCATCGGCGCCGCACTCACGAGCTACCCGCACGATCTCGCTGACATCAAGATATGCGCGCACCGGGTGACCTTCCGTCCCGATGACGTATGCTTCGTCCGCCTTCAAACGGTGCAAGGAATTGCGGTCTTCGTAGGGGAACACCGCTACAGTCTTTGCGCCAAGTTCATACGCGGCTCGAAAGGCTCGAATGGCAATTTCTCCGCGGTTAGCGACCAGGATCTTCTTGAACATGTGGCTCCTATGCCTCTTGCGCCCAGCAAAATACAACTGCCCAGAGACAGCCTACATGTCGACACAACGCAAACCGTCTCGATATCGAGAGACTTTCGTAGCTCCTCAAGCACCCAGTGAACGTTAGAGCTGTTTCCCATAGACTCAAGGGGTGCATGTACTCAGTGTGAGCTCCCTCAAAGGCGGCGTCGGTAAGACCACTGTGGCTTTAGGCCTGGCTTCCGCGGCGTTCTCGCGCGGCCTGCGCACCCTTGTGGTTGACCTCGATCCGCAAGCCGACGTGTCCACCGGTATGGATGTTGACCCAGAAGGGTTCTCAAGTATCTCAGATGTGCTCGAGAACCCGAAGGAGAAGACCGTGCGCGCGGCGATCGCTCCCAGCGGGTGGAATCAGCATCACGAAGGTTCGATTGACCTGCTCGTCGGCAGCCCCTCTGCCATCAATTTTGACGGACCGCACCCGTCCGTTCGCGAAATCTGGAAGCTTGAAGAAGCTCTTGCGAGTGTTGAAAAAGACTACGACCTGGTGCTCATTGACTGCGCGCCTTCGTTGAATGCGCTCACCCGAACTGCATGGGCGGCAAGCGACCGCGTGTTGGTGGTTACCGAGCCAGGACTATTTGCGGTTTCGGCGGCTGACCGAGCCCTGCGTGCGATCGAAGAAATCCGACGCGGGGTCAGCCCGCGACTTCAGCCGCTCGGCATCCTCATCAACCGAACCCGACCGCAGTCGATGGAACATCAATTCCGCATCAAGGAGCTGAAAGAGATGTTCGGTCCACTGGTGCTCAGCCCCCAGCTCCCGGAGCGCACGTCGCTCCAGCAGGCACAGGGCGCGGCGAAGCCAGTGCACATGTGGCCGGGCGAGGCCGCCCAGGAGATGGCGGGCTACTTTGATCAGGTCCTCGATCGAGTGATGCGATCCGCGGGTATCGATGGAAGCGTCATGAATGATGTTGCGCACGCAACCCCAGGACATGCGGTCGTCGCAGATGACGCTGCGGAAGACCAGTCAGTGGTCACAGACTCCACCAATTCCGCAAAGTAAACGACTTCTCGTTCGTCAGGCGGAATTTCCCGTCCACAGATAGAAACTCCGCCGGGTCGTTTTAGGAAATCTTTCGGGCTTCCCGTCGAGCGGAGAGCTCATCGCCTGATTCCTCGAGTGAGGACGAACGATGCTCGTCCATATCCACGAGCGAGGTTTCCACCTCGCGCAGCACCTTGCCGACGGCAATCCCGAAGACGCCTTGACCACGGCTGACGAGGTCGATCACTTCGTCGTTAGAGGTGCATAGGTACACGCTGGCTCCGTCGCTCATGAGTGTTGTCTGCGCGAGGTCGTGCACCCCAGCCTCGTTGAGCTGACTGACTGCGGTGCGAATCTGCTGCAACGAGATCCCCGTGTCAAGAAGACGCTTGACCAGTTTAAGAACCAGGATGTCTCGGAATCCATAGAGGCGCTGTGACCCGGATCCGCTCGCGCTCTGCACCGTTGGCTCAACCAATCCAGTGCGCGCCCAATAGTCAAGCTGGCGATAGCTGATACCCGCGGCGCGCGCGGCAACTGCACCCTTGAACCCGCCATCCTTGTTGGGCTGGGGTAGGCCGTCATCAAACAGCGTGGCGGAAGTGGTCGATCCTGGCGGCGTCGAAACCAAATTCTCCATCGCAGTCCTCTCAGGCAGCGCAACGTGCGCGTGGTTCTTTAACGGTATCTAGGGAGATGCCCCGGTGCAACGACCAACGCACCTGAACTTGGGGTGTGTCGTCTTTATCGTCGACTCAGGCTGCGGTGCAAAACCCCTGCGCGCACGGTCTCCATGAGCTCCGACAGCTCGAGCGCCCCCTCCGAGCCATCGGGGCTGTCACTTCTCATGCCGCGAGACTCAAGGGAATGAGCAATAAGCTCCGCATCACGCTCCGCTGCAACGCGCATTGCACGCAGATGACGCGGAGTGATCCCACGCTCCGCAAGGCGGAGGAGTGCGCTCAACTCAGCTACAGATTCGTGCGGAAACACATCGGCTGCAGGAAGAAGACCCGCAGCGATCGCATCTCCCAGGAATCTCGCCGAGGCTCCCGTCAATCGCTGAAGTTCGTCTCGAGAGAGCAGCCGCTGCGGTCGAAGGATGCTGGAAGCGCTGCGAGGTGCCGCACCTGGGATGACCGGGTCTCTGCCCTGGTCGACTTCTTCCAATACCTCGGCAATGACCTTTAGCGGGAGATAGTGTTCCTTCTGAAGCGTCAAGATCAGTCTGAGTCGCTCGACGTGGGCCTGCGAAAACTTACGATATCCCGATTTAGTGCGCTCAGGAGAAATGAGGCCTCGCTCCTCCAGGAAGCGCAGTTTTGACGGACTGAGATCACCAAAGTCGTTCTGTAGGCGCTCAAGCACGTGACCGATGCTGAGGAGCCCTGTACTGTCGTGGGCTCGGACGGACTTCATTGGCACGCTACCCCTGGTATGGAAGATCGAACCGCGAGGCGAAGAAAGTGAACTTGAACTTGCCCACCTGCACTTCGACCCCGTCTTCCAACGTGCTGTCGCCTTCTATGCGGCGACCGTCAACGTACGTGCCGTTCAGCGACCCCAAGTCGTGGACGCGGAACCTCACCCCGTCACGGTGAAACTCTGCATGCTTGCGCGAGACCGTGACGTCGTCGAGAAAGATGTCGACCTCGGGATGTCTACCTGCAACCGTCGTCGCTTGATCCAGAAGAAACCGAGCTCCCAGGTTCGCTCCGCGCCGCACGACGAGCAACGCAGCACCCGAAGGGAGTGCCTGCACTGCCTCCTGCTCGCCCACGCTCAAATCGGTGGTACGAGCCCGCACCATGGCGCTCACATCGTCGCGAAACTGCTCAGTCGATCGCACCTCGGTTTGGTCATGCTGGTGTGCCTGATCCTCGGCATTCACGTCGTCACTCACCTCCGGCTAATCGCCTCCCGCCAGCCTTTCAGCCTTATCTCACTACGCTATCGCAGCTCGAGCGCGGGCGCATCTCAATCTCGGCGGGTTGGCGCGTCGGGAGAACAGACCTTGAAATACCATTGCCCGGAGAGGGACTCTAGGTCTCGTGAGACTCCAAGAAGGCGTACACCTCATGGGAATCCACGCCGGGGAAGGTGCCGGTCGGCAGTGCCGCCAGAAGGCTTGTCGGTGTGGCCGCCTCGGGCCACGCTGCCGCCTCCCATTTGCGACTGAGTTCGTCCGAGGCACGACGACAGCAGCGTTCATCAGGGCAGAACGATTGGCTTCGGTGCGGCGTCTCGCGACCCCGAAACCACTTCACCGCCTCAAAGGGCACCCCAACGCTTACCGAGTACTGACCTTCCTTCGCTTTTTCCACCCGGGAAGTACACCAGTAGGTGCCTCCAGCCGCCATATCCGTGTACTGATACCAGGGATTGAAGAGATCGGGTTGACTGAATACCGTGCGTGCCGTCCAGTTTCGGCACACCGTGGCACCTTCAAAATTCCCCAAGGCATCCGATGGGAACCGCACCCCATCGTTCTCATACGCCTTGATGAGAGTGCCTGATTCGTGCACCTTCATAAAATGCACGTCCATGTCTAGGTGTTGAGTGGCAAGATTCGTGAACCTGTGCGCCGCCATTTCATAGGAGACTCCGAATGCATCGCGCAGGTCCTCCATCGAAACCTGGCGCAACTTTTTGGCTTCACGCAGATGGCTCACCGCGCTCTTTTCGGGCAGCAATACTGCGCCGGCAAGATAGTTGGCCTCCACGCGCTGGCGCAAGAATTCACCGTAACTTCGCGGTTCCTCGTGACCGCACACAAGACTTGCGAGTGCACGAACGATCGGGGCCCGGGCGTCGCGAGAGGGCAGCTTCGAGCTCAGATAAATCCGATGGTTCCGCTGATCAATCACGGAACGGGTCGAGTGCGGCAGATCGCCCACGTAGTGCAGCGTAAATCCCAGCTTTTCGGCAATACTCGATATCAGTTGCTGAGAGACCGGGCCGCCGATATAGCCGACTCCTTCAAGCAGCTGCTTGGCCTCGGCTTCAAGCTCGGAATAAAAGTTTCCGCGCACCCGCATTTCCGCCCGCAGTTCCGTGTTTGCGCGCCTCGCTTCCTCGGGAGTTGCGGCACGCTCGCGATGGAGACGCTCGACTTCCTGGTGCAATCCCAGGACGGCTTTGAGCGTGTCGTCGGGAGTGGTCTTTGACACCCGGATCGGCTGAATGCCCAGCGATTGGAACACCGAACCTCGCTGCGCCCGCTCTACCGATATTTCAAGGGCGGCTCGCTCGCTCGGAGCCTCGTCCATCAGCAGCTCGTCGACCGAACAATCAAGCGCCAGAGCCAGTGCACGAAGAATTGGCAGACTCGGCTCTCGTTTCCCATTTTCGATGGCTGAAACCTGCGAGGGGGCACGTTCAATCGCCGCCGCAAGTTGCTCAAGCTTCAGACCGAGCTGGGTCCGTCGTTCACGAACCCGCCGCCCGAGCGTCAACGCATCTGCGGCTTCTTCTTCGGGAGCTGCAACGACGGCTGGAACGGCCTGTCGCCCGGAATCACGAATTCCTGCGGCAGGTCCCGCTGTGCCGCGGTGGACCGCGGTGCGCCGCTGGTCGCTAGTCGCGAGATTGCTGGAGTTCATCACTCCATGGTGCCAGATCCTGATTCTTTCACCAAACGAAAATACTGGGAAAGTTCACCCCGAGCTGGACGCGATCTACCCCGACCTGAGGCCACATGATGGAACCACACCGATGAATCGCCCGCTGGTTCACACCCAGATTCGCACGTCAAAGGACACAGATCATGACTACCTTGCAGGCCACAGCGCACTCAGAACGCACCTCAACAAACACCGGGCCCCGCATTGAGGTGCTCGGACGACCGATCCCCCGAGGTGAAGAGATCCTCACCGCAGAGGCGCTACAGTTTCTTACCGAGCTTCACCATCGTTTCGCCGGGGCTCGCCACGATCGTCTGGCAGATCGTCAGCGGCGCCGATTCGAGATAGGCAACGGACGCGACCCGAAGTTTCGCGATGATACGCGTGCGATTCGGGAAGACTCGGCCTGGAGGGTTGCGGGGCCGGGACCAGGGCTGGAGGACCGTCGCGTCGAAATCACTGGACCCACAGATCCCAAGATGACCATCAACGCGCTCAACTCAGGTGCGCGCGTGTGGCTCGCCGATCAAGAGGACGCGACTAGCCCAACGTGGACGAACGTGATCGGAGGACAGATCTCGCTGTTCGACGCAATTCGAGATCAGTTGACCTTCACGAGCGCCGAGGGCAGAGAATACCGAGTGACGGCCGAGCGGACGCCAACCATTGTGATGCGCCCACGCGGGTGGCACCTTGTTGAGAAGCACATCCGCTTCGTTGACGCGCACGGGCAGGCAGGCGCCGCGTCCGGCAGCCTCGTCGACTTTGGCCTGTACGCATTCCACAACGCTCGCGAACTCGTTGAGCGTGGACGTGGACCGTACTTTTACATCGCGAAGCTGGAATCGAGCGAGGAAGCGAAGCTGTGGGATGACATCTTCACCTTCACCGAGCGTGCGCTCGGCCTTGATCACGGCACCATTCGCGCCACCGTATTGATCGAGACGCTCCCCGCGGCGTTCGAAATGGACGAGATCCTCTACGTGATGAAGGATCACATCGCTGGACTGAACGCTGGACGATGGGACTACATATTCTCAATCATCAAGAATTATCGAGGTCGTGGTGCCCGGTTCGTCATGCCTGATCGCAGCGAAGTGACCATGACAGTCCCCTTCATGCGGGCCTACACCGAGCTGCTTGTGCAGACCTGCCACAAGCGTGGTGCTCACGCAATCGGCGGAATGAGTGCGTTCATTCCTAATCGGCGTGACCCTGAGGTCACGACGCGTGCAGAAGAGAAAGTTCGCGCAGATAAGCGCCGTGAGGCTTCGGACGGTTTCGACGGCACCTGGGTGGCGCACCCGGACCTGATTCCAGTGGCACAGGCCGAGTTTGATGCCGTGCTCGGAGACCGACCGAACCAGGTCGATCGCCAGCGCGACGATGTGCACGTGACCGCCGCACAGCTCCTCAATGTGCACATCGGTCGCGAGATCACCGAAGCTGGGGTTCGTGACAACGTCTCAATCGGTCTGCGTTACATCGAGGCTTGGTTGCGCGGGCTAGGAGCCGTGGCAATTGACAACCTCATGGAAGACGCGGCTACCGCTGAGATCAGTCGTTCACAGATCTGGCAGTGGATCCATCAGGATCAGTCGACCGCCGACGGGACGCGCATCACCAAGCAGTGGGTTGAGCAGATCGTGCGCGAGACGGCCCAGAGCTTTGATCGCTTCGCGGGCGATCGTTTCGACGACGCAATCGAACTTTTCGAAGAGGTGGCGCTGGGAGATCAATTCCCCACCTTCCTCACCCTGCCGGCCTACAGCCGATACCTTGTAGACGCGTAAACACGACACGAGCAGAGTTCAGTAACACCCGCGAGTTTGGTCGAGCCCAGACGTGCGGGTGTTACTGATCTTTCCCTGCATTCGCGCGATCGATTGCCGGGCCCAACTCATCAACGACCAGGCTTTCGGTGTCGTACTGCCCGGTTCGGTAGGAAGCTCTGCCGACCATATGCGCGGCAACCGGAGCGGTCAGCGACTGGAAGACAAAAACCGGGATCAGTGAAAGCAAGGTCACCCAGGAACGCTGATCCAACGCGATCGCCGTGATGATCAGGAGCAGGCCAAAAACCTGAGGCTTTGTGGCCGCGTGCAGCCTACTTAGCGCATCCGGAAAACGCAGGAGTCCGACCCCGGCTGCCACAGAGAACCCGGTAGCCGCGATTACGCATACGAGCGCTAAAGCATCCATGACCTGCTCAATCATTGGGCACCTCCCCTGGCCCCACTGGAAGGGTGGTCCGCGTGCGTCGCTTAACATAGCGTGCGACCGCAATCGTGGCGAGCACCGCGGTGGCCGCAATTGCGGTCATCAGCGGTATCCCGTCGACGTGATTCCGTAGCACCATGTCGGTTCCGACCGCGAGTATTAGCGTGGTGAGTAGCACGTCTGATGCGATCATTCGATCGAGGATCGTGGGCCCGCGCACAATGCGGATCACGGTGAAGAGCGCGGTTAAGGTCAGGCCAGCAACGGCAAACGCCACTGCAATGCTGGACAGCACAGTCATGACAGCTCCTTCAGATCTCGCTTCGAGCCGATTGCACGAATCAGAAGCTCTTCGATCTCCAGAGCCGCTTGTACGGCGTGCTGCGTTTCGCGGGCTGTCGGAGTATTCAGAACATGGAGGTACAACGTGGAGCCGTATCGATCGACTTCTACGATGAGAGAACCCGGAATAAGGGAGGCGGTGAGTCCCACCATCGTCAGGATGAAATCGGATTTAGTCCGCAATCGTACCGCGACGATCGATGTCTTGGGTGGCGGCCCGGGCCGAAATGTGAGCCAGGCAACCTGCACCGAAGCAATCGCGAGATGCCAAAAGAAGTACAGCACGTAGCGGAGTGCCCACCAAACATTGAAGCGGGCAGCAATGAGCACCGGCGGTAAGTAGAAAAGTCGCAGGGCGAAAAGCGCAACGACTATCCCACTGAGAACCGACATGAGGCTCACTTCATGCCACAGTGCAACCCAGGTGAGCACCAATCCAATAAGCAACGGAAGCTCGCTCAGCGTGAGCAGCCGTTCCCGACGCCTCGCCTCACGACCCATTGTCCACCTCATCCAGCTGCTCAGAGTCAGCGTCACTGCCCCCCGGAAGCTCGGTGCGACCACTGCCTCCGCCGAGCCGAGAATCCTCGCTCGGCTCGAGGACGAGGCGAGCAATCTCCGCGGGTTGGGTGAGCATCTCACCTGCACGTTCAGAGTATGCGTAGAGTGGCCCGGCGAAAAGCGTCAGCACCACGCTGACCGCCACCATGCCGGTGGTGGCACCCACCATGAGACCCGGGATCTGTCGCTGTTCCTGACGAGGAATCGCATCGGGAGCATCGTGCAACCGGTCGAGAAGTGCATCTTCTCGGTCCCTGAGCATCAGTGCCTCAGTAGACGTCGACGGCACAGCTACGGGCTCCCCGAGAGCCGCCGACCGTGTGCGCCAGAAAGCTAAGCTCCATACTCGCGCTAGCGCGTACAGCGTGAGGAGTGATACCAGAGCCCCTACCCCCATGAGCCAATAGGTCCCTGGGGTGGCCAACTCCGCGCCCGCCTCAAATAGACCAAGCTTGCCGATGAAGCCTGAAAACGGAGGTATGCCGCCGAGATTGAGCATCGGGATGAAGAACAATATGGCAATTACCGGCGCAGCACGGAGCAAGCCACCGAGCGAGGTCAACGACGTGGATCCACCCTGCCGTTCGATCAGGCCGACCGCGAGGAAGAGGGTCGTCTGCACGATGATGTGATGGGCGATGTAGTAGATGGTCGCACCAAACCCGGCCGCAGTGGCCATTCCTATCCCAAAGATCATGTACCCGATGTGGCTGATCAGCGTGAATGAAAGAAGTCGCTTGATGTCGAGTTGAGACACTGCTCCCAGTATTCCAACTATCAACGTGAGCCCAGCAATAACCAACAGCAGATTGTCTACGCTCGACTGCGGGAAAAGTTGGGTCTGGCTCCGAATGATGGCATAGACGCCGACCTTCGTGAGTAATCCGGCGAATACCGCAGTGACCGGGGCTGGTGCCGTCGGATAGGAGTCAGGAAGCCAAAACGCAAGTGGAAAGATTGCCGCTTTGATTCCAAAGGCAATGAGGAGTAGCAGGTTGAGTATGAGCTGGACCTCGCTCGGCAACTCTGCAATACGGATGGTGAGTTGTGCCAGGTTGACGGTGCCCGTTGCCGCGTAAATCACTCCGATACCAGCAAGGAAGAGGATAGAGGACACCAGTGAAACCACCACGTAGGTCACACCAGCACGTATGCGGGGCGCGGTTCCACCCAGGGTGATGAGCACATAGCTGGCAACGAGAAGAATCTCGAAACCAACATAGAGATTGAAAAGATCACCCGCGATAAATGCGTTGCAAACACCAGCGCCGAGAACCAAGTAGGTCGGGTAATAGATCGATACCGGAGTGTCCTCGTCGCCATCTGCCAGACCTTGACCAAGCGAAAACAAGAGCACCGCGAGCAGCACAGTCGCCGACACCACAAGCATGAGTGCAGAGAGTCGGTCGACAACGAGAGAGATGCCATAGGGGGCCGCCCAGCCTCCTACCTGCATGACCAGGGGCCCTCCGGAGTCCACGGCCCACATCAGGACGAGACTCACGGCAAGCATGGCGATGAGGGCGCCAACTGTAATCGCCTGCTGAGCGCGGCGACGCCCGGGAAGAGCAAGTGTCAAAGCTGCGCAGCCCAGGGGAATGAGCACGACGAAGGGAACCCACGCATTCATCGCTCCTCCCCCACTTCATTTTCCTTCTTTTCGAATTCTTGAGTCTCAGCGAGATCAACATCGGTGACTTCTTCTGTCGTGAAGTCATCTGCCTCTGCAAGCCCCAGTTCCTGCTCTTCAACCCGCACCGAATCTTCCTCATCTTGTCGAGAGAGTCGCCACGAACGATAGATCAGGGCCAGCATGAAGGCGCTCACGCCGAAGGTAATCACAATCGCAGTCAGGGTGAGGGCTTGCGGAAGCGGGTCGCTCATATCTTCCGCATCGGCGGTGCCAACGATTGGCGCAACACCGAAACCACCCGAGGAGAGGAAAAGCAATAGGTTCGTCGCGTTGCCCACGAGGAGAAAACCCAGCAAGATCCTCGTGAGTGAGCGATCAAGCAGAAGATACACTCCGCCGGCGTATAGCACCACCATTACCAGGACGAGAACGAGGGGCATAGTCATCGCTGATCACCTCGCCCTGCCTGAGCCGGCTCACTTTCTGACTCTTCCTGCCGATCCACCTCGGCTCCGAGACTCCGGAGCACGTCAAGGATGAGACCGAAGACCACGAGATACACCCCCACGTCGAAGAGCGTCGAAGTGACAAGAGGAAGAATGCCGAGAGGGCCGAGGTCAAGATCAATCCAAGAAGAGGCCAATGCCGCCTGCCCAAAGAAGATGGGCAGGATCGCCATAGTAGTGGCGAGTGCAAGACCAGCGCCGAGAATTCGACCGGCATCAACAGGGACAGTAGCCCCGAGCTCGGCGCGACCACCTGTGAGGTAACGCGCAACGAGGGCAAGGCCTGCCACGAGCCCACCCGCAAATCCGCCACCAGGTGTGTTATGACCGGTCAGGAGCAGGTAGAACGAGAGCAGGATAAGCGCGTGAAAGATCACTCTAACGACGACCTCGAGAATAATGGACCGCCGTGACGGATCGAGGTCTTTGCCCGCCAACAACCATGTGCTCCGCTGCGCCGAGTCGTGAGGATCATCGACCCGCTTCAAATAGTCCCTCACCCGAATTCGGGCGGCACGGCGACTGAGCTTCGGCAAAATGTCTATCCGGGTCTTCACAAAAACGAGTGAGGCGACTCCAGTAGCCGCGGCAAGAACTACCGAGAGCTCCCCCAGGGTGTCCCATCCACGAATATCGACAAGGGTTACATTCACGACATTGGACCCATGTCCTCCGGCATATGCTAGCTCGGGGAACTGCAGGGAAATTGGCTCCGCAATTCTTGCGCCCATCGCAACGAGCGCGACCGCGCCGAGGGTAAGACCCACTGCCACCCCAATGACCGCACGCACCCAATGCTTGGCGCGGGAAGCTCGCACCCCGATGTGCTGAGGGAGGCGCCGGATGACCAGCACAAAAGCGATCAGCGTAACCGTCTCCACGAGCGCCTGGGTCAACGCCAAGTCAGGTGCACCGTGCAACATGAAGATCGATGCCATGCCGTATCCGGTGACTCCAACGAGAACGACTGCCTGAAAGCGTGTACGGGCGCGGACCGCGAAAAGTGTGGCGAGAATCATCACCATCGCAATGGAAATCTGAGCAGGCGATGTAGCCCAGTCCAGATTCCCGGGCCAGGGAGCTGTGACGATCAAGGGCACCGCGAGAGCGCCTACAAGAACGATGAGAATCACAGAAAGGTAAAACGGTAGTGACCCACGCTGCGTGAGCGAGGTGAGCCTGATCGCGAAAACGTCGATCCAGTGGGTGAAAAGCCAATAAATGTGTGATCCAGAGAAGCGCTCGGGCACCCCCGTAAATCGCAGAGCGAGTCGAGTCACCATGAAGGTCAGACCCACACCCAAAGCGATTACGAGTGTCGATACCCCGAGCGCCGGGGTGAATCCGTGCCACAGAGCGAGATGCTCCGGGACCACGGAAGACGGCTGAATCGCGAGCTGAAGCCACGGATCGAGCAAAGGCGCTGCGACACCCGAGCCGAGTGCGATCACAGCAAAGACCATCGGGGCAAAAAGAATACTCGGGGACTCGCGATGCACGAGGGTGCAAGCGTCAACGGCTCGTTTCGTCGCGAAGGCGCCCCAGAGGAAGCGCCCCATGTAGGCGACCGTGAGTATGCTGCCGACGACCGAAACAATGAGCGCCAGCCAGGCGATCGGAGCGGTCTGCGTGAGCACGATCAGCTCGGTAAAGACAGCTTCTTTCGCCACGAATCCTATGAACGGCGGAAGCCCCACCATCGACGCCGCGGAGACCACGGTGATCGCAGTGAGCGCCGGGACCTGTCGACCCAAACCGCTGAGTTTGCGAAGATCGCGCGTACCCGCCCCGTGATCGATGATTCCCACTGCAAGAAACAGGGGCGCCTTCGCAACCGCATGGGCGAAGAGCAGCGCCAGACCGGCGAAATCGCTGAGTGGAGAGGCAAGCCCGAAAATCATAACGAGGAAACCCAGCTGGCTGACGGTTCCGTGCGCGACGATGAGTTTGATGTCGAACTGGCGAAGAGCCCGGATGCCGCCATTCAGCATAGTAATGGCGCCCAAAATTACGAGCGTCTCACGGTAGCCAGGAACCTCCCCGAAACCCGGGCCAATCCGCGCGATGAGGTAGACCCCCGCCTTGACCATCGCTGCTGCGTGAAGATAGGCGCTCACCGGGGTAGGCGCGGCCATTGCGCCGGGCAACCAGAAATGAAACGGGAAGATTGCAGACTTTGAGAGCGCACCCACGAGAAGCAGAAAGACGGCGACCGTCGCAGCCACACCTTTGGGGGGAGACGCGACAATCTCAGACAGATTCGCGGTCCCGGCGCCAACCGACAGGATCACGAGGCCAACGAGCATCGCTAGCCCCCCAAGCGTCGTCACAATAAGTGCCTGGAGCGCGGCGGACCGCGCAGTTCGCTGCCGCTGGGAGTGGCCGATCAGCAGGAAGGAGAAGACTGTGGTGGCTTCCCAGAAGATGAAAAGCAGATATACGTTGTCGGAGAGCACAAGCCCGAGCATCGATACAGTGAAGCCCACAAACACGGCGCCAAACCGCGCGAGACCGTCCTCTGAGTCTTCGAAGTAGTTGCGACAGTATACGAGTATGAGGGCGCCAGCCCCCGTAACGAGCAGCGCGAACATAAACGAAAGGGCGTCTAGTCGAAAGACCAGATTGAGTGAAAGCTGCGGGATCCAGGAGACCGACTCGACAAGAACATCGCCTGCTAGGACATCGCCAGCTTGGCTGATGAAAGCCAGAAACAAGCCAGCAGGGACCAGAGCGACGATCACAAAACCGTTGCTGTGGAATCGGCGGATTATTGGATAGGCGATGAGTGCGGTGATGGAAAGAGCAAAAAGCGCGGTTGCCATCACACCCATGCGCTTCCTCCTTTAGCGATCGAAGTAAGTCTACCGGAGTAAGAAATACAAAAAAAAAGAGGCTGGTCTCATTATTGAGACCAGCCTCCTTATGAAGAGGTCCGGCGGTGTCCTACTCTCCCACACCCTCCCGAGTGCAGTACCATCGGCGCAGTCAGCCTTAGCTTCCGGGTTCGGAATGTAACCGGGCGTTTCCCTGACGCTATAACCACCGTAACACTATTGACATACCAAAACCCACCCACCCACACCCCCACAAAAGAAGGCACAAGCAGCAAGTCGTGGCCGTACGTCAAGAACCACAAAGCGGACGCGAAACATCGTTAGAAGGACTACATTCAACACATACCCATGTATAAATGATTATCAAGCCATCGGCTTATTAGTACCAGTCAGCTCCACACCTTACAGTGCTTCCACATCTGGCCTATCAACCCAGTAATCTCCTGGGAGCCTCACCACCACAAGGGTGACGGAAATCTCATCTCGAGGCCGGCTTCCCGCTTAGATGCTTTCAGCGGTTATCCATCCCGAACGTAGCCAACCAGCCATGCCCTTGGCAGAACAACTGGCACACCAGAGGTCCGTCCAACCCGGTCCTCTCGTACTAGGGTCAGATCCTCTCAAATTTCCAACGCGCGCAGAGGATAGGGACCGAACTGTCTCACGACGTTCTAAACCCAGCTCGCGTACCGCTTTAATGGGCGAACAGCCCAACCCTTGGGACCTACTCCAGCCCCAGGATGCGACGAGCCGACATCGAGGTGCCAAACCATGCCGTCGATATGGACTCTTGGGCAAGATCAGCCTGTTATCCCCGAGGTACCTTTTATCCGTTGAGCGACAGCGCTTCCACAAGCCACTGCCGGATCACTAGTCCCGACTTTCGTCCCTGCTCGACCTGTCAGTCTCACAGTCAAGCTCCCTTGTGCACTTACACTCGCCACCTGATTGCCAACCAGGTTGAGGGAACCTTTGGGCGCCTCCGTTACTCTTTAGGAGGCAACCGCCCCAGTTAAACTACCCACCAGGCACTGTCCCAGAACCCGATCAGGGTCCGTAGTTAGATATCCAATATGACCAGAGTGGTATTTCAACAATGACTCCACAAGAACTAGCGTCCCTGCTTCACAGTCTCCCACCTATCCTACACAAGCCACACCGAACACCAATACCAAGCTGTAGTAAAGGTCACGGGGTCTTTCCGTCCTTCTGCGCGTAACGAGCATCTTTACTCGTAGTGCAATTTCGCCGAGTTCATGGTGGAGACAGCTGGGAAGTCGTTACGCCATTCGTGCAGGTCGGAACTTACCCGACAAGGAATTTCGCTACCTTAGGATGGTTATAGTTACCACCGCCGTTTACTGGGGCTTAAATTCAAAGCTTCACCCCGAAGGGTTGACCTCTCCTCTTAACCTTCCAGCACCGGGCAGGCGTCAGTCCGTATACATCCAATTGCTTGTTAGCACGGACCTGTGTTTTTAGTAAACAGTCGCTTCCCACTGGTCTCTGCGGCCACCACACCCTTTCCGGAGTAAATCCGTATAAGTGGATGGCCCCCCTTCTCCCGAAGTTACGGGGGCATTTTGCCGAGTTCCTTCACCATGATTCTCTCGATCTCCTTAGTATTCTCTACCTGACCACCTGTGTCGGTTTGGGGTACGGGCGGCTAAAACCTCGCGCCGATGCTTTTCTTGGCAGCATAGGATCACTGACTTCCCCTTACGGGTCCCCATCACATCTCACCCTCAATGAACCGCGGATTTGCCTACGGTTCGGGCTACATGCTTAGCCCGGGACAACCATCGCCCGGGACCAGCTACCTTCCTGCGTCACACCTGTTAATACGCTCACCTCACCAATTCGGGTTCGTACACTCCACCCAGAAATCACCCGAAGGATCAAACCAGACTTCACATACTTAGCACTCATGGATCAGCGTTTGACGGTTTTTCGCCGGTACGGGAATATCAACCCGTTGTCCATCGACTACGCCTGTCGGCCTCGCCTTAGGTCCCGACTTACCCAGGGCAGATTAGCTTGACCCTGGAACCCTTGGTCTTCCGGAGGACGGGTTTCTCACCCGTCTTTCGCTACTCATGCCTGCATTCTCACTCGTGTGGGCTCCACGGCTGGATCACTCCGCCGCTTCACTGCCCACACGACGCTCTCCTACCCATCCAACGGACTGAACCACGAAGGCTTGTCTATACGCTGAATGCCGCAACTTCGGTGGCGTGCTTGAGCCCCGTTACATTGTCGGCGCGGAATCACTTGACCAGTGAGCTATTACGCACTCTTTCAAGGGTGGCTGCTTCTAAGCCAACCTCCTGGTTGTCACAGCAACTCCACATCCTTTTCCACTTAGCACGCGCTTTGGGACCTTAGTTGGCGATCTGGGTTGTTTCCCTCTCGACTATGAAGCTTATCCCCCACAGTCTCACTGCTGCGCTCTCACTTACCGGCATTCGGAGTTTAGCTGACGTCAGTAACCTTGTAGGGCCCATCGGCCATCCAGTAGCTCTACCTCCAGTAAGAAACACGCAACGCTGCACCTAAATGCATTTCGGAGAGAACCAGCTATCACGAAGTTTGATTGGCCTTTCACCCCTATCCACAGCTCATCCCCTCAGTTTTCAACCTAAGTGGGTTCGGTCCTCCACGACGTCTTACCGTCGCTTCAACCTGGCCATGGATAGATCACTTCGCTTCGGGTCTAGGACACGCGACTGAATCGCCCTATTCAGACTCGCTTTCGCTACGGCTTCCCCACACGGGTTAACCTCGCCACATGCCGCTAACTCGCAGGCTCATTCTTCAAAAGGCACGCTGTCACAGCAACAAGGCTGCTCCAACGGATTGTAAGCAAACGGTTTCAGGTACTATTTCACTCCCCTCCCGGGGTACTTTTCACCTTTCCCTCACGGTACTAGTCCGCTATCGGTCATCTGGAAGTATTTAGGCTTATCAGGTGGTCCTGACAGATTCACACGGGATTTCTCGGGCCCCGTGCTACTTGGGATACACACCACGCGGCCAAGCCATTTCGAGTACGGGATTCTCACCCTCTCCGATCAGCCATTCCAAGCTGTTCCTCTATAACTTGACGCTCACGTCGAAGACTCGGCAGAATCTCCAGGCATGTCCCACAACCCCGACCATGCAACCCCTGCCGGGTATCACACATGACCGGTTTAGCCTGATCCAGTTTCGCTCGCCACTACTCCCGGAATCACTATTGTTTTCTCTTCCTGTGGGTACTGAGATGTTTCACTTCCCCACGTTCCCTCTACCCGCCCTATATATTCAGGCGGGAGTCACCAGGCACGCACGCGCCCTGGCGGGGTTTCCCCATTCGGAAATCCTCGGATCACGGCTCGTTTATCAACTCCCCGAGGCTTATCGCAGATTACTACGTCCTTCTTCGGCTCCAGATGCCAAGGCATCCACCGTTTGCTCTTTAAAACTTGAAATCACATAAGTAAAGAGAATAAACGCGCACACCACCCCAAAAGGGCAATCCACACGCTCAGACCTTATAAATGAAACACATTGTGTTTCAAAGATGCTCGCGTCCACTGTGTAGTTCTCAACGTACGGTCGATCCCCCCACCATGAGCAACACGTCTCACAGCGAAGAGTCAGAAGACCAGCCCACCCACACCCCAAAAAGGAGCGCAAACAGTCTGGGCCTCCAGGACCCAATAATGTGCACAAAACGGACACCCACCACCATGACAGAAAGTTCCAACAAACCCGAAGATTCGCGTACTACCCCCACCACACCAGCAGACACCCTGTTATCAAATGTTCCACCCATGAGCACCCAGCACCACACATTCGGTGATGATCTGGGCAATCTACGAAACCAAAGGTTCCGAGTGCTCCTTAGAAAGGAGGTGATCCAGCCGCACCTTCCGGTACGGCTACCTTGTTACGACTTAGTCCTAATCACCAGTCCCACCTTCGACGGCTCCCTCCACAAGGGTTAGGCCACCGGCTTCGGGTGTTACCGACTTTCATGACTTGACGGGCGGTGTGTACAAGGCCCGGGAACGTATTCACCGCAGCGTTGCTGATCTGCGATTACTAGCGACTCCGACTTCATGGGGTCGAGTTGCAGACCCCAATCCGAACTGAGACCGGCTTTTTGGGATTCGCTCCACCTCGCGGTATCGCAGCCCTTTGTACCGGCCATTGTAGCATGCGTGAAGCCCAAGACATAAGGGGCATGATGATTTGACGTCATCCCCACCTTCCTCCGTGTTGACCACGGCAGTATCCCATGAGTTCCCACCATAACGTGCTGGCAACATAGGACGAGGGTTGCGCTCGTTGCCGGACTTAACCGAACATCTCACGACACGAGCTGACGACAACCATGCACCACCTGTAAACGAGTGTCCAAAGAGTTGACCATTTCTGGCCCGTTCTCGAATATGTCAAGCCTTGGTAAGGTTCTTCGCGTTGCATCGAATTAATCCGCATGCTCCGCCGCTTGTGCGGGCCCCCGTCAATTCCTTTGAGTTTTAGCCTTGCGGCCGTACTCCCCAGGCGGGGAACTTAATGCGTTAGCTACGACACAGAACCCGTGGAACAGGCCCTACATCTAGTTCCCAACGTTTACGGCATGGACTACCAGGGTATCTAATCCTGTTCGCTCCCCATGCTTTCGCTCCTCAGCGTCAGTTACGGCCCAGAGATCTGCCTTCGCCATCGGTGTTCCTCCTGATATCTGCGCATTCCACCGCTACACCAGGAATTCCAATCTCCCCTACCGCACTCTAGCTTGCCCGTACCCACTGCAAGCCCGAGGTTGAGCCTCGGGTTTTCACAGCAGACGCGACAAGCCGCCTACGAGCTCTTTACGCCCAATAATTCCGGACAACGCTTGCACCCTACGTATTACCGCGGCTGCTGGCACGTAGTTAGCCGGTGCTTTTTCTGCAGGTACCGTCACTTGCGCTTCTTCCCTACTAAAAGAGGTTTACAACCCGAAGGCCGTCATCCCTCACGCGGCGTTGCTGCATCAGGCTTGCGCCCATTGTGCAATATTCCCCACTGCTGCCTCCCGTAGGAGTCTGGGCCGTGTCTCAGTCCCAGTGTGGCCGATCACCCTCTCAGGCCGGCTACCCGTCGTCGCCTTGGTGAGCCATTACCTCACCAACAAGCTGATAGGCCGCGAGTCCATCCATCACCAATAAATCTTTCCAACAACTGACCATGCGGCCGCTGCTCGTATCCAGTATTAGACGCCGTTTCCAGCGCTTATCCCAGAGTGATGGGCAGGTTACTCACGTGTTACTCACCCGTTCGCCACTCTTCCACCCAGCAAGCTGGGCTTCATCGTTCGACTTGCATGTGTTAAGCACGCCGCCAGCGTTCGTCCTGAGCCAGGATCAAACTCTCCGTAAAATACTGATGTCACCAACCAGCGGAATAAGCCAGCAAGCAACGAGTTTGACCTGACAAACAAAAACAAACCATCAACCAACCCCGAAGGGCCAGTACTGACAATCCGAATTATTCATCCAAAAGAATCACACCACCGAAACCCCGAAGAGCCCCGATGACGGGATATAAAATTTGGCATTTGACAATTAAGTGCACACTATTGAGTTCTCAAGGACCAGACACCCCCCGTAACGACCCGCAGGCCCTCCGAAGAGCAACTTTCCTAACTTACCACACCCGAATCAACCCTGCAAATCGATGTCCCGGCGAACCAGAAACGATCAGCAATGATTCCCCGCATCACAGACACGAGACCTCACAAGGCGGTGAGATGAGCGACTTCCAACTTTATCAGAACGAATTTTGATTATCAACTCGTTGATCTTGGTGGAGATCTTGTCTGACTCAGGAGCTTTTCGCTCCCTGCCAACGAGTGATAACTATATGACGATTTGGATCGCCCCCGCAAACCGGCCCGATGGGCCGGGCGTGTCGCCATATATTTCCGCGATATTCACTCGGAGGCGGCCCAATTCAACCTGCTTAGATAGACGCGTGCCAGAAACAGCTACTCACCCGAACCCGCCCTCTCCTCGAGATTTTCGCTTTGATATCGAGCATCGTTTGGAACGTGGCGGTCTCCGCGGCACCGACGGAAAGCCACTGGGCCGGGCGGGCGTGATCCACACGCCTAATGGAGCGATCCAGACACCAGCTTTTATTCCCGTTGGCACGAAGGCCACGGTGAAGTCACTTCACCCTGAGACGGTCGAGCACCTGGGTGGCCAGGCCGTCTTGGCGAACGCCTACCACTTGTTCTTGCAGCCCGGAGCCGACCTGATCGATGAAGCTGGAGGCCTCGGTCGCTTCATGAACTGGAGCGGACCCACCTTCACCGACTCCGGGGGATTCCAAGTGATGTCACTCGGTGTTGGTTTCAAGAAGGTGATCTCTATGTCCGAGCAAGCCTTTGCTGACGCAGAAGTCATCGCAAAGACCAAGGACAGGCTCGCGCATGTTGACGAGGATGGCGTCACCTTCAAGTCCTTTATCAACGGAGATAAGCACCGATTCACCCCAGAAGTATCAATGCAGATCCAGCACCAACTGGGCGCAGACATCATGTTCGCATTTGATGAGTGCACCACGCTCCTGAATACACGCCCCTACCAGGAGGATTCAGTCGCGCGCACCGAGCGCTGGGCAGTACGGTGCCTCGACGAGCACGCAAAACTCACGTCGGAACGCAGCCATCGGCCCTACCAGGCTCTCTTTGGTGTGGTGCAGGGCGCGCAATACGAAGACTTGCGGCGACAGGCGGCGCGCGGCCTCGCAGGCTTGACCGGTGAGCAGTCTGACGAGCAAGTCTTTGACGGCTTCGGTATTGGCGGGGCGCTGGAAAAGACCGAGCTCGGAAAGATCATCGGGTGGGTGAGCGACGAACTTCCCGAGAACAAGCCCCGACATTTGCTGGGCATCTCCGAGCCAGATGACCTATTCGCTGGCGTCGCCGCCGGCGCGGACACCTTTGACTGCGTCGCGCCCTCACGACAGGCACGTGGCGGAACCATGTACTCGTCTACCGGACGAATCAATGCCAAGTCCGCTAAGCAACGTCGTCTCTTCGAACCCCTCGATCCCGAATGCGACTGCCACACTTGCAAAAACTACACCGCTGCGTACCTGCACCATCTGTACAAAGCGAACGAGATGATGGCCTCGACCCTAGCGACGATCCACAATGTGCGTTTCATCGTGCGACTCGTCGACAAGATTCGCCAAAGCATTATCGACGACACGTTCGTTGAGCTGCGAGAAGAGACCCTCGGACGGATCTACGGCACTACAAGGTAGCGGTCGCCTCCGCCGCGCGGACCCGCGCAATCACACGCGTCGTCACGGGGAGAAGCACGACCTCTGCCGCACACTTGATTGCATACCCGAGCGCAACGTATCCGATGAAATCCCAGCCAGAGATCTCGCCGTAGAAGGCAATAGTGCAGAAAACCAAAGTATCAACGAGTTGACCGATCAAGGTGGATCCGATCAACCGTGTGCGGAGGAAGCGACCCGAGGTGCGTTCCCGCAAACGAACCAACACCCAGGCATTCACAAGCTGACCAATGAGAAAAGCCGTGAGGCTTGCGAGCACGATACGCGGCACAAAACCGAGAACCGCTTCAAACGACTCTTGGTTCTCCCATCCCGGCGCCGCGGGGCTCAACTGAACCACCCAGATCGTAACCGAGGCCAGGGCCGACAGCAGAAATGCCGTGACAATTGCTCGGCGTGAGGCCTTCCAGCCATACACCTCGGCGAGCACGTCCCCCACGATGTACACGAGGGGAAACAGGAATACGCCCCCATCAACGATGAATGGGCCGGCTGCGATGAGCTTCACCGCAGCGATATTGCTGATCAACAGCAACCCGATAAAGGTCGACAGGATGATCGCGTACCGTTGGCCGAGCGCCGCAACCCTCGTCCCGGTCGCGGGCATCACGACTGTCTCCACTTCAGTCGTCAACTTGACCCACCCCAAGGGCTCCGTGGATCAGGTCCATATTCAGCTTTGCGGCAACCCGTGCCCCACCGCCCGCCGCGATAATAAGTTGTTGGGGACCGGGCGGAACGATATCGCCAGCGGCATAGATGCCGCGGATTGAGGTCTCCCCTCGATCGCTTACCGCAACAAGGCCCCAACCGTCCCGATCCAAAGATTGATCACTGATGAACTCGACGGGTGCGTGCCAGCGCGGTCGCACAAAACCGCCAACACGGGGGATCACGGTGCCATCTGCCAGCCGGACACCGGTCATCTCGGCCTTTTCCCCGACGATGTCGTCAATGGCACGCCGCTCGACACGGATACCGATGCTAGCCAGCTGTCGTTCTTGATCCGGACGGACCGTGTCGGCGCCGTTAGTGAAGACGATCAGGTCGCTGCTAAACCGACTGATGAGCAGAGCTCGACCAAACAAATCTGAGGTCTCGCCAATCAGCACCAGTGGCTTGTCCGTCTTTTCGAAACCGTCACACTCCACACAGCTATGCAGTGCAGTGCCATAAAACGCGCGGATCATGGGGAAGGGAGGCAGTTCTTCGGTAAGACCTGCCGTGATCAGCACGCGTCGGGCAAGAAACTCGACGTCTGCCGCGCCCCGAACGCCGCTCCCCCGTACCCGGAATCCAATACCATCCGGAAAGCCGGTAGCACGCGCCTCGTCGACCGTCAGTGGCGAGACCTCACTTACGACAGCCTGAGCGAAAGTCGCCGTGGGATACCGCTCGAACTCCTCGCGGCCAAGTCGCCGTAATTCGAGCGGTGACGAGCCGTCACGCGTGAGGAAGCCGTGCGACTGAAGAGTCGCCGAGTGTCGAGGGCGATTCGAATCGATGATCGCAATACGACGATTGGCGCGAACCAGGTTGACCCCGGCAGAGAGGCCAGCCGGGCCCCCACCAATAATGGCGACTCCGACCGGCAGATGGCCACTCGCCGAGACAGGGGTAGTCACTTCGATTCCTCCTCCACACGCAACGCGAGCCGAGCAATCCGAGCAAGAGATTCCTCGCGGCCAAGCAATTCAAATGATTCAAAGAGCGGCGGGGAGACACGTCGACCGGAGGCGGCGACCCGCAGCGCCCCAAACGCGACGCGAGGCTTCAAGCCCATCCCGTCAATCAGCGCTTCTTGCAGAGCCGACTGAATTCGCTCTGTCTTCCATTCGTCCAGGCCAATCTGCTCGAGTGCGCGTTGGCCAGCTGCGAGCACCTGAGCGGCATCAGCTTGCAGCGAAGCGAGAGCATCCGCATCATATTCGAGCGCGTCGGCCGAGGTAAAGAGGAAGCCGAGCATTCCTACCACTTCGCTGAGCACGGTAACCCGACTCTGAATGAGTGGCACCGCGGCCTTCACGGTTGCCAGTTGCGCACCGGTGGCCTCTACCGGGAGAACGCCCGCTGCCACGAGGTACGGCAGAATCCGCTCGCCAAAATCCTCCTCAGAAAGCAAACGGATGTGATCAGCATTGATCGCGTCAGCCTTCTTCTGATCGAAGCGTGCCGGATTAGGGTTCACATCCACAACGTCAAATGCGGCGACCATCTCTTCGCTGGTGAAGATGTCTCGATCTGCAGAGAGCGACCACCCGAGAAGTGACAGGTAGTTCAGCAGACCCTCCGGAATAAAACCACGCTCACGGTGATGTAAGAGATTCGACTCGGGATCGCGCTTCGAGAGCTTCTTGTTTCCTTCCCCCATGACATAGGGAAGATGCCCGAACTGAGGAATCGCCGGTTCGATTCCCAGACTGACTAGAGCACGATGGAGCGCGATTTGCCGCGGGGTCGAAGACAACAGGTCTTCGCCGCGGAGCACGTGGGTGATGCCCATCAACGCGTCATCCACTGGGTTCGTCAATGTGTAAAGCGGAGCCCCGTTGGGCCGGACGACAACGAAGTCAATGGTTGACCCTGCAGGAAATGAGATGTCACCACGAACGAGGTCCGGGAACGAGAGGTCAATCTCAGGTACGCGGAAGCGCAGCGCAGGCTGTCGCCCCTCAGCCCGGAAGGCTTCTCGCTGCTCGTCGGTCAGTTCACGGTCAAAATTGTCATAGCCCAGTTGCTTCGGGCGGCCGTTCGCAGCATTTCGTGCGTCGATCTCTTCCGCAGTCGAGTAACTCTCGTACAGGAAACCGGCGGCGAGAAGCTTGTCTGCAATCTCTCGGTAGATTTCGCCCCTCTGGGATTGCCGGTACGGCTCGTGGGGGCCGCCCGCGTCAATTCCCTCATCCCAGTCCAGGCCGAGCCACCTCAGCGAGTCGATGATCTGCTGGTAGCTTTCCTCGCTGTCGCGCGCAGCATCAGTATCTTCGATGCGAAATACAAACGTGCCGCCGGTATGCCGAGCGTAGGCCCAATTGAACAGCGCTGTGCGCACCATACCTACGTGCGGGGTGCCCGTTGGCGACGGGCAGAAACGCACCCGGACGTCGCTACCGGTGGCGGTGGAAAACTGGGGTTCAGTGGAAGTAGACATTGCCCCCAGTCTAGCGACGCAGGAGTGGGAAGAGGCGCAGTACGAGCACCACTCCCCCAGCAACGAGCACAGCCCCGAGCAGGGAAAGAAGTGGGAAACCTCCCATCGCAAAGAGCACCCCGGATGTAGCTCCGGCAAGCGCCCCAGACGCGTTCATCACCGTATCTGCTTGACCTTGCCGCTTCGGCTTACTAGCTGCAGGTGTGACCTCCGTGAGGAGTGCGGCTCCCGCGACGGTCACGGCACCCCAACCGAGTCCGAGCAGCACGAGTCCAATCTGAATTACGAGGTGCGAGTTACCGCCCAGGGCGGTGCAGGCGACCGCAGCGGCGAGGATCCCGAAGCCCCCAAGGATCACCGGAGGCGAACCGAAGCGACCTGCGAGCAGGCCGAACACCGGTGAGAGTGCGTACATTCCGGCAATATGCAGGCTGATGGTGAGCCCCACCAACGTGATGCTCCCGCCGTGTTCGGTGATGTGAAGCGGAGTCATCGCCATAATCGAGACCATCACAGCGTGCGCAGTCGCAATCAACGCGATGATCAGTCCCTGCGTCGACGCGCTGGCAGATGGCTGAGTCCGAACTGAGTCAGCGCGGCCAAATGCGGCCCGATTGTTCAATGTGTGAGTGAGTGCCGCCTGCTCCCCCACAGCGGCATCACGAATTGCCAGAGCACGCGCTGCGAGGAGGGGGTCAGGCCGGAGTCCGAACCAGGTGGCCGCCCCCGCAGCGGCCTGCGCGAGCATGGTAAATACGAAGACCCCCGAGAGCTCAGGGATGCCGAGCGCCGCGCCGACAACAGCCCCCGGACCGATGAGATTCGGACCTACCACTGCTCCGACAGTGATTGACCAGACCACCAGCGAGATGTCTCGTGCTCGCCGGTCTGGAGCCGCGAGATCGGCCGCACTGAATCGCGCCTGGAGCTGCACCGCCGTCGCGATGCCGAGCACTGCGAGCCCGGTAAGGAGCAGAGCTCCGAGTTGCATCACGGCTGCGAGGATAACGAGCATCGCGCCGACGACGGCAATCAGGTTGCCGAGCGACAACGCGAGACGGCGCCCGCGCCGAGCGGCAAGTCGGGCAAGCGGAATTCCCGCAATGGCGGCTCCCACCGCGTTCATGGTGGCGGCAAGACCAGAGAGCGCCGTATTGCCGGTCACCTCGCTGATCAGGAGGGCGCCCGCAGAGAAGCCTGCCCCGACGCCGAGCCCGCCGAGTATCGTTCCCGCGGCTAGAACTGTTACCGTACGGCGCTGCACCCGCGCCTGTTCTTTCGGCACAAGTGCGGCCGCTGAGGATGCGGGACTCATGCCGCAGGCTCGAGATGCCAGGCCGTTCCGTCAATGTGAGAAAGTAGTCGCTTGCACAGGCGCACCTGCGGGCTCTCGTTCGCGGTATCCATCGAAACGAGACCAATAGTGCGATACCGAGGCGGAACGAGTGGCAGCGCCGCAGCATCATCAGGAAGTGTGCGCGCAGCGGCAAGAGCCAGCCCCGGTACCAAAGCAACAGCTCCGCCCGCGGCCGCCATCGCAAGCATTGCCGGTACGTTGTCCGTCTCTTGGATGATGTCCGGTTCGAAGCCGTTCTCTGCAGCGGCAGCAAGGAGGTGCCCTCGGCATTTCTCGCAGCCCGCGATCCAATGCTCCTCCGCGTAGTCGTCGAGATGCGCCTCGGTGAGCCCTATCGCGCGTTCCTGAGCGAGCACCAGGCTCACCGTCTCGCGCCAAAGCGGAGTGAACACGCTACCGGCGGGAAGTTCAGCGGCACCTGCATAATCGAAAATCAGTGCACAATCAACCTCGCCATCACGCAGAAGTGCGACGGCACCTGGGGGCTCTGCTTCTCGATATTGCAGTGAAACTTCCGGAGCTTCCTCGGCAAGGCGCCGCATTATTGCCGGAACGATGGTCGCAGATGCCGAAGGAAAACCAACGAGCCGCAATACTCCTCCACGCTCGCCGCGAAGATCGTCGATTGCTGCGAGTGCCGCGTCGATCTCTGCGACGACCGTGCGCCCATGATCCGCCAGAATGTTACCCGCCGTTGTTAACCGAATACCTCGTCCCTGCCGCTCAATGAGCGGCACCGCCAGGCGAGTCTCGACACGCTTAATTCTCTGGCTGACCGCGGGTTGACTCAGCCCGAGGCTTGCCGCCGCTGCAGTGAGCGAGCCGGTCGTCGCGAGCGCATACAGAATTCTCAGTTCTGTTGAATCAATAGAGCCGAGCGGATCGGGTGTTCGGGGCGTACTCATGCCCCCATGATAATCTGAGTGAAACTCAAACGCGAGACGTATTCACTGAGGTTATGCGTTTCCGGCGCCCATCCGGTCTGCCTCTCGGCGATCAGATTCGGTGGCCACCAGCTGACCGCACGCTCCGTCAATCTCTTTGCCCCGGGTATCTCGCAGAGTCGTCGGGATTCCTGCGTCGTTCAGACGGTTCACGAATTCTCGAGTGACTCCAGGCTCCGACCTTGTCCACACTGAGCCAGGCGTCGGATTGAGTGGAATGGGGTTCACATGCACCCACCCACGGCCCCGTGCGTTGAGCTTGTCGGCGAGCAAATCTGCACGCCAAGCGTGGTCGTTCATATCTTTGATCAGTGCATACTCGATTGAGACTCGTCGGCCGGTCTTCTCAAAGTATCCTCGTGCCGCATCCAACACTTCATCGACCTTCCAGCGACTGTTTACCGGAATAAGTTCGTTACGAAGTTCGTCGTCGGGCGCATGGAGCGACAGCGCAAAAGTGACTGGGATGTCTTCGTCGGCAAGCTTTCGAATGGCAGGGGCCAATCCAACAGTCGACACGGTGATTCCACGAGCGCTCATGCCGAGTCCCTCCGGAGCAGGAGCAACCATTCGACGAACGGCGTTCATGACACGCTTGTAGTTCGCAAGCGGCTCACCCATTCCCATGAAGACAATGTTGTTGACGCGTTCGGGCTCCGCCCCGTTGCCCACCTCCCGGCCACGGCCTAGCCCACCCTCAGTGATAACGCGGTTCGCCTGGACGATTTGATCAAGAATCTCGGCGGTTGACATGTTCCGGGTCAGGCCTGCCTGGCCGGTCGCACAAAAGGGGCAGTTCATGCCGCATCCACACTGGCTCGAGACGCACAGCGTAATTCGGCCCGGGTATCTCATGAGCACCGATTCCACCAACGCGCCATCGAAGAGCCGCCAAAGGAATTTGACGGTCGCGCCGTCGTCGGTGGTGAGACGCTTCACCTCGGTGAGAAGTGGCGGAAAGAACTCCTGAACAATGCCCTCGCGTCGTTCGCGCGGCAAATCAGTCATGAGATCGGGATCGGTGGTGTGATGCACAAAATAGTGTTGCGAAACCTGTTTAGCGCGAAACGCGGGAAGTCCAAGGTCACGCATTTTCGCCTCACGTTCCGTCAGTGTGAGGTCTGCGAGATGCACGGGCGGCTGCTTCACCCGAGGCGAGGCGAACTGCAGGGTGGGCCGTCCGTCGGGGTCGGTGAGCTGCTTCCAACCCTCGGCGCGGGGCCGTGCCTGCGGTCGCGTTCGTTCCGCAGCCGGAGTGGTAGGAATAAGCCTGCCCGCGCTGGGCTGCGCGTTATGAGTGAGTTTCGAAGGATCCATTGCTCTCTATTGTCGCAGCTTCATCGCCCCGGTCGCCGGGAACCTCGAAGATAATCAGGAGCCACCATATGAGAAGTGCAACTCCTGCGATCATCAGTACCCAACCGACCGTCAACGGGAGCAGCAGAAGGAGGAGCCAGACCAGAGCCAGAAGCAGCACTCGGGTGAGCATCCTGATCTTGAAGAGCCAGTGGCCGACTGCCGTTGTGCGGAGGCCGAGAGCAGTTAATCGGCTCTGCAGACGCGTAGTCAGCCCAGTTGTCGACTCTCGCAAAGCGACTGAGGCGCGCGACGTTCCGAAACTGAACCCGAGAACAGCGAGCAGCAGCCCGAACACGAGAATCGCGGAAGCCGAGGATCTCATTCCGTTCACGACCTGCGTGAACAGGACAGCGAGTGCTTCCGCCCCGATCCCGATAGTTGGTGCTTGCGTGCTCAGGACAGCCGAAAGCACTTCAAACAGCATCAGCATGATCAACGAGCCGATCATCAACCCCACCCCGGCTCCACTCACAGCTCGCAAGCGTCGAGGCGCGACGAGCACCCCGGCTACCAAAAGCACTGCTGCGATGGCCGGTAGCCACCAGCCGAGCAAGGTTGTCAGGGTCACCGCGAGGGCAAGCGCGGGGAGCGCATCACTTTGAACAATGGAGAGTTCGGCCTCGACAACAGGTATCGCGGCTGAAAACGCAAAGCCCCGATCCGCAAGCGAGATCTTCACGGACTCGATAATCGGAGCGAGCTGGATCGCGACGGTTCCGGCGCTGTCGATAGTCAACGCATTCCCTGTGTCGGGATTTTGGCTCGCTGCAGCGAGGAAGGCTCGATGGCTGACACGCAAGGCTTGCTCCCATGCCGCATCAAAAACGTCAGATGCCACCACCTGCGAGACCCCTGACGACACAGCACTACGCACGCCATCGGCTGCCGGTTGACGCAACAGATTGAGCGCGGCGCTTGCGTTATCTGGAAGCCCCAGCTCAATCACACCATCGAAAACCGCGTCCGTTAATCCGTCGATATCAAGCTCAGCATCGATCACCTTCACGACTTGGGATGTAATCTCAGCCTGAATTGCGGGATGCTCGGCAAGCGGCGCGAAGGTGTCAACAAACCGACTTTCGTCAAGGAGCTCACTTTGCGCCCAGTTCGCGAGAATGCCAAAAGGGACGAGCACCGCGGCGAGGGAGATGCAGAGCACCGCCGCAAACGTCCGGATCCCCACTCTCCAGCCGGGCCGAGACTCCGATGCGGCCGCCCTCGACCGGAGACTTTGGTTCTCTGCCTCAAGATCTCTCAATCGAGCGGTAAGGGCTTCCTCGTTGGAGCTTGACGTCATGGGCAACAGTTTCCCTTTTTCTCCTACTGTCGGGCGAATCGAAAACTACGCGACCGGATTGCGCAAAATGCCGATTCCCTCAATTTCGACCTCGACCACGTCGCCCGCATTGAGTGGACCGACGCCGGCTGGCGTGCCAGTCAGAATCACGTCGCCCGGCAATAGCGTGAACGCCTGAGACGCGTGCGCAACGATCTTGGCAATCGAGTGGATCAACTGAGCAGTCGAGCCGCTCTGGCGGACCTCGCCGTTAACTCGAGTCTCGATACGCGCATCGGCATAATCAAGGTCTGTTTCGATCACAGGTCCCAGCGGACAAAAGGTGTCGAAGCCCTTGGCTCTCGCCCATTGTCCATCCTGTACCTGCAGGTCACGCGCACTGATGTCATTTGCGCACGTGAACCCGTACACCACCTCGAGTGCACGTTCTTCCGGAACTTCTTTTGCGACAGCACCGATAATGACTGCAAGTTCCCCCTCGTGCTCCACACGGTCGGAGATGCTTGGGAGAACAATCGCGTCATCGGGGCCAACCACCGATGTGTTGGGCTTGAGGAAGAGCAGTGGTTCTTCCGGCGCATCGCCGCCGGTAACTTCC
Source organism: Leucobacter shiyiweii (assembly GCF_052446065.1). GTDB lineage: Bacteria > Actinomycetota > Actinomycetes > Actinomycetales > Microbacteriaceae > Leucobacter. Next base: position 729,932 of record NZ_CM127080.1, on the reverse strand, counting down.
TTCATCTCTTCGACATGCGCAAGGTAGTTCTTGCCGATGCCGATGATCTTGGATCGAGGAATTACGGGTGCGAGAAGCTTTACATCTTCAAGCCGGAATCGACGGCCCGTGGTCTCGTAGCCAGCGACCATCGGGTCTGCGACGAGTTCAACTAGCTCAACGCCATCACCGTGCTCCGCACGGTCAAGCACTCCGAACGTGATCGCATCATCGGTACGAAAACGCGCAACTTTCATCCTTCTTTCCCCCCAGCTATGACCCGAGACACCCAGCCAAAGCGATCCTGGACAGTGCCAAACTGAATTCCGGTGAGTTCTTCGCGTAGCGACATCGTGAGGTTTCCCGGGGCGTGGTCTTCGAAATCGACGAGCGTCCCTCTCGCGCTCTCCAGCCGTGCGATTGGGGTTATCACCGCCGCGGTGCCGCAGGCGAAGGCCTCGACGATCGACCCCTCAATCACACCGGTTCGCCATTCGCTCACCGTGACTTCGCGCTCCTCGACTTCCAATCCACGATCTCTTGCGAGCTGGATAAGACTGTCGCGGGTGATCCCTGCCAGGATATTTCCGTTCAATTGGGGGGTAATCAGGGTGCCATCTGCCCGAACGAGGAACAGATTCATTCCGCCCAACTCGTCGATGGTGTCTGCGGTGTTCGAATCGGTAAAAAGCACCTGAGCGCACCCGTGTTCTTGTGCGACCCGGGTGGGTAGCAGTGATGCGGCGTAGTTGCCGCCGCATTTGGCGGAGCCGGTGCCCCCGTGTCCCGCGCGCGAGTGACTCTCGGAAAGCCAGATCGACACGGGCCGAACCCCGCCGGTGAAATACGGACCAGCCGGGCTCGCGATCACCATGAATCGGGCCCGTTCGGCGGCGCGTACTCCGAGGAAGCTCTCATCAGCGATCATGAAGGGACGGATATACAGGCTCTGGTCTGCGCCCTGCGGCACCCATTCCGCGTCCATTGCAATGAGTTCGTTAACCGCACGAACGAAGAGATCCACCGGCAATTCGGGGAGAGCAAGCCGACGGGCGCTCTCGTTCAATCGCCTTGCGTTCGCCTCCGGGCGGAACGTGACAATGTCTCCATTCGGATGACGGTACGCCTTCATGCCCTCGAAGATTTCTTGTCCGTAGTGCAACACCGAAGATGCCGGATCCATCGGAATCGGCCCGTATGGCAGCACTTCAGCGCGGTGCCAGCCGAGCTCGCGATCCCAAATGATCGACACCATATGATCGGTGAATCGCTTCCCAAATCCCGGGTCTTCAAGGATCGCGAGACGCTCGGCTGCGGGTAGCCGGTTGGCCTCAGTGTGTGTGAACGTGAGATCGGTCATGAGGTGTGCTTTCTGCCAGCCAAAGCGGCGATGCTAGTGACGCAAGTTGTCTGACGTCAGTGGGAAGTGATGCTTGCGATTATGGCATCGCCGATTGCGCGAGTGGATCGACTTGCGTCGCCTCGCGTCGCAAGATCACCCCGCACCGCCTCGCGCACGCGGTCGCCCAACACCGAAAGATCGAGATGATCAAGCATGAGAGCCGCAGACAGAATTGCCGCGGTCGGATCGGCGAGTTGCTGACCTGCAATATCGGGAGCGGAACCGTGCACCGGCTCGAACATACTGGGGAATGATCCCGTGGGATTGATGTTGCCGGACGCGGCGAGGCCAATGCCCCCACCGATCGCGCCAGCGAGATCTGTCAAGATGTCACCAAAGAGGTTGTCGGTAACTATGACGTCAAAACGTGCAGGGTCTTGCACCATGTGGATCGTCGCCGCGTCGACATGCATGTAGTCGACAGCAATTCCGGGATACTCCGCGGCAACCGACTGCACGATGCGTTGCCAAGTCGCACCAGCATGCACAAGGACATTGGTCTTGTGCACCCACGTCAGCTTTTTTCGAGGACGACGGGAGGCCATCTCGAATGCGTAGCGCACAACGCGCTCCACCCCGAATGCAGTATTGACAGAAACTTCGGTCGCAACCTCGGCGGGCGTATTCGGTCGCAGCCGACCTCCGTTTCCTGCATACGGACCCTCGGTGCCCTCGCGCACGACAACAAAATCGACCTCCCCCGGGCTCGCGAGCGTCGAGACAACCCCAGAGAACAGTCTGCAGGGGCGGACGTTTGCGTAATGGTCGAAATCGAACCGCAGCTTCAGGAGCAAGCCACGTTCGATGTTGGCGTCTTTCAGACGAGGGTCACCTGGCACCCCGCCGACCGCGCCGAACAGAATGGCGTCGTGCTCTGCGAGTCTGGCCTGCTCGTCTTCGGGAAGAGTGTCGCCCGTGCGAAGATATCGATCCGCTCCAAGGTCAAAGAACGTTCGATCGAACGATATCTCGCCCCCAGCTGCGACCGCATCGAGTACGCGATTCGCCTGCTCGATCACCTCCGGCCCAATACCGTCGCCGGGAATCACTGCAAGCCGAATACTGCGGGTCACTAGGGCTCCTTTTCGCCTATTTTTTCAGTGCAAATCTCCGCACTGAAGCTCTACCTAGCCTACTCCCGCGCCTGAGGCCTGTAAGCTGTTGATCGCTCGCGCGAGTGGCGGAATTGGCAGACGCGCTGGATTTAGGTTCCAGTACTCTCGGGTGTGGGGGTTCAAGTCCCCCCTCGCGCACCGTTTACGATTTAAGAATTTACCGTTCACCATCCCTCGGTGAGCACCCGATCAAGCGCAGCCACCACGAAGTCGGCGCTCTCTGCACTCAGCGTCAGCGGCGGCTTGACCTTTAACACATTCGAACGCTCGGAAGTCGTGAGCACGATTACTCCGAGCTCACGCAGCCGTTCGCAGGTCGCCGCGGCTTCCTGGGTCGCGGGTTCCAGCGTCTCGCGATCACGCACCAGTTCGACCCCCAAATAGAGGCCCTCGCCGTGGATCGGCCCAACGATCTGGTGCTTTTCGGCGAGCGCACGGAAGCCGGCCGCAAGGCGACCTCCGACAACGCGCGCATTCTCCTGCAGTCCCTCATCACGCATCGCATCGAGCACCGCGATACCCACCCGGCAACTCAGCGGGTTTCCGCCGGCGGAGGAAAAGAACTGGCCCTGGGTGGCGAGGGCATCGGCAACCCGTTTGGAGGTGATGACGCCCCCGATCGGAAAACCATTGCCCATTGGCTTCGCGATGGTCACGATGTCGGGAACGACTCCCGACTGCTCGAAGCCCCAAAAGCTTGACCCCATCCGACCAAAGCCCACCTGCACCTCATCGGCGATACATAGCCCGCCCGCAGCTCGCACGCGCCCGTAAACATCGGCTAAGTAGCCCTCCGGAAGCAGCACGCCGCCGGCATTGCCAAGCACGGACTCACAGATGAATGCGGCGATGTCGCGACCTTCTTCAGCGAGAGCTCTCAGGTCGTCGCCGAGATCCGCCGCGTAGCTTGGCCCAGTACCTTCGCCTCGGTGGGTGCCTCGGAAACGATTCGGCACGTCGGAAACGTGGACCCATTCAGGGCGGTTCTGCAGCGCGAATGGGTTGTCGTACGCGGAGGTGGTGACAGCGTCGGAAGCCATCGTCCAACCGTGGTAAGCCTCGCGGAGGGCAACGACGACCTTGCGTCCGGTCGCTGCCTGGGCCAGTCGAAGCGCAAGATCGACCGCCTCTGATCCGCTATTGACCAGCAGCACCGTGTCGAGCCCGCTGTTCTTTGGCAGCAGGGCGAGGAGACGCTCGCTGTACTCGGCGAGCTCGCGGTACAGAAAGCGAGAGTTGGTGTTCAGTATGCGGATCTGGCGATTGACGGCATCAGCAACGCCCGGATGACCGTGGCCGATGCCGGTGACGTTATTGACCATGTCGATATACGCGCGGCCGGTCGTGTCGACCAGGTGGTGGCGCCACCCACGCTCGATCTGCATAGGTCGTTCGTAGTAGCGCTCCTGGGCAGAAGCGAAGATATGCTCGCGGCGGCGCTGCTCATCAACGGCCTCGTCGCGCTGAGCGAGCGGAGGCAGACCCAGAAGCGGGGCCGGGTCATGGGTGAACCGCTGCCACGCGGGGACGCGATCAGGATCAACGTGCATCGGGAGGACGAGTTGCCCGGCCGCCTCTGCGGCGAGGGCATCCGTCCGGAGCAAGCGCGCAGTGATTGCACGCGGCTGACCGGACTCAGCGACTGCTGCAATCCGCGCACCCGCGTGGGATTGAGTGCCCACAGCCACGCTCGGCTGCACCCCGGTAAGCCGCAGGTGCCAATCCGCACCAAGCTCAAGGGTCATTGACTCGGAGCTGACCCCAGTCACGTGCGCATTCACTGGCGCGGTCACTTCAAGCGCGGCTCCCCCGGGCACCCAGATCTCGGCGGCGGTTGGCCAAGTTGCGGCTGAGTCCACCGAATCGACAACGGTGCGGGTCAATCGGTACACCCCATAGGGAAACACCGCGGCGTGCGCTCCCGTGGCAAAAGCGCCGGTCACCAGTCGCGATTCTGCATCTGCAGCCATCCACTTCCCAGCATCGAGGCACTCAGACTCGACCCCAGGGTCGAGAATTTGTACCTCCCCCGCGAGACCTGGCAGCAGTGATTTAAGCGGAGAAGCCGCAGCGCCAGAGGGGATGCCCACCGCGGCAAGGCCAGCGCCCGCCGCGCGACCCGGCAGGTCGAGACGGGCGAGCACCAGCTCGGTAGCCTCCGCGAGCTGGACCGCGGAGGCAGCCTCAAAGATGGCCTGCTCCCCAGCGACACGGTCCCGTGCGTAAGCGTTGTCGCCGTCAATCTCGAGCTGTCGCCAGCCGCTCGCAACGAGCACCGTCGCGCGAAGCACAATCAAGGGCCAGAGCGCGCGGGCCTCGGCCGCAGACAGTGGGGCCGCGCTGTGGAACGCCGCAATCGTTTCGAGCGCCCGAAGCGGCCGCGCGGGTTCGTGATGCAGCATCGAGGCCACCGTGACCGCGAGTTCCGCCACGCGCCACCCGTAAGCGAGGTCGCCGAGATCGAGCACCGTATGCGGATGTAGCCGCGCGTCCTCCCCGCGACGTCCCATGACGTTGTCGTCGGTAAGATCTCCGTGAATCGCTTGCACGGGGAGCGCGTCGGCGACCTGTGCCAGCTCATGCTGAGCACCCTGAGCTGCAGCCAGCACACGCGCGCGCAGCGCGTGGTCCCGTATCGAACCAGCTAGCTTCAGGGTCTCAGCGTGCGCCACGCGCATGTCCCACATGTGTGCGCGGTCAAGCCCCGGATGGCTCAGTCCTTCCAGCGCCCGCACCGAGGCTGCGGCGAGCGCGCCGAATTCCGCAAGCACCACTGGAGCAAAGTAGCCGTGGTCGACCATGGCCTCACCCGGGGCGAATTCGCTGCGCCGCACGGCGAAACCGTCATAACGTTGGGTGAGGGCTCCATTGAGCCCAGGTAACACCGAGGCGACTGCGACACCGGCCGCACGATATGCCTCGAGCGCTGCGTGCTGACCGTCACGAGCGGCATCACCAAAAATCGGGTTGTCGATCCTGAGTACACTGCGGCTGCCATCTGCCTCTTCAAGCAAGAAGTTGCGATCCTGGTTGCTCCCCAACTCGCTTGCGACTGCGCTCAGCCCGTAGAGTTCGCGGGCGATGCGCTCCGCATCGGCCTCGGTCACGGCGGGGCGGATCAGCCCGCCGGTGGTCTGCTCGGACATAGCGTGTTCCTTACTTGAATACTCGTTACTTCGTTGTGAGCTTCTGAATTGCTGGAGCGAGTGCAGTGAATGCGCGTCGCCGATGTGACGCTGCATCCTTCTCCTCCGGGCTCAATTCTGCGGCCGATCGTGTCTCCCCCTCGGGCAGGAAGACTGGGTCGTAGCCGAAGCCACCTGCCCCTGCGGGCTCACGGAGAATCGACCCGGGCCATTCGCCGCGCGCCACCGATTCAGTCCCCCCGGGGATCGCGAGCGCTGCAGCGCACACGAACTCGGCCCTGCGATGTTCGACAGCGAGGTCCCCGAGCTGCCACAGGAGGAGATCCACATTCGCTGTATCGCTGCGGGCGGGGCCAGCCCACCTGGCAGAAAATATGCCCGGGCTGCCGCCAAGCACCCCGACGGAGATTCCCGAGTCGTCAGCGATCGCCGGCAGGCCGCTATGCAACGCGGCCGCGCGTGCCTTGATGAGGGCGTTCTCCTCGAAGGTCACCCCCGACTCCACTGGCTCTGGCCCGTCGTACCCGATGAGCTCGATGCCGGGCACAAGAGGCGCCAAGACTCTCCGCAGCTCCTCGAGCTTGTGGGTATTGTGCGAGGCGAGCACGACTCGGGTGCTCACACTGCACCTTCCAGGGCCGCCCGCTGAATCTCGCGCAACTCAGCCGTCGAGACCAGCGCCAGGTCGAGCAGCGCGTCGAGCTCGGTACGGTTGAATGGCGCGCCCTCCGCGGTACCCTGCACCTCGATGAAATCGCCAGATCCGGTAACGACCACATTCATGTCAGTCTCGGCACGCACATCTTCCACGTAGGCCAGGTCACTCATCGGCACGCCGTCAATGATCCCGACCGATACCGCCGCCACGCTGTCGGTGAGGGGCACGGACTTCCTCGCGATGTGCCCCGCGGCTCGCGCCCACTGAATCGAGTCGGCGAGCGCGACATACGCTCCGGTTATCGCCGCGGTGCGCGTGCCTCCGTCGGCCTGCAACACATCGCAGTCGATTACGAGTGTGTTCTCACCGAGGGCCTTCGTATCGACCACGGCCCGCAAGCTCCGGCCAATCAGCCGGGAAATTTCGTGGGTACGTCCGCCGATTTTGCCTTTGACCGATTCGCGCTGCATTCGCTCGTTAGTAGATCTTGGGATCATCGAATACTCGGCTGTCACCCACCCCGTACCCTTACCGCGAAGCCACGACGGAACGCCCGGGGTGAACGAAGCGGTGCAGAGCACGCGGGTGTCGCCGAAGGAGATGAGCGCGCTCCCCTCGGCCTGCTTGCTCCAGCCGCGCTCAATGGTCACTGGGCGCAATTGCGCTGGGGTGCGCCCGTCGGCGCGGTTCATCTCACTCATAACACTCTTTCGGTTTGTCTTTCGTAACACGTGGATCAGTCGGCAATGAAAGGCCCGGAGCTGAGCCGGACAGGTGACAGCTGGGTGGATTCGCCCTTATTGTGGCAGCCGGATGGCGCCCGTGTGGAGCAGATCCACCGATTCGATGCCGATGCCGAGCATGCGCCGGGCGAGGTTGACGAACTTCACCGTGTCTGCGCCGGTCGCCTCGTATCTGAGACTCGGTTCTCCCGCCGAGGCATCGCGAAGAAGGTTTCGTTCGGTGAGCACCCGATACACCTCGCCAGCGGTTTCGATGTCGCTTGATACGAGAGCGACATCCGCGCCGACGACCTGGCTAATGGCCCCCCGCAAGAACGGATAGTGGGTACATCCGAGCACCAGCGTGTCGATGTCTCGTTCGACCAGCCCAGACAGGTACTCTCTGGCGACTTCCAGCACCTCAGGGCCGCTAGTCTGCCCCGACTCCACCAGTTCGACGAAGCGTGGGCACGCCCGAGCCGCGAGGGAAATCTCTGGTCGCATGCTGAAGAGATCGTCGTAGACGCGTGATTGGATCGTGGTCTGCGTGCCAATAAGGCCCACACGCCGGTTGCGCGTGATGGACATGGCGCTGCGCACCGTCGGACCAATCACCTCAACCACCGGCACGTCGTAGCGCTCGTGTGCGTCGCGCAGCATTGCTGCGCTCGCGGTGTTACACGCAATGACCAGCATTTTCACGCCCTGATCAACGAGCCCGTCGAGAATCTCGAGAGAGAAACGCCGCACTTCTGCGATCGGTCGAGGACCGTACGGGGTATGCGCGGTGTCGCCCACGTAGATCATCGACTCGCCCGGAAGCACATCGCGAATCGCACGGGCGACCGTCAGGCCACCGACGCCGGAGTCGAACACCCCGATTGGTGCGTCGTTAGCGGGTGGGTGTGTGCTCACCTCAACAGCCTACCGCCTGGGCCTTCCCGCACACCTGCGTCAGTGAATCCATGATCTACGGTGAAAATCGGTGAGTCCATGCGCAGTAATTCCCGCATAATGTGCCTGCGCCCCATAACCCTTGTTGGAAGCCCAGCCATAGTGCGGATGCATCAGGTGCGCCTCTCGCATGACCGCATCGCGATCCACTTTGGCCCGCACCGAGGCTGCCGCTACGCTTGCACAGTTTCGATCCGCACCCACCCTGGTGCGCACGTTCAATGGCGTTCGCAGCGCAGGGCTGAGCCAATCGTGCGCACCATCAACCAAGACCAGGGACTGCCGCACGGCCACGCCCGACTGGTGGAGGGTAAGAAGGGCCCGCCGGCCCGCTTCACCCAAGGCCCAGATGATGCCACGGGCGTCGATCTCGACGGCCGTAGCGTACCCCACCGCGCCGGCGCCCCACTCTGCCACAAGCGGTGCCAGCGCCTCTCGGCGCTTCTCGCTCAGGAGTTTCGAATCGCGAAGCCCCTCTGGAAAGGTGCACGTGCCAGCCACAACCGCGTGCACACCCACTGCGACAGGACCCGCCACCGCTCCGCGCCCAACTTCGTCAACCCCGATGACCAGCGGCACCCCCGCCGCAAAGCAGGCAGACTCAAACTCAAGGGAGGGATCTTTCGACGTCTCACCCCGGAGCATCGGCCTCGTCCACTGGGGGGTCGGTCAATCCGGAGCGTTCAGCGTTTGCAGCTTCAGCAACACCGAGGAACGTTTCAGGATAATTCCCGAGCACGCCAAAGCGTTGAAGCGGCCAATTCAGCAAGAACGCCCGACCGACGATTTCCTCCTCGGATACGAACCCCTTCCCGGGTTGATCCTGGTTGTACCGTGAGTCTCGGCTGCTGTACCGGTTATCCCCCATCACCCAGACCGAGCCTTCGGGCACAATCACATCGAAGTCAATCTCTGAGACGCGACTCGTCCCATCGGGCACCACAGCGTAGGGTTCCGTAAGCGGCACACCGTTGACCGTCACCCGACCATCGCCGTCACAGCACACCACGTGATCGCCGCCAATTCCAATCACACGCTTAATGACGTAGTCAGCGCTCGTGTCTGCGGCGAGGCCGACAGTCTGCAACAGTTGCTCGATCGGAGTGGGCGTAGCGCCAGTCACACTGATCGGAAGGTTTAGCCACCCGCCTGGATCACGGAAGACCACGACGTCACCGCGCTGCACGTCGACGACCTCCGGAACGAGTTGATTCACCAGGATCCGGTCATTGACCTCGAGCGTGCGTTCCATCGACCCCGAGGGGATGTAGAAACTGCGAACAAGAAAGGTCTTTAGCAGAAAGGACACCACAAATGCCACGAGCAAAATGATGAGCAAGTCTCGAAGAAACCGGAGAAAGCCACCGCCGCGGGTGCGTTGGGCGCTGGCAGGTACATCGGTCATGAGGCTCCGAAAGGTCGATCGACGGGCGGGATGCGAGCCCGCGAGAAGCTGTGATCCACTGTAGCGACAAGTGGATTGCCTCCACTGGGAGACCACCACACACAACAGGCTCCCACCCGGGATCGGGGGGAGCCTGTGCGCGTGTCAAGCTGGCGAATTAGAAATCGCGCTTTTCCTTGACCTTGGCCTTCTTGCCCGTGAGGCTACGCAGGTAGTACAGCTTGGCGCGGCGCACATCGCCACGGCTGACGACCTCAATCTTCTCAATCGCGGGAGTGTGCACGGGGAACTTACGCTCGACGCCGACCTGGAAGCTGATCTTGCGTACGGTGAACGTCTCGCGGACACCTTCGCCGTGACGGGAGATCACAATGCCCTGGAACACCTGGATACGTGAGCGGTTGCCCTCGACGATGTTTACGTGCACCTTCACGGTGTCACCGGCGCGGAACTCGGGGATGTCGCTCTTGAGCGACGGGGCATCGACGAGGTCGAGCTTCTGCATGATTGTCTCTCTCTGCGCCCGCCGCAAGTCGGCACGCAAATGAATAGTGGTGAAAGCTAAGTGTGATTCACGGTGTGTGCGGACCCTCGCGGCAGTGCCGCACCGTGGCACAAGTGTCTATTATGCCACAGATTCGAGGATCGGTTCGGCGTTCAGTCCTCGGGCGGAAGCAGCTCAGGCCGCACGGCGCGCGTGCGGTCGATTCGCTGTTGCTGACGCCACGCTGCGATGGCGGCGTGATTGCCACTGAGAAGCACTGGCGGAACGTCGCGTCCCCGCCACGTCGCCGGCTTCGTGAAACTTGGGTATTCGAGGAGTCCGTCTTCGTGAGACTCCTCAACGAGGCTCTCCGGGTTGCCCACGACCCCGGGCAGAAGCCGCCCGATTGCCTCAATCATCGCGAGTGTCGCCACTTCCCCACCGTTGAGCACGTAATCACCCAGACTGATGAGTCGCACACGCCCGCCTGCGGAGTACTCGTCGACCACCCGCTGATCGATTCCCTCATAGCGCCCGCACCCGAAGACGAGATGCCGTTCCGCCGCGAGTTCACGGGCCATCGACTGGGAAAATACCTCACCCGCCGGCGACGGAAAAATGATGAGTGGCGCCTGAGATCCGTTGTCTGGCTCAGCGTCAAATACACCTGGCTCAGCCTCTTGAGCGCTAAGAAGAATAGCGTCAAGCGCAGCACCCCAGGGTTCGGGTTTCATCACCATCCCTGCGCCACCACCCGTTGGAGTGTCGTCGACGGTGCGGTGCCGATCGTGGGCGAAACCTCGCAGGTCGTGCACGCGCACGTCAAGAAGCCCACGATCCTTCGCCTTACCGAGCAGCGAGAGCTCGAGAGTATCGAAGTACCCCGGAAAGATCGTGACGATGTCGATCCTCATGCGGAGCCAGTCTCGTCCCGCGAGCGCTCACCTACGACCTGACCATCTTCCGACGAGTCAGCGTCGTCTTCGGGGAGTGCTTCAAAGAGCCCCACGGGTGGCGTCACCACGACGACTCCCGCTTCGAGATCGACGCTGGGCACGATCGCTTCGACGAACGGCACCAGGACGATGCCCCCATCAGTTTTCACTGCAAGCAGGTCTTGCGCGGGGAAGTGCTGGACTTCGACCACGGTTCCCACCGACACCCCATCGCGACGCACATCGAGCCCTTTGAGCTGATGGTCGTACCAGGCGTTCTCTTCTTCGCCAGCCTCCACCGCAGCCTCATCGATCCACAGGATGGCACGCACGATGCTCTCAGCTGCTGACCGATCGGCAAGCTCCTCGAAGAAGCCCACCGGGACCCCGTTGAACCATCGGAGATCGCGCAGCACAATGGTGCGCCCAAACCACTCAGAGTCGTCGGGAACCTGCAGGTGAAATACCGCCCCCGGAACAAATCGCAGCTCTGGATTATCGGTATAGAGCTCGAGCTTGATTCCGCCTTTAAGACCGTGCGGCTTTGTGAGACGGCCAACGCGCAAGCTCCCCGGCCCTTCAGCGGGGCGGGGAGCTTGCGCGCGACTGGAAGAGTCAGGCATTACGCACTTTCGTCAGCATCGGTATCGACCACATCAATGCGCACGCGACGGCCTTCGCTCATCGCGCCGATCACGGTACGCAACGACTGCGCGGTGCGACCACCGCGACCAATGACGCGGCCGAGATCACTCGGGTGCACACGCACCTCAAGCAACTCACCACGCGCCGTGTCACTGCTGGTGACGCGCACCTCGTCGGGATGCTCGACGATCCCCTTCACGAGGTGCGTGAGCGCCGCAGCCAGCGATGCCGCCACAGTCTTACGCCTCGGTCGTCTCGGCCTCTGCGGCCTCGGCGGCGGGTGCCTCGGCAGGCACCTCAGCGGGAGCCTCAGCTGGCTTCTCTGCCTTCGGGCGCAAGACGGGCTTCTTCGCGGCGTTGACCTCGAAGACGGGCTTGGGCTCAACGGGAAGCACCTTCGACTCAGTGTCACCCTTACCGGTGAACTTACCCCAGTCGCCGGTCAGCTTCAGGATCGCGGCAACCTGCTCGGTCGGCTGCGCGCCGACACTCAACCAGTACTGCGCACGCTCACTGTTGACCTCGATGAACGAGGGCTGCTCGGTGGGGTGGTACTTGCCAATCTCTTCGATCACGCGACCGTCGCGCTTGGTGCGCGAGTCGGCTACCACAATACGGTAGTAGGGTGCGCGGATCTTACCGAGACGCTTGAGGCGAATCTTGACTGCCATGAGGGCTCCTTCACATACGTAAACGACGCCGCGCCGAACTGACGCGGAAGCCTGACGCGCAAAATGCGCGAACCGCTCAATCCTGCCACGAACTCACGTGAAACGCAATTTATGTCACGAACAGGACTTTTGCGACGGTTCCGTGCAGCAAAGTAGTCTGGACAGGTTCGGCAACCTCGGGAGGCTCCATGTCGATTGAGTTCGCACCGTCCCCACGATCCACGCTTGGAATCGAGTGGGAACTGGCCCTGGTCAACCGCGACACCCGGTCCCTGTCGTGTATCGCGCCGCAGATTCTAGGTGACTTGCGTAGCCGATATCCGACCGGCGCATTTCCGCACCTGGCGAGCGAGCTACTCGAGAACACCGTGGAACTGGTTACTGCCCCTCGCGAGGTAGTGCGTGACGCAACTGCAGATCTTCGTACCCTGGCACTCGCTGTGCAGGACGCGGCAGCAGGTCACGGAGCAGCGCTCATTGGCTCGGGAAGCCACCCGTTCAGCCGCTGGGAGGAGCAGACGGTCACGCCGAGTGAGCGATATGACAAGTTCATCGAACGATATCGCTGGTGGGGCAGAAACATGCTCATCTGGGGGGTTCACGTGCATGTTGGCGTGGACCGAAAGGATCGTGTCGTGCCGCTCCTGCATGCCCTCCTCGCCTACCTCCCACACTTCCTGGCTCTCTCCGCATCCAGCCCTCTTTGGGCTGGCGAGGCTACCGGCTACGCCTCCAATCGGACCCTCATGTTCCAGCAACTTTCGACCGCGGGACTCCCCTGGGATTTCGATGAGTGGGCAGACGTCGAACGTGTACTCGCAGACCTCTCGAAGACCAGCATTATTGCGGAACCCACCGAGGCGCGCTGGGACATTCGACCGGCACCGCGCTGGGGCACCATTGAGATTCGCGCATGTGACGGCGCATCGACGCTGGCGGAGATCGGCGCGCTGGCGGCACTCGCTCAATGCCTGACCGAGCATTTCCAGACGAGTCTCGACCGTGGTTTGAGTCTGCCCCGCCTTCAGCCCTGGTTCGTTCGCGAGAACAAGTGGCGCGCGGCACGCTACGGGCTCGACGCACAGATTATCGTCGACAGCCACGGTACTCAGGTCCCGCTGCGCGAACACCTCGGGGAACTGATATCTGCGCTACTTCCCGTTGCCGAACGACTGGACTGCAGCTCAGAACTCGCTGAAGTTACTCGGGTACTTAATTCTGGGAGTAGCGCCGAACGGCAACTGGCCGTCTATGAGTCACACGGTAAGAGCCCCGCGGCCCTGCGGTCCGTCGTGGACTCACTCATCAGCGAGTTCGCACACGGGCTGTCGCTATAACTAGCGCAGCCCCTTCCCCAACATCTGCTGCAGTTGCGCCAAGTCCTGCTCGGAAGGAGTCGCAGACGCACTGCCCAGCCCAAACCCAGATCCAGCTGGGGCGGATCCTGAACGAACCGCACCTAGCTCGGCCTGCTGGGCCCGCTTCGCCGGGTTACCCGAACGAGATGCACCCTTCTTCTTCGTCTGCGTCTTCTTCTTTCCACCGTGACCCGCCCCGGGCATAGGCCCCATCCCTGGGATCTGGGGCACCCCCCCGCGCGCGACGGTCTTCATCATCTTCGCGGCCTGCTCAAACCGTTGCACCAACGAGTTCACCTCGGTGACCGTCATTCCCGATCCCTTGGCAATACGCAGCCGACGCGACCCGTTGAGTATCTTCGGGTTGTGACGCTCAGCCGGTGTCATTGACTGGATGATGGCCTCGGTGTGGATAATCTCACGCTCGTCGAAGTTCTCGAGCTGTTCCTTCATCTTGCCCATGCCTGGCAGCATGCCCATCATCTTCTTCAGTGACCCGGCACCGCGAAGTTGCTGCATCTGCTTCAAGAAATCATCGAGCGTGAACTGGTCACTCGCGATCTTCTCTGCGACCTGCCGGGCCGAATCTTCATCAAAAGCCTGTTGCGCCTGCTCGATGAGGGTGAGCACGTCACCCAGGTCAAGGATCCTGCTCGCCATCCGATCAGGGTGGAACGGCTCGAAATCAGAGAGCCCCTCGCCAGTTGAGGCGAAGAGGATCGGACGGCCGGTGAGGCTCCGGATCGAAAGCGCCGCACCACCGCGCGCGTCACCATCAAGCTTCGTAAGCACCACGCCAGTGAAGTCAACGCCTTCTTGAAAGGCTTGGGCTGTGGCGACCGCATCTTGACCAATCATGGCGTCGATAACGAAGAGCACCTCGTCGGGGTTCGTCGCCTTCCGAATATCAGCCGCTTGGCGCATCAGCTCAGCGTCGACACCCAGTCGGCCAGCCGTATCGATAATGACGAAGTCATGCAGCTTCGACTTCGCCTCGGCCACGCCCTGTTTCGCAACCCGCACCGGGTCTCCGACTCCGTTGCCAGGCTCGGGAGCGTAGATCGCGACACCCGCCTGCTCAGCGACCACCCCGAGCTGGGTCACCGCGTTCGGGCGCTGCAAGTCACAGGCCACCAACATCGGGGTATGACCCTGATCCTTCAGCCACTTGGCCAGCTTGCCCGCCAGAGTCGTCTTACCGGCACCCTGCAGGCCCGCCAGCATGATGACAGTCGGTGGTTTCTTTGCAAACCGCAGCCGACGCTGCTCGCCGCCCAGAATCCCGATCAGCTCTTCATTAACAATCTGCACAACCTGTTGGGCTGGGTTCAATGCCTGATTGACTTCGTCACCGAGCGCACGCTCGCGAACCTTCGCGGTGAATTCCTTCACCACTTCGAGTGCGACATCAGCCTCAAGCAGTGCACGGCGTATCTCCCGAACGGTGCCGTCAATGTCGGCAGCAGAGAGCTTACCCTTCGTCCGAAGGTTCTTGAAGGTGTCGGTGAGACGCGCCGAGAGGTTTCCGAAAGTAGCCATGGTGGCACAATTCTAGCGGGGTGTCACTGGGCCTAACCGATGAGCTGTTGGGCAAACACGTGAGGCGTGAACCCGGTGAGGTCGCTGATCCCCTCGCCCTGCCCAATGAGCTTGATGGGGAGGCCGGTCTTCTGCTGCACGGCTAGCACGAATCCTCCCTTCGCTGAACCAT
The DNA here is from genome assembly GCF_052446065.1 of Leucobacter shiyiweii. Lineage (GTDB taxonomy): Bacteria > Actinomycetota > Actinomycetes > Actinomycetales > Microbacteriaceae > Leucobacter. The sequence goes on along the minus strand of NZ_CM127080.1, from coordinate 714,747 downwards.
CCAATTTGGTCAATACGAGCCCAGTGACCCCAGCGTGTTCGATGAAGGCCTCAGCTTGGGCGAGGCCGTTCTGCCCGGTGGTCGCGTCGAGGACGAGGAGCACCTCAGCGATGGGCGCTTGCTTTTCAATGACGCGACGAACCTTCGAAAGCTCATCCATCAGACCGCCCTTCGTCTGCAGTCGTCCGGCGGTATCGATGATGGCAATGTCATGACCCTCGCGCACGGCGCGCTCAACGGTTTGGAATGCTACGGACGCCGGATCCTGACCGTGCTGCTGCGGCCGCACAATGTCGACTCCCGCACGATCGGCCCAGGTCGCGAGTTGCTCAACGGCTGCTGCGCGAAAGGTGTCAGCGGCACCCACCACGACGCGTTTGTCGAAGGTCTTCAGGTATTTCGCGAGCTTACCGATGGTGGTCGTCTTACCTACCCCGTTCACGCCGACGACCAGCACCACGGCGGGGCGGTCTGACAGGCGCAGGGTGGGGTCAAAGTCCGATAGTCGAACCTCAACCGCTTCGCGCAACATTCGGCGCAGTTCTTTGACTTCCGTCACCCGGTGTCGTTCAACCTCGGACCGCAACTCGTCCATCACCGATTCGGCGATATCTGGCCCGAAATCGGCGGAAAGGAGAGCCGTCTCCAAGTCGTCCCAGGTCTCCTCGGTGATCTTCTCGGCGCCGCCTCTGAGACCGCGGAACACGTGTGCAATTGACCATGATCGCTCAGCCATGATTCGAGTGTATCTGTGAGCGCTCTTCGACAAATTTTACGACCGTTATTGGGGGTATATTCCCGTTTGGTCACGAAGCTCTGCTAAGCGAGCCATTTTGTCCTATCAGACAGTAAATACTCCGCTACGCTTCTCACTATTCGATGCGCCCGCGCGATGTAGCCGGGCGCGAAAGCCAACGGAGGTACCGTGACCGGAACACCGGCCCTATCCGTCCGCGCGAGGCGCCCACTTGGCATCGCTCTGCTGATCGGAATCGTTCTCGCTTTGGTAAGCGGCTTGTTTAGCGCATCTCCGGCACTCGCCGTCGAGTGCGTGCCCGACCCGAGTACCGGTTGTGTACAGGGCATCATCAAGAGCACTGATGGCTCGCCAGCTGTAGGAGTAGAAGTTTCGCTTAGCGGCAGCGGGGCAGAACAAACCACCGAGACAGACACCGAAGGCAAATGGGTGTTCACCGTCACGTCTGCCGGCAGCTATACCGTGACGGTCGACGGAGCCACGCTTCCCGAGGGGCAGTACTTCAAGTCAGTGGACTCGCGGGAGGTGACCGTCGGACTCAACAATCTCGCAAGCGCGCTTTTCCCCCTGAGCGATGATCCGGAGGCCTCCGCCGCAAGCGCCGAAGCCGCTAGCTCAGGCACCTCCGCGAGTGCCACCTCAGACTTCTCGTGGCCACGATTTTGGCAGCAGTTTGTTTCTGGCATACGCATGGGACTGCTCATTGCGCTCGCGTCGTTGGGACTGTCGCTCGTGTTTGGCACCACTGGCCTCAGCAACTTCGCGCAGGGCGAGATGGTGACACTCGGCGGGCTCCTTGCCGCGCTCTTCATGACCTTCACCGGAAACCTCTGGCTCGCTGCGATTCTCGCGGTCACAGCCTCTGCGGCGTTCGGTTGGGCACAAGACAAGGTGCTATGGAAGCCCCTTCGAAAACGAAGGCTGAGCTTGATGCAGCTGATGATTGTCTCGATCGGTCTTTCAATCACCATGCAGTACCTGTTCCAGTTCTTCTTCGGCTCGAGCGTGGTGCGTATCGACACGGCAACGCCGTCTACGCTCACTCTCTTCGGGGTGACCCTCACCGTGCAGTCCTATCTCGCGATGGGCGTTTCCCTCCTCGCGATCATCGCCGTCGGCCTCGGACTAACCTTCACGCGATTTGGCCGAGCCACTCGTGCCATCTCAGACAACCCGGCACTGGCTCGCGCCTCGGGCATCGACGTCGATCGAGTCATTAACGTCGTCTGGATCGTCGGCGGCGGACTGGCCGGGCTCGCGGGAGTCTTCTTTGGCCTCGTTTTTAACGGCCTGACATGGTTCACCGGCGGCCAAATGCTGCTGCTGTTCTTTGCCGCAGTCACCTTAGGCGGGTTGGGAACGGCCTTCGGAGCGTTTGTCGGCTCGATGATCATCGGCATGATGGTCGAGCTCACCAACCTGTGGTTGCCAGGCGACCTGAAGTTTGCCACCGCACTTTTACTTCTCATCCTGATCCTGTTGGTTCGACCACAGGGCATTTTCGGTCGCAAAGAGCGGATCGGCTAGGAGCATCTCATGGATTTCTGGACTGGACTTCTCACAAGCCTGCTACAGACGGCTCTCTCACCGACCACCGCAGCGTTCGTACTTGCGGCGATTGGCCTCAACATTCATTTCGGTTTCACCGGCCTGATGAACATGGGGCAAGCCGGCTTCATGCTGGTCGGCGCCTACGGTTTCGGCGTGTCCGTCGTTCTGGGCGCGGGGTTCTGGACCGCAATTCTCATATCGATGGCATCGGCCGTCGTCTTTGCGCTGATCCTCGGTATCCCCACCCTGAAACTTCGCGGAGACTACCTCGCCATCGTGACGATATCCGCGGCTGAGATCCTTCGCATGATTGTGCGACTCGCGTCGCTGCAAGACGTCACCGGGGGCCCCACTGGGCTCGCAGGCTCACAGTATCGGCATGTGTTCACTGAGCTGTCTCCCCTCCCTGAAGGCAAGACCACTCTCCTCGGTCTGACATACAACAACACCGGTATCGATGACTGGTGGACGAGGCTGGTCGCGTGGGGGCTGGTCGCGCTCTTCATCGTGATCACCTGGTCCCTCATGCGCAGCCCCTGGGGTCGTGTACTCAAAGGGATCCGGGAGGACGAAGATGCTGTGCGTAGCCTCGGGAAGAGCTCATACGCCTATAAGTTGCAGGCTCTGATTCTCGGCGGATCGCTGGGTGCACTGGGCGGCATCGTGATGGCGCTGCCGAGCGCTATGCAACCTGATTCTATGGGCCGTCCGGCAACCTTCAACCTGTGGATGATTATGCTGCTGGGCGGCGCGGCGACGATCTTTGGCCCCTTGCTCGGAACGCTGATCTTCTTCATCGTCCGATTGTTGCTGACCTCACTGGCCGGCGAATTCGTGCCCTCAACGCTCTTGAATACCCAGCAGACAGAGCAATTGGCCTGGGTACTCATTGGAATCTCGCTCATGCTGCTGGTGATCTTTAGACCGCAAGGGATACTCGGAAATAAGAAGGAGCTGTCGTTCAATGTCTAGTGAGCAGAGCTATCCCTACGATCGTCAGGAGCTCCGTTCGCGGCTGCGTACCCTCGATCAGGTTCCCGGCGTTGCCAAATTTGACCCTATTCTCACGGTCGATCACATCGAACGCCGCTTCGGCGGCATGACCGCGGTGAATGTAGATCACCTGGAGGTCCAACGCGGAGCTATCACTGCGCTTATCGGCCCCAACGGGGCGGGAAAGACAACCTTTTTCAATCTCATCACCGGCTTCGATCAGCCATCCAACGCGCAGCGCCTGATCGGCGGCGGCGATGCCACGTGGTCTTTCAACGGGAAGACCATGACCCGAACCGGCGCTTCACAGGCCGCACGGGCAGGGATGGTGCGCACCTTCCAACTCACGAAAGCGCTCGGCCGAATGACCGTCATCGAAAACATGCTCATCGGAGCAAATAACCAGCCCGGAGAGAATCTCTTCGTTGGACTCATTAAACCTCTCTGGGCGAAACGCGAAAGAGAAAATATCGAGCGCGCTGACGAGCTCCTCGCCCGCTTCAAGCTCGACACTAAGAAGCACGACATGGCCGGTGACCTGTCTGGGGGCCAGAAGAAGCTCCTAGAGATGGCACGCGCACTCATGTCGAGCCCCGCCATGATCATGCTCGACGAGCCTATGGCTGGCGTGAATCCGGCCCTCACTCAGAGCCTCCTCGACCACATTCAGACTCTGCGTGACGACGGCACGACAGTGCTTTTCGTAGAGCACGACATGCACATGGTGCGGCACATTAGTGACTGGGTGGTGGTCATGGCACAGGGCGAACTCATCGCCGAAGGTCTGCCAGAAGAAATCATGACGAGCCCTGCGGTCGTCGACGCATATCTCGGCGCGCATCATGACCGAGATCTTGGAGATGATGACGTGCTCACTACCGGCGTGATTCAGGCGATTGCCCAGGAAGTCAAGGAGGAATCGCGATGACCGAACACCAACTCGTGGTGAAGGCCGACAATGTCACCGCAGGTTACCTACCCGGTATCAATATTCTGAACGGCTGCACCCTCGAGGCATACCAAGGGGAACTCATTGGGATCATCGGCCCCAACGGCGCCGGGAAGTCTACGCTCCTCAAGGCGCTATTTGGCCTCGTCGATATTCGAGAGGGAACGGTGACTCTCGACGGTGAGGATGTCACAAATCAGGCGACAAATCAGCTCGTTCGTAAAGGAGTCGGGTTCGTTCCGCAGACAAACAACGTGTTCCCCTCACTCACCATCGAAGAAAACCTGCAGATGGGCCTCTTTCTCCGGCCGAAAGAATTCCAGTCTCGTGTGGCCGAGATGTGGGATCTCTTTCCCATGCTGGCCGAGCGCCGCCGGCAACGCGCGGGCTCACTCTCTGGAGGGGAGCGCCAATCTGTAGCGATGGCGCGCGCGCTCATGATGGACCCGAAGGTGTTGCTCCTCGACGAGCCCAGCGCTGGTCTCTCTCCGGTGCGACAAGATGAAACCTTCATTCGAACCCGGCAAATCAATCGCACGGGTGTCACCATCATCATGGTTGAACAGAATGCGCGCCGATGCCTCCAGATTTGTGATCGCGCTTACGTGCTAGATCAGGGTAGAAACGCATACGAAGGGCCGGGTCGCGAGCTGGCAAACGATCCGAAGGTCATAGAACTCTACTTGGGCACTCTGGCTGCAGATGTCGAGTCGAAGGCCGGCGAGGCGCGGTCGGAATAGCCAGACGGCATCTCAATACAAAGAGCCGGATCCCCTCAGAGATCCGGCTCTTTGCTGATTGTGTCTAGGCTTAAATCTCACCCTCAACCGCGCGCTGGAACACGGGGTTGTTCGACTCGTCGTACTTGTAGATTCCAATAGAGGCTGACGACGGATCATTGTCCGCATTCAGTGGGCCGGTACCCGACTTCCCCACGTAGGCAATTTCCTCGCCAGCATCTAGGAGCGCGACACAGTCGGCGAATGAGTTGCATTCTTCGCCGCCGTTCGCACCCGTCACCGCGGCAAGCTCTGCCTGGATCGATGCCGAATCCGTCGCGCCTGCCTTGGTCGCAGCCAGAGCCACGATCGTCACCAGGTCATACGCCTCAGGAGCATAGGTGAACGAGACGAGCTCACCACCGAACTCGGCACTGTAGATGTCTTTGAGCTGAGTCTGGAATTCCTCGTCAGCCTGCGCACCCGGGATCGAGCCCTGCGCACCCGTGAGTGTGCCTGGATCGAAGTCTGCCTCAAAGCCGTTGGTGTTGCCATCGACCAGGTAGACGGTCGAAAGATCGACACCCTGTGCGACGAGCTCAGGGATGATCGCCTTGATCTGATCGAAGGTCACGATAACCAGTGCATCGGCTCCGGAAGCCTTCGCCGCCGTCACTTCAGCCGAGAATGAGGTCTGATCCACCGGGAATTCGTTGCCCTCACCCTTGGCACCGTACACAACCTCAGCACCGCCAGCCTCAACGACTTCCTGAATGGTGTCGCGCAGACCCAGACCGTAGTCGTCGTTGAATGTCATGAATGCCACGGTGCTCTTGCCATCGGCAAGGATCTGGTTCCCGAGGGCGTTCCCCTGCACCGAGTCCGGTGGAGCGGTGCGGAAATAGTTCGGACTAATTCCGCTGAGGCCCGAGGCGGTGTTCGAGGGGGAGCCCATAAGCAGGCCCTCGCCGGTGATCTTGTCTACCACGTGCAAGGTGCGCGAGGAACTCATAGCACCGAGCACAAAGGAGGCACCGCTGGCGATGACATCGTCTGCGCCTTTCTCGACGATGGTGATGTCAGCGCCGTCGCCCTCATTTGCCTCGGCGACGATTTCGACATCTTCACCGAGCACGCCGCCTGCAGCGTTGATGTCAGTCAGCGCCTGGGCGATGCCCGCCTGTACCGGAGGCATCAGGAAGCCGAGCGAGCCAGTCTGCGGAAGAAGCGTTGCAATCTTGAGGGATCCGGTGCTGCTCTCCTCCGCGGGTGCGGTTTCGGCAGAATCACCTCCGGAACAAGCTGTCAATACCAGTGCAGCGCTTGCGACGAGCGCGACCGCGCCCGCCGATCGCTTGGAGATCATCTTCATTAATGACACCTTTCATACCGAATGGCTATGGCCGCAACACCGCGGCACTGGGCTAGAGCATAGCGACTTGACATGGAAGATGCGGTCCCGACGGCATCCCTGAGACCGAGTTGTTAGCGAGTCGTGACCCAAGCGCCTACGCGACGGCAGGCTCCTCGTCGCGGGTAAGTCGCTGACCGACCACCACCGAGATGCCGTCCTGACGCATGGATACGCCGTACAGGGCATCCGCGATCTCCATTGTTCTTTTTTGATGGGTGATCACGATAAGTTGCGAATTTTTGCGCAGGCCTTCAAAGGTCTGGAGGAGGCGGCCCAGGTTGGCGTCGTCGAGTGCCGCCTCTACCTCATCCATGATGTAGAACGGGCTCGGCCGAGCGTGGAAGATCGCGATCAACCATGCGACGGCCGCGAGCGAGCGCTCCCCACCAGACAGCAGAGAGAGCCGTTCGACCTTTTTCCCTGCCGGTCGCACACTCATTTCGATCCCTGTGCTGAGCAGGTCATCGGGGTGAGTGAGGAAGATCTCGCCAGATCCCCCGGGGAAGAGCACGGGAAACACCTCTGCGAAGGCTGTCTGCGTGTCGACGAACGCCTCCGCGAAGATGCCCTGCATTTTTTCGTCCAGTTCGCCGATAATCTTCAACAGATCGGTCCGCGTCTTCGCCAAGTCTTTCAGCTGTTCCGCCAAGAAAGCGTGCCGCTGCTCGAGCGCGGCATACTCCTCAAGTGCGAGCGGGTTGATGCGCCCCAACTCGGTGAGTCGCTTTTCTGCCCGCGCCAAGCGCGTCATTTGCTCCGCGCGTACGAACGGAATCGTGGGTGGCTCAGACTCAGGCGAAGCGGCCTGCCAATCACGGTCCCTAGGCGAGGGAATGGGCTGGTCGGGGCCGTACTCAGCGATCAGGACCTCTTCGACGAGACCTAGTTCGCTCCCCGAACGCTCGAGTAGCGCAGAGATCTGAAGTTTTCGTTCATAGCTCTTGAGTTCGGCACCGTGCACGCGTTCAGTCAGTGCTGTGAGCCGCTGCCTCAGTTCGGCTTCTTCTGAACGAAGAAGTGTGAGTTCTTGGCTGTACTTTGCACGCTCCTGCTCGGCGGAGTGCTGGGCCAATCGCGCCTCGGCAAGCGACCGATCACACGAGGCCTGAATGTCGGGCAGCAAGCCAGCCACCCGCTCCGCACGAGCGACCTGTCGGGATCGGAGTACGGCACGCCGTGCTGCTTCTTCAGCAGCGTGGAGCTCAGCGTCGAATTGCTCTGCAAGCTGCCGATGCCTCGCTCGCGCAGCTCTTGAACGCTCTTTCGCAGTCTCCAATTCGAGCCGACGCTCGACCTCGGCCTCTCGAGCGCGGCCGACTTCCCCAGCGAGTGCGTCTCGCTCGCTGGCATCAAAGATCGGGCGTGGCCTCGCTTCGGCTTCTTCTCGAGCGCGCGTCGCCTGATCCACCGCAGCCTGAGCGTCAGCGACACTATCAGCGACGGCCAGTAAGGCCTGGCGTGCTCGCTCTGCTTCAGCCTGTCCGGCCTCGACCCGCACAGTCAATCTATTGCGTTGCTCCGTGACGGCCGCCAACCGCGCGTCTGCGGCCCGGAGGTCGGCGAATGCTCGCTCAGCCTCCGTCTTGGCACGACCCGCCACATCGCGAAGATCGGCAAGCTGCGCACTGAGCTCCTCGATTTCCCCCGCAAGGACAGTGCGTCGCAGCTCAGCCTGCTCACGGTCGGCGTTGAGCTCGATTCGAGAGGGCGCAAGACCCGACCCTCCGGTGAGCGTGTGCTCGGTGAGCACGTCGCCGGCCATCGTGACCACGGTGTACGCACTGGCAGACAACGATCCACGGAGGAGGACTGCAGCCGCGCGGGCCGCGTCCAAATCCTCGACGATATAGCTGCGCGCCAACACCCCGAGCACACCGTCGGGAGCGCGGGTGACATCGATCGCTCGCACGGCACCAGACACTCTGGGTCCAGCGGCTTCAAGATCGAAACCCGCCTCGGAGGTCACGAGAACCAGCCCCACGCGACCGAGATCCTGGTGGTGCGCAGCTGCCACCGCAGATGCTGCGATGTGGGCGTCTTCTGCGAGCAGCGCGTCAGCAAAGCTCCCGAGGGCGGCCGCCACCGCGGGGCCGTAACCTTCGTCAACCCGCACCTGATCGCTCACCCGGCCCGACAGACCCAGACTCGTCTGGGTGAGGAGTGCGCCGGAAGCGTCCCGCTGATCGAGTGAACGCGCGAGCGCACTGATGCGCGCATCGAGTCCTGCCCGTTCTCGCTCCAGATCATGGAGCCGCTCCCGAACCTCGTCGCGCTCGCGCTCCGCCTCAACCTGCGCATCCTGCGCAATACGGTAGGCGTCATCAAGGTCGCTCTCCGGCGCCTCGACATCGCTCAGGTTCGCCTCGAATGCATCAAGTTCCGCCCGAGCGGCCTCTGCCCGCTCGTCCGCCTGCGCAACGGCAAGCTCTCGCCTAGCAACCTCTTGAGCGACAGTCGCCCGCTTCTGCTCGGCGGTCTCGACCTGCCCGCGAAGCTTCGACAACTCGAGATCGTGCTTGGAAACCAGCGCGCTCTGAGCCGCCAGGTGTTCATCGACCGCGTCGAGCGCACGCTGGGCACGCACGGTGGCGTCACCCGCGTGCTGCCACGCGATTTCGATCGCCGGGAGGGCTTTGGCCAACAGAGTTGCTTCCTCGTTGGCTTCCTCAAGAGACGCTCGGGTGAGTCGACCCTGCTGCTCCGGCGGTTCGGCTTGGGTGGCGAGAAAAGTGAGCCGCTGCTGCGCCTGTGCAGAGACCCCGCGCAGGCGTGACTGCGCCGATTCCAACCCGAGGGTGACCCTCCGAGCAGCATCGAGTTCGTCACTGTGCTGGTCCAGCTCGAGTCGCTGAATGCGCAGCTGCTTCTGTTCCAGCTGCTCTTGCAACACAATCCGTTGTGAGTGCTGCTCCGCCTCATCCTGGGCCAGCTCGTCAAGTTCCGCTCGCAGTCGAGCGACATCGTCGGCAAGGAGGCGCGCTTTGGCATCGCGAACCTCAGCGGCAATCCCCTGAGCCGCTCGTGCAACCTCGGCTTGGCGGCCGAGTGGCTTCAGTTGACGGCGGATCTCGCCCGCAAGATCGTTCAGACGCGTGAGATTCGTCTCCATCGCGTCGAGCTTACGCAGGGTGCGTTCCTTCCGCCTGCGGTGCTTCAAAATACCGGCGGCCTCTTCGATGAAGCCACGTCGATCGTCGGGTGTTGCCCGAAGTACAGCATCGAGCTGGCCTTGCCCGACGATCACGTGCATTTCTCGCCCCAGGCCAGAATCGCTGAGAAGTTCTTGTACGTCGAGGAGTCGGCATCCTTCGCCGTTGATCGCATACTCGCTCGCCCCGTTCCGAAAGAGCGTACGACTGATGGTGACTTCGGAATACTCAATGGGAAGCGCACCATCCGAGTTATCGATCGTGAGCTTCACTTCAGCCCGCCCCAGCGGACCTCTCGTGGAAGTCCCGGCAAAGATGACGTCTTCCATCTTCCCGCCGCGGAGTGTCTTTGCGCCCTGCTCCCCCATCACCCACGCAAGAGCGTCAACAACATTCGATTTGCCCGAGCCATTGGGACCGACGATTGCGGTGACACCGGGCTCGAACTGAAAAGTGGTGGGCTGAGCGAACGACTTGAACCCTCGCAGGGTCAGACTCTTCAGGTGCACCGCCACCTCCTTTTCACGCGTCGATGCAGCTCCACGCCGCGCATGGCCTTAACGCTACCCGATCGTTGGAATAACGCCGTATCTCAGAGCGTAGGCCCCATGCGTGGCTCACACGTGCGAATCGTGCCTATTTGGTTGCGCGACGAACGAGCTTCATCCTCTCGCGCTTCTTCAGGTAGCGCTCCACAACGATACCCAAGATAATCCAGCCGCCGAGCGCAGTGATGATCCACACAATTAATGGAGCGAGCACCCAGCTCGTTCCGCTGATCTGAATACCACCGGAAAAGAGTGTTGCGACCCAGAGCGCCAGGAAGGTGGACACTAGGCCCACCCCGCCGAGCAATGCCGACGCGTACTTTCGTGCCATGTTGAACACGAACGGGCCAAGAATCGACTGGGCGACGGTGAAGATCGCGACCGCCACGAAAAACCCGCCGAGCCGCAGTGTGACATCAGGGAGTAGCCAACCAGCGATCAGTAGGGCCAACGCGGATAGTACGAGGTTCGTGGCGACCCCGAGCAGGAAACGAATCACGAGATGCTCTTTTCTGAATAGGGTGACTGTTTTCGGAACCACTTCGCAGGCAGATCTGGACCATCCCAAACCTGAATGATGCCCCATCCAACGGCAGCCAGAGGGACGGCGAGCACCGCTCCGAGAATCCCCGAGAGCACTGTACCCACGGTAAGGGCGAGCAGAATAACTAGCGGGTAGAGCCGCAGGGCGCGACCCATGAGAATGGGCTGCAAGAAATTGCCCTCAAGCTGGTTCACGAGAACGACCACACCGATAACGAGCACAGCACTCAGAGGGCCGTTAGCGACCAGTGCGACTAGTGCCGCGAGGATTCCGGCTACAGTCGCGCCTACCAGCGGAATGAACGAAAGCAGAAAGACGAGAACCGAAAGCGGGAGCGCGAGCGGCACCTGCAGAATTACCAGGCCGATGCCAATGCCAATCGCATCGATCAGGGCGACACTCGCGGTGCCGCGAATGTAGGAACCCAGCGTATCCACCGTCTTCTGGCCAATACGCTCCGCGCGCGCGAGAGCTCGACCTTCGAACGGGCGCAGAGCGAAGCGCCAGATCGCTGGCCCATCTTTCAAGAAGAAGAACAGTACGACCACCATAAGGACCAAACCGGTAACAAAACTCGCAACTGCTCCCACGCCGGCCACCGCTCCGGAGCCGAAGTCGGCCGTCGTCACGAAGTCCACGATCTGAGCTTGCCACTCGTCGAGCTGCTCCCCACTGGGCGCGAACGGCAGTGTGTTGATCCAGCCCAGCAATTCCTGAATGCCACTCTGCGCCTGTGAAGCGAGTTCATCCCACTGATCGCGCACCGCCCACGTGATAAGCCAGGCTACTCCCGACAGAAGCAGCACAATAGCGAGGAGCTCTATGGCGGCGATCAGCGCGCCGGGAAGCTTGTGCTTACGCAGCCACTGCGTTGCAGGCCAGAACGTGCTCGCGAGAATGAGGGCGATCAGAATTGGGATCACCACGGTGCTGAGGATTCGAAGCCCCCAGATCAGACCCGCGAGGAGCAGCACCACAATGATGATCTGCAAGGAACGTGTGGCCAGGAGCCCCAGCCCGTCGCGCCACGCTCCCCGGACAGGGATCCCCCCGCCACCATGCTCGGCCAAGGCAACCGGTGACTGAGGCGGCGTCCGCCGCGCGCTGACGGCGGAACCTGTCCCTCGTTTCCGACTTCCGAACATGCTTCTTCCCTCCGTTGATGCGAAGCCCTAGAGTAGCGCGCGCTCCGAGATAAATGCGCGCAGCTCGGCTGCGTTGTCGGGCATCTCTGTCACATACTGTGGCAAATCCAGCAGACCGCCCAGGTGTTGCGGCAACGCGGGCCTTTCGCCGATCGCTTCCTCGACAATGTCAGGAAACTTCGTCGGCTTTGCGGTTTCGAGGACCAACATGGGTATTCCAGGCTCAACATACTCCCGCGCAACCTTCACACCATCAGCGGTGTGTGGATCGATGGTGACACCGGTTTCGTCGTGCACCGATCGGATGGTCGCCACGCGGTCCGCGTGCGTGCTCGTGCCGCTAACAATCCCAAACTCGTCTACAAAGCGGTCCAGTTCAGCGCTCAAATCGAAGTAGCCATCGGTGGCGAGTCGGCTCCACAAGCCGGCGAGCGTCGCCCCGTCACCTCCGATGAGGTCGAAGATGAATCGCTCCAGGTTTGAAGCTTTTGAAATGTCCATAGAGGGACTTGACGTGGCATGCGTCTGCGCCGCGCTGCGTGGCCGATAAATACCGGTGCGAAAGAAGTCGTCGAGCACATTGTTCTCATTTGCAGCGAGCACGAGGCGTCTAATAGGAACGCCCATTCTCCGCGCGAAATGGCCCGAGAGAATGTTCCCGAAATTCCCTGAGGGGACGGTGACCGAGACCTGCTGGGTGCGTCGCGCGCTCGCGTCGAGTGCATCGGTCGCGCGTAGCCACGCCCAGAAGTAATAGACCACTTGGGCGGTGATTCTCCCGAGGTTGATTGAGTTCACCGTGCCCAGGTGGTGCGCACGCTTGAACTCGAGATCGCCCGAGAGCTCCTTCACCAAGTTCTGGCAGTCATCAAACACTCCATCGACCGCAATGTTGTGAATGTTGGGATCGGTGAGTGAGTACATCTGCGCACGCTGAAATGCACTCATGCGGCCCTGCGGGGACAGCATAAACACAGAGACGCCATCTTTTCCGCGAAGCGCATACTCCGCTGCGGATCCGGTGTCTCCCGAGGTGGCACCGAGGATATTTAGCGTACGATCCTGCTGCGCGAGCACGAACTCCAACGCCTCACCCAGAAACTGCATCGCCATGTCTTTGAACGCGAGCGTGGGACCCTCTGAGAGGCCAACCAGGGTGATGGACTCGCCAATAGGTGTGAGTGGCACGATCTCTGCTGAAACGAAATTCTCAGAGCTATAAGCAGTGGAGCACATGCGCTCGAGCTCAGTTCGAGGTATATCGGTCGCGAAACGACTGATAACCTCTGTCGCGAGCTCGGGGTAGCTCAGGTCTCGCCAAGATTCGATCTCAGGGAGACTCACAGTTGGCAACTGTTCAGGAACCGTGAGACCCCCGTCTGGGGCTAGCCCCTCGATCAGAGTTTCGCTGAACGGCGCGGGGTCCATGCCCCCGCGCGTCGAGATGAACTTCACCAATTGCTCCTTCAGAATGTGTGCGCAGCAAGCGCTCTCACCCTCTATTCAAGCAGCTATCTTGTGTTTGGGTGACGACCGCGCACGAGGCCCGACCTACCCTCAGCGGCTGGCCTCCTACTCGCGCAGCTTCGCGCCGAACGCGCGCTCAGCCATTGCGACCCCAGCGAGCTTCGCCGCGCTCGCTTCCTCAGCTTTGAGCGTGCGGTCTTCTGCACGGAAACGCAACGCGAATGTCAGCGCACGCTTGCCCTCAGGAACCCCCGACCCACGATAGTCATCGACGATCCGGGCGTGTTCGAGCAAATCGCCGGCACCCGCCACAACCGTCGCGAGAACCGCATCAGCGGGGATCGAGAGGTCAGCGAGCAGCGTGAGATCTTGCGTGGCTGCCGGGTAAGTTGACAGTTGGCGAGTCCGCGGTTCGCGGGGCGCCACTTCGATGAGCAGCCCCAGATCGAGTTCGAATGCCGAAACCCGCCCGGGGAGGTGGAACGCCGCGGAAAGCTCGGGTAGAAGTTCTCCCGCGACACCTACTGACCGCAGTTCGCCGTCGACCAGAACGCAGAGTTCGGCCGTGCGACCTGGATGGAAGGCGCGGTGGGTGCCCTGGCGCACGACGAGCTCACATGACACTGCTCCCGCCACCACTCGGGCGGCATCTAGCGCGTCGGCCCAGTCGGCGTCTCGGGCGGGTTGTCCGGGCTGCTTCGCGACAGCATCACCCAGCAGGATGCCCGCCGCGTGCAGCGGCTGGATCGGGATTGAAGCGTCAAGCTCAGCCAACCTCGCGTCGCTCGGTCGCTCGGCGAGCGGCGGCACCGAGTCGGTACCGAGCGAGGCACCAGCGGCGGGAGGCTCGAACACCGAGCCGAATTCCACCAACGAGAGATCGGTGAGTCCACGCGACACATTGCGCTGGGCTGCGGTTACCAGACCGGGAAGCAACGACCGGCGCAAGAACGGCGCTTCGCCGTCGAGCGGGTTCGCGAGCTTCACCGCTGCCACCTGCGTCGTGTCGCCTTCACTCGGTGCGCCGAAGCTCTCCAGCTGAGTGCGGCTGACGAACGGGTAGTTCTGCACTTCGTCGAATCCGAATGCGGTCGTCACATCAGCGGCGCGGCGGCGCAGGCGCTGCGCACGGGTGAGACCCCGCCCAGCTGGCGCCACAGGGAGTTCCGAGGGAATTCGGTCGTACCCGACGATTCGCACCACCTCTTCTACGAGATCAGCGGGCCGCGTCAGATCGCTTCGCCAGCTCGGGTGCGTCACGACGAGCACATCGCCGGAATCATGCGCCTCGACTATCACCTCGCAGCCAATCATCTCGATCGCTCGCCGAGACTCCTCATCTGAGATATCGGTGCCCAGGAGTCCGTTGACGCGCGCCAGTGGCAGTCGCACGACGGTGGGCTCGAACGGCGCCACCAATTCGGCACCGAGGGCGTCGACCGTTCCGCCTCCGAGTTCAACCAGCAAGTCAACCATGCGCTGCGCCGCAGCACGAGCCACCAGCGGATCAACGCCGCGCTCGTAGCGCTTGGAGGCCTCGCTCGGCAGCTTGTGCCGACGCAGCGTACGCGCGATCGACACCGGGTCGAAGGTCGCCGCCTCAATCAGTACATCCGTGGTGCGGTCGTCGGTCTTGGTGGATTCACCGCCCATCACCCCGGCCAAACCAATCGGCCCTGACTCGTCGGTGATGAGAAGATCCTCCGGGTGTAGCTTTCGTTCCTGCCCGTCAAGCGTGACCAGGGTCTCCCCCGGTTCGGCGCGGCGCACGGTGATACCGCCCGTGAGCTTCGTCAGATCGTAGGCGTGCAGGGGCTGCCCGAATTCGAGCATCACGTAGTTCGAGATGTCAATCTCGAGAGCGAGCGAGCGGATCCCCGCGAGTTGCAGACGCGACACCATCCACGGCGGTGTCGGGCGCGTGGGGTCAACCCCTCGCACCACCCGAGCGATGAAACCGGTCGCGCCCTTCCGCCCGCGGATCGGGGCCTGGTCGTCGAGCACGATCGGGAATCCCGATCCACGCTCGATCGAGAGGCCAAGCGCGGGATCGCGAAACTCTGCTCCTGTCGCGTGCGAGTATTCTCGGGCGACACCTCGAATCGAGAACGCGTACCCCCGGTCCGGGGTGACGTTAATCTCAACTGCGGTGTCGCGCATGCCGAGCAGCGCGAGTGCGTCTGCGCCGACTTCGGGATCGAGCCCCAGTCGCGAGAGCACGATGATGCCCTCGGAATCTTCGCCCAGCGCGAGCTCCTTCGCAGAGGCGATCATCCCGTCGCTCACGTGGCCGTAGGTTTTGCGCGCAGCGATGCGGAAGTCGCCAGGCAGCACGGCACCCGGCAAGGTCACGACAACCTTGTCGCCCGCCTCGAAATTATGGGCACCGCACACAATGCCGCGCACGTCTTCGCCGCCGTCAGCCGCCCGCTGGCCCTCGGGCGCAACACGCACCTGGCACCAGTTGATGGTCTTTCCGTTTGACTGCGGCTCAGGCTCGCGAGAAATGACCTGGCCCACGACCACCGGCCCGGTGGTTTCGAAACGACGGATCGACTCCTCTTCGAAACCGACACGCACGAGATCAGCGTGCACCTGCTCGGGCGTGGTGTCTGTGGGCAGGGTGACGTGTTCACCGAGCCATGAGAGCGGAATACGCATTAGACCAAGCCTCCGAATTGAGTGTTGAAGCGCACATCGCCTTCAACCATGTCGCGCATGTCGTTGATGTCATGCCGGAACTGCAGGGTTCGTTCTATGCCCATGCCGAAGGCGAAGCCCTGGTACTGGTCAGGATCGATGCCCGCGGCGAGAAGCTCGTTCGGATCGACCATGCCACAGCCTCCCCACTCGACCCAGCGTGCTCCGCCCTTCGCGTTGGGCTGCCACACGTCCATCTCTGCAGAGGGCTCGGTGAAGGGAAAGAAGTTCGGCCGAAGGCGAATTTTCGCTTCCTCCCCAAACATCTGACGGGCGAAGTGCTCGAGCGTGCCGCGCAGATGAGCCATGGTGAGACCACGATCGATGGCGATGCCTTCAACCTGATGAAAGACCGGGGTGTGGGTAGCGTCGAGTTCGTCAGTGCGATAGACACGGCCGGGGGCGATGACATACAGCGGAAGCTCGCGGCTGAGCAGCGAGCGCACCTGCACAGGCGAAGTGTGGGTGCGAAGCAGCAGGTGCCGCTCGGCGGGCTCGACGAAGAATGTGTCTTGCATCGCGCGCGCCGGATGGTCCGGGTCAAACCCGAGCGCATCAAAGTTGAACCACTCATGTTCGAGTTCGGGACCCTCCGCCACCTCCCAGCCCATGCCCACGAAGACCTCTGATATCTCGTCTTGCAGCTGGGCAAGGGGGTGTCGCGTTCCACTGCGCCGGCGAGTCGGTGCCTCGGTAACATCGACCGTCTCGGCGACTAAGCGAGCGGCGGCCTCTGCCGCAGCCAGCTCGACCTCTCGGGCCGAGAAGGCGCCCTCAACGCGGGCGCGGGCCTGGCCCATGAGCTTGCCCGTAGCTGCCTTCTCTTCCTTGGGCACTGCTCGCATTTGCGCATTGAGTGCGGCAAGTGCGGAGGACTCGCCAGCGTGTTCGGTGCGGGCCTGCTTGAGTTCGGCGACAGTCGTGGCTGCGGCGAAGGCGGCGAGCGCGGCGTGAACCGCGGCGTCGGCCGCGTCCTGGGTAATGGGGTTGGTCTCTGACACGTTTGCCAATCTTACCCGGCGTAGACTTGAGGGGTGGCCCGTGATCTCACCGCGCAAACGCGCGAGAACCAGAGCCGCGCGGCACGAACCGCGCGGGGCGCGCTCGGTGCGTTTGCCGCGACTCTTCTCGCAGCGGCCTCACACGCACTCGCAGGGGGCCAGGTAACGCTCCTTGCACTCGTGGCCACGGCCGTGCTTGCACTCCCACTCTGCGTGGCGCTAGCCGGGCGCGTCGCTTCCGTATGGCGGGTATCGCTCGGGGTTTCGGCGAGCCAGTTTATCTATCACTGGTCGTTCGCGGGGCTCGGTGTCGCGACTGGATCCGCGGCAACCGCCTCCCCAGAAGCCTCCGGCCACGTGCATCAACTGGGCGCGACGAGCTTCGTGCCGGCCCTCACAGAGGCCGGTGCCGCCGGATGGACGATGTGGATCGCGCACGCGCTCGCCGCGATCGCGACCATCGCACTGCTTGCGAGCGGCGAGCGCGCAATTCTGGGGCTCGGCACCTTGCTCGCTCGACTGCTGCCCACAGCCCTCCACCTGCCGGTCTCGCCCCTATCGCTTCCGGCACCACGCGGTTGGGTCTCGCGCGACCACACCCGCCGAGACTGCCTCGTCTCGCTCTCGGCGATTAGTCATCGCGGGCCTCCGGTTCGCCTCGCTCCCGCCTCCTGACCGTCGCCTCTCGCGGCGGTTATTCGCCAACCCCGGTAACCGGGAGAGAGTACATCATGAGAGCGTTCACACTCGCGCGCGTTCCCGCGCGCACGGCATCACCCCAAAAGACCACCCCGACCCGGTCGAGGATCGCCGCGATTGCCGCGGCCGGATTCGCCCTAGTAGCGCTGACCTTTGGTTCTGCAGCTCCAGCCCTCGCACACGATGAGCTGGTGGGATTCGATGTGGTCTCAGACGAAGGAACCGGCGAGGTTCAAGGGTTTTCTCTGCAGTTCAACAACGAGATCCTGGATGTCGGAGCGGAGTTCATCGCGACCGATGCCGAGGGGACCGATGCCCTCGACGGGCCACCGGTTGTCGACGGACGCACGGTCACGCAGGCGCTGCAGACACCGACAACCGCGGGAAATGTAGCAATCGCATGGCGGGTCGTTTCGAGTGACGGTCACCCGATCTCCGGGGCGCTCACACTCACCGTGGCACAAGACGGTAGCGGCACGATCGCGCTGGCCGAAGCCGGATCCCAAGCAGGCGGGAGTGACGACCAATCGGCTCCTGAAGTCACCACCCAACTTGGTGAGAATAGCGGTGGTGACACGGCCGAGACGAGTACCACCTTCACCGGGCCCTGGGTGTGGGTACTCGTGGCTGTAGGCGTGGCCGGTGTAGTTGCTGCACTTGGAGGAGCACTCATTATTGGTTCCCGGAGGCGGGCACAGACATTCGGGGACGACGGGCACACACCCGGATCCGCCCCCACAACAGACTGACACTGACAAAATAAAGGTTGTTCAACATGCGTAAGTTTTTTGTATTTTCAAGCACCGCAGCGCTCCTGATCGCGGCGCCACTACTGACAGGCTGCGCTACCGGCGCAACCCCGGCAGCAGAGGTCGCAACCACGTCCGAGGCAGCCTCGGCGAGCGAGCAGAGCGTCACCCTTGTCGATGGCTGGGCCAAGGCTGGGGAGGGAATGACCGGCTTGTTCGGCACCCTCACCAACCTCGGTGAGACTGACCTGGTTATCACCGGTGTCGTGAGCCCCGCAGCCGGAATGGTCGAGTTACATGAGGTAACCGCCGACGGCGTAATGCAAGAGATTCAGGGTGACGTAGTGGTACCCGCTGGCGGCACGCTCGAACTGATGCCCGGGGGCAATCACATCATGCTCATGCAGATGCCAGCGCCCCTGCTCGCTGGCGAAGATGTCGAGGTCACCCTGACATTTGACGACGGCTCCAGCGTCACGCTCACCGCCCTCGTGAAGGAATACGGCGGGGCTAATGAGGAATACTCTGCCGGTCACGGCGAACACTCCGAGTCCGCCGAAGACTCACACGGCATGAGCGATACCGAGCATGCCGCACACTAGTCACGATGCGCAGAACCGGAAGCGCCTAGGCCTTTCTGGCCCCGACGCCGAACGGTCGCCGCACATCGGCCGCCGCGCCCTCCTCACCGGGGGCGCGGCAGGCCTCGGTCTCGGTGCCGTGCTCGGAGCCGGGGCTGCCCTCGGCATTCCGGCGCTGCGCACAGATCCGGTGGCGGTAGCCGATGCCGCGGGCGAGGAGTCCGTTCGAGCAGCTGGCCCTGGTGGAGACTTGTGGGGCTTTGGCGGAGAGAGCCTGCCCTGTCACGGCGACCACCAGGCAGGAATCGCATCGGTCCCGGCCGCTCACACCAGGTTCGTGTCATACCGGCTGCTCCCCGAGACAGACGCGGCGGCGCTCACACGTATGTTTCGTATTCTCACCGGCGACATCGAAGGTCTAACCGCAGGGACAGGACCCCTCGCAGATCCTGAACCCGAGCTCGCGGCCCGACCGGCACGACTTACGATCACCGTCGGGGTCGGCCCCGGCTTAGTCGAGCGCGTGGACCCAACGAGACGACCTGAATGGCTGGCACCGCTTCCCGCCTTCAGTCGTGATCAACTCGACGAGCGGTTTAACGGAGGCGATCTGCTCCTCATTCTGCAGTCAGACGATCTTCTCCCGATTGCACACGCCGCTCGCATGCTCGATCGAGACCTGGGCAGTTTCGCGGATCCACTGTGGTCACAGCAGGGTTTTCGGCAGGCTCGCGGAGCAGAGAGTGACGGCACCACTATGCGCAACCTCATGGGGCAGGTCGACGGCACCGTGAATCCGTCATCGGAGGACAATGATTTCGACTCGCTCGTATGGCTGGGCTCAGAAGCCGGATGGCTCGCCGGCGGGAGCGCATTTGTGCTGCGGCGGATTCGCATGGAGCTCGACACCTGGGATCAGGTTGACCGCCCAGGCCGTGAGCAGAGCGTCGGCAGGAGGCTCTCTGACGGTGCCCCACTCACCGGTGGCGACGAGCACACCCCCGTCGACTTCGAAGCCAAAGATGCGCTCGGCTTCACGGTGATTCCCAGCGCCGCGCACGTCCGCCGCGCGCACTCAGTGGATCCGTCCGAGCGCGTGTTCCGGCGTGCGGTGAATTACACCGACGGTGACGAAGCGGGACTGCTCTTTGCGTGCTACCAGCGAGACCCGCTGCGGCAATTCGTCCCTATCCAGCAGCGGCTCGACGAGGTCGACATGTTAAACGAGTGGATCACGCACACGGGGTCTGCGGTGTTCGCGATCCTGCCCGGGTTTCGACCGGGCGGAACCCTTGCACAATCGCTTCTCGCTTAGGAGCGCTGCGCGAATGCCGTTGTGTAGAGGCAGACTGAGGCGGCAGTAGCGAGGTTCAGCGACTCGGCCTTTCCGAAAATTGGGAGACGCAGCGACCGGTCCGTGAGATCCCTCTCCGCGTCGCTGAGCCCGCGGGCCTCGTTGCCAAACACCCAGGCAACGGGGCCCGTGAGTGCCGCATCCGCGCTCATCAGGTCGTCGCCCCGTACATCCGCCGCGAGCACGCTGAGTCCCGCCGTGCGCGCAGCATCGACCGCATCCGCGAGGGTCGCAGCGGTCGCAACCGGCAAGTGAAACAGTGATCCTGTAGTTGATCGAACGACCTTGGGGTGCCACGGATCAATGCAGTCTCCGGCGAAGATCACGGCATCGGCCCCCGCTGCGTCTGCGGCGCGGAGTACCGTGCCGGCATTGCCCGGATCGCGCACCTCATGCATGATCGCGACAAGCTTAGCTCCGGCGAGAGCTTGGGCCAGGGAAACCTCTTCAATTTGCGCAACGGCCACCACCCCCTGGGGATGCACCGTCTCAGCCATCGCAGCAAGCACCGAGTCTGTCACTCGCTCGATCGGGACTCCCGCGGCATCAGCCAACCGCTCCATCTCGTGCTGCCAGGAATCGTTTCCCATGGTGGCAAAGACGGTGTCGGCCAGCTCGGGGCGGTGAATGAGAAGCTCGCGCACCGCTTGTGGCCCTTCAACGAGAAAGAAGCCGGCGAGCAGGCGATCCTTCTTCCGCGCAAGGGCTGCAATTTTGCGTACTCGGGGAGCCTTCGGATTTTCGATCACCAAACCAGCCTAGCTGGGCAAAACGGAAACGGGCCCCGCCGCTGAAGCGACGAGACCCGTTTGCCCGCGAGACGACTTATGCAGCAGCCTTCGGCGCGGAAGTATCCTCGGGAAGAGCCTTCTTCGCAACCTCAACGAGCGCCGCAAACGCGGTGGGCTCGTTGGTAGCCAGCTCGGAGAGCATCCGGCGATCCACCTCAACACCCGCCAGGCCCAAGCCCTGGATGAGGCGGTTGTAGGTCAGGCCGTTGGCCCGCGCCCCCGCATTGATGCGCTGGATCCACAGGCGACGGAAATCGCCCTTGCGCTTGCGCCGGTCGTTGTATGCGTAAACGAGCGAGTGCGTGACCTGCTCTTTTGCCTTACGGTACAGACGTGAACGCTGACCGCGGTAACCCTCGGCGCGCTCAAGAATTACGCGACGCTTTTTGTGGGCATTTACCGCCCGCTTGACTCTTGCCATTTCAGATCTTCCTTAAAAATACGTGGGTAAACCGGGTGCCTAGCGAACGAGCAGCTTCTTAGCCTGCTTCACATCACCGGGCGAGAGCACCTGGTCGGCGTTCAGGCGACGCTTACGCTTCGAGGACTTCACCTCGAGGTTGTGACGCATGCCTGCCTGCTGCTTCATGAGCTTGCCGGTGCCGGTCACCTTGAAGCGCTTCTTGGCCCCGGAGTGGGTCTTCTGCTTGGGCATCATTTCTCCTTGTTGTGGTGCGCCGCCTCGGCGACAACGTGGGTCACGACCGCGGGGGCCGTTGGTCTAGTTCGCCGATTCTGATTCGGCGGCGTCGGAGTTCTCGGCGGCCTTGCGAGTCGCCTTCTCCTCCGCTCGACGAGCGTTCTGCTCAGCTTTTGCATCGCTCTTATTCTTCAGCGGGGCGATAACCATCACCATGTTGCGACCGTCAAGGCGCGGACTGCTTTCGACCGTGCCAAACTCTACGATGTCTTCCGCGAACTTCTGCAACAGTCGTACGCCCTGCTCAGGGCGCGACTGCTCGCGACCACGGAACAAGATCATGGCTTTGACTTTGTCACCCTGCGCCAGGAACCCGATCGCACGCTTGGTCTTGGTCTCATAGTCATGAGTGTCAATTTTCAGACGAAACCGAACTTCTTTCAGCACGGTGTTTGCCTGGTTACGACGAGCTTCTTTTGCCTTCTGCGCAGCCTCGTACTTGAATTTCCCGAAGTCCATAATCTTGGCAACGGGCGGCTTCGAGTTGGGGGCAACCTCGACGAGATCGAGATCAGCATCCGCCGCGAGGCGCAGTGCATGCTCGATCGACACGACACCGACCTGTTCGCCACTGGGCCCTACCAGTCGCACCTCGGGGACGCGGATTTTGTCATTCGTACGGGGATCGCTGATCGCCGGCTCCTCTGATCTCGTGTGCTGAACTCGCCCCGGATTGGGGCATTCGCAAGGTGAGATAGTGGATCGCGCACGCGCTTTCCAACACCCTTTTCTGCTGTCGTGTACGACGGGGTGTCAACAACCCGATAACCTGTATTTCGGTGGCGGGTGGGAGTAACTCCACTTGCGAGTTCCGGGCAAAATGCCGGGAACCTCAAGAATTCTAGCAGAACCGCGCCTTTCAGCCAACCGGAGCGATTCGGACCTGCGTTTCAGAAGAGGACAGCATGAGTGAACACAACCTTTCCGCCGCAGAAGAACAGCCGATCGACGCGCAGCAGGCGGCTCGCGACATTGCGGATGTCGGGGCCGTCGAGGTCATCACGACCGCGGCCGTGCACCTGCTCAGTGCGGCAGCGGTCAAATGCGGTCTCGCCGACGATCCAGAGAACCAGACTGATCTCGATGAGGCACGCAAGCTCATCAACGCGCTCGCAGGGCTGATCACCGCTGCCGCGCCGGAGATCAGCGACATGCACGCGAGGAGCTTGCGCGACGGACTGCGCTCGGTTCAGCTTGCCTTCCGCGAAGCATCAACGTTCCCCGATGCCCCAGGTGCGGGCCCCGGCGAAAAGTGGACCGGTTCGGTGATCTAATCAATCATGCCGCTGGTCTAGGCTAAAGCGATGCCTCACGGGTCATCGCAACCAGAGAACGACGTAGGCCCTGCACCTACCGCGCAGGTGCGCGCGGGCTTTCTCGACTCTCTCGGAGTCGGGCTCGGCATCTTCCCGCTCGGCATCGCCCTCGGCGTGCTCGTCATTCAAGCCGGCTTGCCCTGGTGGCTCGCGCCAGCACTCTCGATTGGCGTCTTTGCCGGATCCGTCGAATTGCTCCTCGTGAGCATGATCGCGGCGAGCCTGCCACTCGTCACGATCGCGGCGGCAGTGCTTGCCGTGAACTTCCGTCACGTGTTTTATCCCCTCTCGTTTCCGGTCACCGTCGCTCGACCCGGCCTGGCCCGGGCCTACTCGGTGTACGCCATGATCGACGAGGCCTACGCGACCTACGTTCTTCTCCCGCGGGAGCAGAACTCATCGCGGCGTATGGTCGCGGGTCAGTTGTTCATGCAGGCCTACTGGGTGGGCGGTGGGCTCGTAGGGGTGGCGTTGGCTTCGCTGCTTCCAGAGCCCATCGAAGGGTTCGAGTTCGCATTATGTGCACTGTTCATCGTTATGACACTTGACGCAGCACGGTCGCGGCGCGAAGTTCCCTCAGTAGTGCTCGCTGGCCTCTCAGTGACCGTCGCGATATTCGCGGTGCCCGGAGCTGAACTACTCGCGTCTCTGATCATTTTCAGTGCGCTCCTCAGCCTGCGCTACGCGTGGACTCGCCGGCATCGAACCGAGAGCGAGGGCACCAATGCCTGAATTCTGGTACATGCTCGCTGCGGTCGCCCTGAGTGGCCTCATCACCCTGCTCCTGCGCGCCGTCCCGTTTGCCATTCTCAAGCCACTACGGAAATCGAAGTTTGTGCAGAAGCTCGGTCAGTGGATGCCGGTGGGCATTCTGCTGATTCTCGCGGTGGTGGTAGTGCAGGGAGAAATTGCAGCACGTCCCGAGAAGTTCTGGAGTGTGGCAGCCGCCGCTGTGGTCACCATTCTCGTGCATCTCTTCGCTGGGCGTCGGGCCCTGGTGAGTATTTTCGTTGGCACAGGTGTGTACGTACTGCTGATCAATTTCTTCTAGGCGTGCGCTCTCGGCAGCACCCTGAGCGAGTCGACGCGCGCGGCGATGACGGCACTGGAGGCCCACCTGCGCTGTGCACGGTCGATGAGCTCGTCAAGTGCCTCACGATCAAGCCCTGGCGCAAGATGAAGCACCACTTCAACTTCGGGGGCAAGAAGCCTGCACTCGGGATCGCCCGGACGTATCTCGAGCGCACGCACACGGAGGTCGTCAGCAACTGAGATCTCGAACGATTCGCGCACTCCCGGGTCTGCCCATGCTGGTACCAGGTGTTGCCCGAGCGCGAGCGCCTCGAGCGCGGTGCGGCGCACCCCGAACTCGCGCTCAACGGTTCCGGGATCCACAATGATCAGGTCAGTCTCCTCCTGAGCTGCGGCCAGCGCAACCTGCGGGCCGGGCACCGGGATCGGACGGGCCGTTGGATTCCAAGCCCCCATCGCGCGCACCGAACTGAAGACTGGCATGACACGCCGCCCGTCCGGGCCAGCAACCGTCACGATCGAAAGCTCTTGCGTTTTCTCGACGGTCCGGCCGTCCGGAGTTACTCCAATCTCGCCGGCTTCAGCGAGCAAAGGAATGAGCACCCGGCTGCCGGAGAGCTGAAGTAGTGCGTGTGCTGACGCGTCGGCGAGGGCCCTCAGATCGCGTGCCGTCGCGGCAGAGCGAAGCGCGTCGACCGCGAGCGAGAACGGGACTGGCGTCTCACCGTCATCACCCTCGAACGCTGATGCATGGTGGTCGAATGTTCTTCCTTGCCAGGGGAACCCGGCCGAATCGCTCTCGCCTCCTGGCACGAGGCTGGCGGGGACCCCCGTCGAACGGGGCGCATCCCCCGTCGAGGGAAGCCGCTTGA
Source organism: Leucobacter shiyiweii (assembly GCF_052446065.1). Lineage (GTDB taxonomy): Bacteria > Actinomycetota > Actinomycetes > Actinomycetales > Microbacteriaceae > Leucobacter. Next base: position 689,716 of record NZ_CM127080.1, on the reverse strand, counting down.
TGGCCATGGCGTCGGCTAGCGACCAGCTACGTCGAGCGCCGCAGCGAGGGTGAATGCGCCCGCGTAGAGGGCCTTGCCCACAATGGCTCCTTCGATGCCCTGCGGCACCAGCTCGCGCAAAGTTGCTAGGTCATCCAGGCTCGACACCCCACCTGATGCCACGACAGGGCGATCGGTGCGGGCTACAACCTTTTGCAGGAGCTCCACATTTGGCCCGCGTAGCGTGCCGTCTTTCGTTACGTCGGTTACGACATAGCGCGGGCATCCCGCCTCTTCAAGCCGGTCAAGCACTTCCCAGAGGTTGCCGCCTTCTTCAGTCCAACCGCGCGCCGCGAGGGTCTCTCCCCGAACGTCAAGGCCGACAGCAATTCGCTCGCCGTACCGGCATATGACCGCCCGTGTCCATTCAGGGTTCTCGAGGGCTGCGGTACCGAGATTCACGCGCTTGGCGCCGAGCTCGAGTGCTGCTTCAAGGCTCGCGTCGTCTCGAATTCCGCCGGAAAGTTCGACCTTGACCGTTTTCGAGTGCTTAATCACCTTACGCAAGATCGCAGCGTTATTCCCACGCCCAAACGCCGCGTCAAGATCAACCAGGTGGATCCACTCGGCGCCCTGCTCGATCCAGTCGAGAGCCGCGTCAACGGGGCTCCCATAGTTTGTTTCGGTGCCCGCTTCGCCCTGCGTGAGGCGTACCGCTTTTCCATCGGCCACGTCGACCGCGGGGAGGAGTTCAAGCTTCGGACTGTTATTGAGCTCGGTCATCGTGTTCCTTCACTGAGGTTAGAGCGAATCGATCCAGTTGCGAAGCAGTCGAATGCCTGCCTCGCCTGATTTTTCAGGGTGAAATTGTGTGGCACACAGAGGGCCGTTTTCAACTGCGGCAATAAAGCGTTCGCCGTGCTCGGCCCAAGTGACCCGCGGCTTAGTTGACGGGGTGCGCCCCTCGATCGTCCACTCCGTCGCGGCGTAGCTGTGCACAAAGTAGAAACGCTCGTGTTCGATGCCATGGAACAACACAGAGCCCTCGGCGGCCTGGACCGTGTTCCAGCCCATGTGCGGCAGTCGGTCTGCGTGTAGCTGGTGAACCGTGCCCGGCCACTGCCCGAGCCCCTCGGTCTCTCTCCCGCGTTCGACACCGCAGGAGAACATTACCTGCTCTCCGACACAGATACCCAAGACCGGCCGCCCCCCGGACAGCCTCCGGTCGATCAGCTCGTCACCCCTGACTGCGGTGAGTGCGTGCATCACAGCATCGAACGCCCCCACGCCCGGCACCACCAGACCATCGGCCTGCATCACAAGTTCAGGGTTGCGTGTGAGAGTGACCTCTGCACCGGCCCGCTCGAGCGCCTTCACAGCTGAGTGCACGTTACCCGAGCCATAGTCGAGCACCGCCACAGTCTTGCGGGTCACAGCGCACCCTTCGTTGAAGGCACCCCCGCGACCAATGGATCACGCGCCTTCGCCTGACGGAACGCACGCGCAAAGGCCTTGAATTCGGCCTCGGCGATGTGATGTGGATCGCGCCCCTCGACCAGGCGGAGGTGGCACGTGAACCGAGCATTGAGAATGAGCGCTTCAAAAAAGTGGCGCACCATGCTGCCGGTGAAATGACCGCCGATCAGGTGAAACTCAAAGCCGCTGGGCTCGCCGGAGTGCACCAGGTAGGGCCGGCCAGAAATATCGACAACGGCCTGCGCAAGTGCCTCATCGAGGGGCACCAGTGCATCGCCGTAGCGGGAAATACCCGACTTATCGCCGAGAGCCTCCAGGAGGGCCTGTCCAAGTAGGATTCCGGTGTCCTCCACCGTGTGATGAATGTCGATGTGGATGTCACCGATCGCACGTACCGTGAGATCGGTGAGGGAGTGTCGAGCAAAAGCCGTCAGCATATGATCGAAGAACGGCACCCCGGTTTCGACATCTGCCTCGCCGGAGCCATCGAGGTTCACCTGCACACTGATCTGCGACTCGCTCGTATGACGCTCAAGGGAGGCGATGCGGGGGGTTGCGTTCATGAGGTCCAGCCTATCGCTCGGCGGAAGTGAGCGCGGTGAGCGCAGTGATGAGCGCAGTCGTTTCTTCCTCGGTACCCGCGGTCATACGAAGATGACCCGGAATACCGAGATCTCGAATCAATATGCCTTGGGCGAGCAATGCGGTGAATGTCGCCGTAGGGTCTGCGAAGCCCCCCACGAGGAGGAAGTTTGCGCCAGACGGGTGCACCAGATACCCGAGCTCGCTCAGTGCCTTGGCGAGGCGGTCGCGCTGCACCCGTATGTCTGACACCGTTGCAAGCATCTCGCTCGCGTGCCTGATGGCCGCAACAGCCGCCGCCTGGGTCAGGGCCGACAAGTGATATGGCAAGCGCACCAGTTTCAGAGCGTCTACCACGGCCGGGTCAGCCGCGAGGTATCCGAGCCGCACCCCCGCGAAGGCGAACGCTTTGCTCATTGTGCGCGATACAAGAAGACGCGGACGACCCGGAAGTAACTTCACCGCACTCTCGCGCTCAGCGTCGAACTCGTGATAGGCCTCGTCAACGACGAGTATTCCGTCAAAGGCATCGTATGCAGCCTCGACGGTATCGAGCTCCAAGGGGGTACCGGTCGGATTGTTTGGACCACACAGTATTGCGATGCTCGGAGCGTGCGCACGGAGTGCCTCCGCGACGAATTCTGGCTCGAGCGAGTAGTCGGCTGGACGGGCAATCGGCACCCACGCAGTGTCTGTGCTGTCAGCAAGTAACGGATACATCGAATATGTGGGGGTGAAACTCAAGACGCTTCGCCCAGGCCCACCGAACGCCTGCAATATTTGCTGCAGCACCTCATTCGACCCGTTCGCCGCCCACAGCTGCGGCGCCGTCAACCCATGGCCGAGGTACCCTGCGAGTGCCCCCCGGAGCTGCAAAAAGTCACGGTCGGGGTAGCGATTGACGCCGCGAACTGCCCGGCTCAGCTCTGCAATAATCTCTGAGATGACCGTTTCGGGCAACGGGTGAGTGTTCTCATTGACGTTGAGGCTGACCGCGACAGGATCTTGAGGTGCGCCGTACGGCGTCTTCCCCACGAGGTTCTGGCGGAGCGGGAGATCTCTCAGACTGGTCACCCCAACAGTCTAGAACTCGATGACTAGCCCGATGTCATCGCACACTTCCAGAACTGTGCAAACTACGGATCGATACCCAACTCTGCCGCGCTGACCACGCCGTCAGCCTCCGAATACCGCAGCGGAACCGCGAGAGGCTGCCCGGCTTGCACGCCCGAGCCACCGAGCTGATTCAGCCGAACAATCTCGGCGACCACATCGCGCGGATCTGCGCTTGGATCGAGCGCAGCCGCCACATTCCAAAGCGACCCACCGGGTTGCACAATTACATATCCAAACTCGGCCGAGCCTTCCTCGCTTGTCGCCACGGCCTGCGTTGCGCCAAAAATCGCGGCCGACGCAATCAGGCCCGTCATGATCGCGGCAAACAACACCCCGAAGACCACTCGACCGCGGCGAGTGAGCCGCATCCGAGGAACTTCAGGCGCTACCGGACGTGATCGCGTCCCCTCCAAAGAAACTACAGGGGCCAATCGGGTTGTAGCAGGAATCATTTGGGTGCTCATGCTCTCGTCCTCTCGTTTCAATGTTCGTAAGTCTCGAAACACCGTTCGAACATTTGTTTCGAACATACCTTCGAATAATCGAAACTGCAAGCCAAGAATCCTAAGCAATATGGGAATATTTCCACGACACTCGTACACTTGTTTGCCCAGATTCGAACAAAAGAACTAGTGTTTCGATTACTGGACTGACTCAACCAGGCACCACCGACATTCACGTTGGTGTTGGGGTGACACGCGAGCCGAGCTCGGATGACACCGCGATCCGCCGAAACTTCCGGGAGGAACTCGTGACGACACAAGCGCCGCGCCCCAAACCGCTCTCCGACAAGCAACAGATGATTCTGGAGTTCATTTCTCAATTCATTGCGAGTCGGAGTTTCCCCCCCTCCATTCGTGAGATCGGTGAGGGCGTGGGGCTCTCCTCCCCGTCGAGCATTACCTACCAGCTTGATCAGCTGGAGCTGGCGGGTTATCTGCGTCGCCACCCGAACCAGAACCGGGCCATTGAACTCCTGAACGAACCCGCTTCAATCGCCAGCTCTGTCTCAGAGTTTCCAGCGGTTCAGGCTGAAGAAACCGCCTATATTCCGCTCGTTGGACAAATTGCTGCGGGTGTACCCATCACAGCTGATCAGCACGTTGAAGAACTCATGCCTTTGCCTCGTGCACTGGTCGGAGACGGCGATCTGTTTATGCTGCGGGTCGTCGGAGATTCGATGGTTGATGCCGCGATTTGCGATGGTGACTACGTCGTAGTCAGGCAGCAGCGCGACGCAACGAATGGCGACATCGTGGCTGCGATGCTCGACGGAGAAGCGACGGTCAAGGTGTTCCGACGTCGAGACGGCCACACCTGGCTCCTGCCACGTAACAGCGCCTTCGAACCCATACTCGGAGATCATGCCGAGGTGCTTGGCAAGGTTGTGGCGGTGTTTCGCTCGGTGTGAGGTGCAGTGCATGATCCTGCGCTGCACCTCAGAGAACTAGGCCTTCGCCGGGCGGCTTTGGTCGACGGGCGCCGCGGTCGGAGGTGCGAGCGGGTGCGGCGTGACATGGCCGAGCTCACGCAACACCGCGGTTACTTGTTCGTGCCGATTGAAGGTGTAGAGGTGAATCGACGGGGCGCCGCCGGCGAGAAGCTTTCGAGCTAGTTCCACCGTGTGCGCAACGCCCAGATCGGGAGAAGTACCGCCCGCGGCTTCGAGCCCACGCTCGAGTTCCCGTGGCGCCGGACGACCCGCAAGTTCGGCTACCTTTCGCAGCTGCCCCAGCGTGGTGACCGGCATCATCCCAGGGAGCAGCGGAATGTGCAGACCAGCCTCGCGTGCCTCCTCGGCAAAGGAAAGATACTCGTCAGCATGGAAGAACAGTTGGGTGATGCCGAGCTTTGCGCCAGCCTCCTGTTTCGCGACGAGCCAGTCGATGTCTTCGCTACGAGAACGAGAGAGAGGATGACCGTTGGGGTAGACCGCGACAGCGATGCGGCCACCGGCAGGCGCTCTGGTCGACTCCGCGCGCACCTCAGTGATGAGCCGAATAAGATCGACCGAGCTGAGCGAACCCGCAACCTCGGCATCGCCTTCGCGTAACCCCCGCGGCGGGTCTCCGCGAAGCGCAAGAAAGTCAAAGATATCGGCCTCCAGCGTTTCCGCAACGACGGCGCGTACCTCGTCAGGAGTCATCCCCACCGTGGTGAGGTGAGCCATCGGCACCACGTCCGTGTACTGGCGAAGATACTTGAGGAGATCGAGGGATGCATCGCGCGTTGAGCCACTGGCTCCATAGGTAACAGAAATGAATTCGGGGCCCGCCGCGGCCAGATGTTGAACCGCGTACCCGAGCGCCAGCGCGGCCGCAGAAGTGCGAGCGGGAAAGACCTCAAACGAAAAACGCACAGACGCGGGAGTGCCCGGGGCGATCAATTCAATCGACACGCAAGGCCTCCAACTCTCGGGTCTGTGAACGTACTGAGCCTACCGAGGTGATTTGGCTCGCTGGAATCCGGCTGCAACACTTCGCGCGAATATGACAGTCGGTTTCTTGGCGTTCCCCATCGCCTGAGTCTGAGCCCTACCGCTGGCTACTCGTGCGCCTGTGAACTCAGAAGAAACGGCTCGAGCTTGGCGAGCGTCTCGCCGCCCACAAACGCACGCACTCGAGTTCCTCGCTCGACGTACTCGGTCTCCAACACGCGGTTTCGCTCGTGCAGCTCGGCCACCAGGTCACCACGCTCGTAGGGAACGACGACGGTTACCTCCTGGTCGGGAACGGGAAGCGTCGCATCAATCCGGGCCTTCAACGCCGCAAGCCCCTCGCCCGTGCGCGCCGAGACGAACACCGCGTCAGGCGCAAGCCCGTGCAATACGAGTCGCTGAGTGTCGTCGATCAGATCCGCTTTGTTGAACACCACGATCTCAGGAATGGCTTGCGCCTCAACCTCGGCGATCACCGCTCGAACGGTCTTTAGCTGCGCAACCGGTTCGGGATGAGACGCGTCGACGACGTGCACGATGACATCCGATCCCGCGACCTCCTCGAAAGTGGATCGAAAGGCCTCCACCAGTTGGTGGGGCAGGTTTCTCACGAATCCCACCGTGTCAGTGAAAGTGAAGCTGCGTCCATCAGAAGTTTCTGCGTGTCGCACGGTGGTGTCGAGGGTCGCAAAAAGCTGATTCTGCACGAGCGCCTCCGCTCCTGTCAGACGATTCAGGAGGCTCGATTTGCCCGCATTCGTATAGCCGGCGATTGCGACCGATGGCACCTCACCGCGCTTCCGGTTCGCTCGCTTCGCTTCGCGCGCCGGCGCAAACTCGGCGATCTGCTTACGCAGCTTCGCCATGCGCGTGTTGATGCGTCGCCGATCGAGTTCGATCTTCGTCTCACCCGGTCCGCGCGAACCCATGCCAGCTCCAGCCGCGCCCACTTGCCCGCCCGCCTGGCGCGACATCGAGTCGCCCCAACCACGCAGCCGCGGTAGCAGATACTGCAGCTGTGCGAGCTCGACCTGCGCCTTGCCCTCACGGCTTTTCGCGTGCTGGCTGAAAATATCGAGAATCACGGCGGTACGGTCGATAACTTTCACCTTCACCACGTCTTCTAGTGCGCGGCGTTGGCTCGGCGCGAGCTCGGTGTCGGCAACGACGGTGTCAGCACCCTCGGCAGCCACCATCTCGGCAAGCTCCTGCGCTTTTCCTTTACCAAAATAGGTCGCAGGATCCGGGTTGGCGCGTCGTTGCAGGAGTCCGTCAATGACGCGCGCACCAGCGGTTTCGGCGAGCGCAGCAAGTTCGCGCAGCGAGTTCTCCGCGTCTTCCTGGCCGCCCTTTCCGTTCGAACTGTATACGCCAATCAAGATCACGTTCTCGAGCCGTAGTTGCCGGTACTCGACCTCAGTGACGTCTTCAAGTTCGGTGGAGAGCCCGGGCACGCGCTTCAGCGACGCGCGTTCCTCACGTTCGAGACGAATAGCGTCGAGGTCTTTGCCTAGCTGATCGTGGGCCTCATCGCCCAGAGCCTGTGCGCCGCCTGTCAGGTCGCGAATTACGGTCGCGTGACCGGAACCCTGGGCGCGCGCCAGCACTCGGTCGAGCGGATCCCCAGAGTGTCGCCCGGCTGGGGTGGTGGGCTGATCCGCTGCGGCGGATGGTGCTTCTGATTTGGTCATCTGAACTCCAGTGTAAGTCGGCACGCGGAATACGTCTCGGCTGTTCACCCACAGCGCAGCACACTCTCCGAGCTCATCCGCGACACACAGAGGTATGACGTCGCATGTAGAGGCTGAGATACTGGGGCAGTGACACAGCACTACTTTTCGGAATCACCAGTCGGCGACGCGCGCAAGCGCGAGATCGAAGTCGAACTCGCTGGCGCGCCTCGGCGCCTCGTGACCGCGGGCGGTGTCTTCAGTCCAGAGCACCTCGACCAGGGCACGGCCGTGCTGCTGCGCACGCTCGACAAGATGACGCCCGAGGCCGAGGCTGTCACAGGCCCGATTCTCGATCTTGGCTGTGGATGGGGTCCTATCGCACTCTCCGCAGGCCTCAATCACCCGGGGGCTGAGATTTGGGCAGTCGACATCAACGAACGAGCGCGGGCGCTGACTACAGAGAATGCCACGCGCCTGGGGCTCACGCATCTGCGGGTTGTCTCGCCAGACGACGTGCCATTCGGCCTAGAATTTTCCGAGATTCGCTCGAACCCTCCGATTCGCATCGGCAAACAGGCGTTGCACGCGCTCTTGGGACAGTGGCTCCCAAGACTTGCGCCGGGTGGACTTGCCACTCTCGTTGTCGCTAAGCATCTGGGCGCGGACTCGCTTCAATCGTGGATCGCGGCCGAGTTCCCCACCCTTTCGGTTACCCGCATCGCTCGCGACAAGGGATTCTCTGTCATCCAGGCCGTCAGGCGCTAACTGCTACTCGGGCAGCTCGATCGTGCCTCGATAGACCAGCTCGGCCGGTCCAGACAACGACACGTGCTCTCCCTCCTCGGTGGGAAACATTCGCACAGCGAGCCGGCCGCCAGGAACCTCGACGCTCCAGTGATTCGGCATCCCCTCACCGCCCCAGTATCGGAAGGCCAGCGCCGCGGCCGCGGTGCCGGTGCCGCAGGAAAGCGTCTCTCCCGACCCGCGCTCGTGCACTCGCATCCGAATGTGCGCGACACCATTCTTGATGAGTGGTTCCTCCGGCACGACAAACTCGACGTTTGCGCCCGCCTCGGGTTCGGGATCCAGTGCGGGAGCGTCAGTGAGATCCAGGCCGTCGAGCTTCGCGTCGGCTGCGAGCGCGGTTACCACGTGTGGGTTTCCGAGATCTATCCCCTGGCCGGGCCGAGGCACGTGCAGGCCACGCGCGGCGACCAAGTGTTCTTCGGTGAGCCGCCACCTGCCGAGATCCACTGTGTATCCAGCAACCCCGGCCAACACGTCTTTCACCCCGGCGCGTGTGCCGATCGGGAGGGTGTCGCGCCGCTCGGGCGCCACCAGACCCTCCGAGATGAGGTAGTGCGCGTAGACGCGAATACCGTTGCCGCACATTTCGGCGGGCGTCCCATCTGCATTCCAGTAGTCCATGAACCACTCGGCTGTCGGTTCTTCGGCCAGCACCGCCTCCCCCTCGGGCAGCGCGCGCGAGCGCACCGCGCGAATGACGCCGTCTGCCCCCACGCCGAAGTGACGATCGCACAGGAACCTGATCTGCTCGGGGGTGAGTGCGACATCTCCCTCCGGATCAGTGAAGAGGACGAAATCGTTCCCAGTACCGTGACCTTTGGTGAACGTCAGAATAGGCATGGCGCAAGTCTAAAGGGTGGCCGCAGGCTACTGCTGGGCTTCACCCACCTTGCCAATTGCTCGCATCACGGAATGGGGCAACGCCATTGTGATCGCGCGGAGCGCAGGTTCTCAGTGCGCCAGACCCTGGTTCGAAGGCAGATGCATCAGGGGGCAAGCGCTGATTGGTGCAAAAAGTCGATGAGTGTCAGCCTGGGTGCGGGGTGATTAAACCCGGGTCGGGCGAGCTAATCCATTCAATGTTGGGGTACCGTTTGAACCAACTCACCTGCCGGCGCGCGTAGCGACGGGTGAGCGCCTGTGTCTCGGCGATCGCTTCTTCCTGGGTCATCTGGCCAGAAAGCTGAGCGAGTGCCTGGGCGTAGCCGATGGCGCGGGATGCTGTTTTCCCGTGCTCGATGCCGTGCGGGATGAGTCCACGCACTTCATCGAGAAGCCCATCTGACCACATCTTCTCAACTCTCTGATCAAGCCGCAGCACCAGTTCGGCCCGCTCAGTGTGCACGGCGATCGTCCGAGTGGTCGCACGCCAGTACTGCGGTGTAGTGGGCAGCGTGCCGTGCGCGCTCTCGCCGAGCGCGGCTACCTCAAGCGCGCGCACGACGCGTCGACCGTTGCGCGCATCGATGGTCGCCGCAGCATCGGGATCGAGTTCGCGCAGACGATTCGCGAGAGCCGCCACCCCCAATTCCGCCAGCTCGCGCTCAAGGCTCGCCCGCAGCGCCTCATCGCGAGGGGGAAACTGGAAATCGAAGATCAGGCTGGACACGTACAAGCCGGATCCACCGACCACAATTGCATCATGCCCACGATTGTGGATCTCGGCGACGCACGCGCGCGCGGTGGCTTGATACCAGGCGACGGTGGCTTCCTGGCTCGGATCCAGCACGTCGAACAGGTGATGCTTGATTCCCCGCCGGTCGGTGGGGTGTACCTTCGCGGTGCCGATATCCATACCGCGATACACCTGCATAGCATCTGCGTTCACTATTTCTGCGGCGCGCCCGGAGGCGGCAAGTTGCTCCGCCAAAGCCAGAGATAGTGCGGTCTTACCTGTGCCAGTGGCACCGACAACAGCCCAGAGTGTGCCAGTCACAGTACCCGCAGCGTGGGGAGCCCCAGATTCACCGCTCGCGGGGCTCCACTCGGGCCTGCGGCGACCGGAGCAGCGCAACTTTCAGCCTCGCGTCGATCCCACGCGTCGCCCGCGCGGGTGCGCCGTACGGTGTACGGCCCGCCCTCCGCGGGGTCGGCAATGACGAAGTGTGGAGCTGCATCCGTGACCTGCACCGTGACAACATCGCCCGGACGCGGAACCTCAGCGTTCGCAGGGATCGCGAAGTGGACGAGCCGATTGTCTTCGGCACGGCCCGACAGTCGCCTGGTGGCATCGTCTTTCCGGCCTTCGCTCGCAGCGACGAGCACTTCGACAGTGCGTCCGATCTGAGCCTGGTTCTCTTCGAAGGAAATCCGCTCCTGCAACGCGTGCAGTCGCGTGTAACGCTCCTGTACAACTTCCTTCGGGATCTGATGATCCATGGTGGCCGCGGGTGTGCCGGGTCGGATGGAATACTGAAACGTGAAGGCGCTAGAGAAGCGCGACGCTTCTACCACTCGCATCGTATCCTCGAAGTCTGCCTCGGTTTCCCCGGGGAAACCCACGATGATGTCAGTGGTGATGGAGGCGTGCGGGATTTGAGCGCGCACCCGATCAAGAATCCCGAGGAACCTTGTGCTTCGGTACGAGCGACGCATGGCTTTGAGGATCGAGTCCGAACCGGATTGCAGAGGCATGTGCAGCTGCGGCATGACGTTGGGGGTCTCGGCCATGGCCGCAATCACGTCGTCAGTAAAGGCGGCGGGGTGGGGGCTGGTGAAGCGCACCCGCTCCAGGCCTTCAATGTCGCCCATGGCACGCAGGAGTTTTCCGAACGCGCCGCGGTCCCCGAATTCCACCCCGTAGGTGTTCACGTTCTGGCCAAGGAGCGTTACTTCAATGGCACCATCGTCAACGAGCGCCTGCACCTCCGCCAAGATATCCCCCGGCCTGCGGTCCTTTTCTTTACCGCGCAACGCGGGAACAATGCAGAAGGTGCAGGTGTTGTTGCAGCCGACCGAGATGGATACCCACCCGCTCGATGCCGAGTCACGTTTCGTCGGCAGAGTTGAGGGGAACACGTCGAGCGACTCGAGAATTTCGACCTGCGCTTCTTCGTTGTGCCGCGCTCGCTCGAGAAGCACCGGCAACGAACCCATGTTGTGGGTACCGAAGACCACATCAACCCAGGGAGCCTTTTTCACGATCGTGCCCTGGTCTTTCTGGGCGAGACATCCTCCGACCGCAATCTGCATGCCCGCGCGCTCGCGCTTCACGCTCGCGAGAATGCCGAGATTGCCGTAAAGCTTGTTGGCGGCGTTCTCGCGGACCGCGCAGGTATTGATCACCACCACGTCGGCGTCTTCGGGCGAACTGGCTGCCACATACCCAGCCGCTTCCAACGAACCAGACAACCGCTCAGAATCGTGAACATTCATCTGGCAACCGAGCGTACGAACCGTATAGCTGCGCGGGCTTCCGTCGGGACCAAGTGCAGCTGGCGACGGAACTATGGGTGTAGCTACTGCAGAGGGCATACGCTCAATTCTACCGATCCAGATATGTGCACCGACCCTGGGCCAGGTTCACTGCGAAACGTGCACGAAGTACGTCGTTCGACTACTGGAACCGCACACCTGATTGTGGCAAGGCACCGTCTAGCGCCTCACGAACGGCTCTCGAAGCAGGCTCGCCTGACCAGCCGCGGCGCGCAAGAAAACCCAGCAACCTGCGTTCGGCCGTTTGCCTGTCCAGGCCTCCCATTTTTCTTGCCCGATCCGCGGCGGCGGCCCGAAGAAGCGAGAATTCCTCGTCCTCGTTCAACTCACCGAGCGCTTCTTCGATCGCCGCAGGTGAAACCATGCGATCTCGCAGCTTCATGCGGATCTGACTGCGGCTTGCTCCCTTCCGGTCCCGGAGCGACTCCGTAACTGCGCGAGCGAGGCCGAGATCATCGAGATACAGACTTACAACGAATTCGTCGATTACCGAATCAACTTCGAAAGCCGGGTGACCGACGCTCAGAAGTTCATTGCGCAGTTCACCGGAGGAGAGCGCACGTCGCGCGAGCAGTCGCACCCCGTCTTCCTTTGCGCTCCGCGCAGGTTCAGGCTCGGGTTCGGGTTCAGAACCTGACGCGGCTTGAACTACCTGAGGGAGTCGGGATCGAAGCTCAATGACCTCTGCGAGATCTGCTCGATCGCCGCTCATCGCGGATTCTGAGTCGGCGGGAGTGGGCAGGAAGCGGACAGCCATGGGATGCGCTACGCGCCCAGACGCTCGTCGCGAATGGGTTCCGCGACGCTCCCGTCCATTGCGGCAACTGCTGGAGCATTCGGGTCATCTTTTACGCCGAGCTTCACCAGGATCTTTTCCTCGATCTCAGCAGCAATATCGGGGTTCTGAATAAGGAAGCGGCGGGAATTTTCCATGCCCTGGCCCAGCTGATCGCCCTCGTAGGTGTACCAGGCACCGCTCTTCTTCACGAGGCCGTGCTCCACACCAAAATCAATGAGAGAGCCCTCACGGGAAATGCCGACACCATACAGAATGTCGAACTCAGCCTGCTTGAAGGGCGGAGCCATCTTATTTTTCACTACCTTGACGCGCGTGCGGTTGCCCACCGCATCGGTGCCCTCTTTGAGCGTCTGGATGCGACGAATATCGAGGCGCACTGAGGCGTAAAATTTCAGCGCCTTGCCGCCCGATGTGGTCTCAGGGCTTCCGAAGAACACCCCGATCTTCTCACGAAGCTGGTTAATGAAAATTGCCGTCGTGTTGGTCTGGCTCAGGCCACCGGTGATCTTGCGGAGGGCCTGCGACATGAGGCGAGCCTGCAACCCTACGTGGCTGTCACCCATATCGCCCTCGATCTCAGCCTTCGGCACCAAAGCAGCCACTGAGTCGACCACCACGAGATCCACCGAACCCGATCGAATCAGCATGTCGGTGATCTCCAGTGCTTGCTCCCCCGTGTCAGGCTGCGAGACGAGAAGCGCGTCAATGTCTACGCCGAGTTTTTCAGCGTATACGGGGTCGAGCGCGTGCTCAGCATCAATGAACGCCGCAATACCGCCAGCGCGCTGCGCGTTAGCGATCGCGTGTAGCGTCAGCGTCGTCTTCCCCGAAGATTCTGGACCATAGATTTCAACGATGCGGCCACGCGGAAGACCGCCGATGCCGAGTGCGACGTCAAGAGCGATCGAGCCGGTCGGGATAACCTCCACCGGGGGACGGTCAGTGCTTCCCAGGCGCATGATCGCACCCTTGCCAAACTGCTTGTCAATGCTCGCGAGAGCAATCTCAAGGGCCTTCTCGCGATCTTTGGGTGCTGCCATGAGCTTGCTCTCCTGCCATCGGGGCGTGTTTCGCCGGGTTGCTGCCTACCTGCTGTCGTGCCTGGAACGAAGTGCTCCGAGCTGACAAGGCGTAGGTGGCTCGTGCTTCCGACCCTAGATTGCACCTCCGACATCAAGAGTCGAAAGCCGCAATGTGTGGAGAGAGACTGCAGCGAGATCACCTGTGAGCGAGAATACCCGCATTCGAACAAACTTTCGAAAAGGAGATTCGGCGTGTCGGATCAGACGACCCCCGCAGGCCGCGCCTAAGGCACTAGTCTCGCGGATCCCTCAGGCCGCGCCCGTACCGACGCTGCTCGGGCACTTGCATTTCGACACACAACGCCTCCCACACCCGCCGCGCAGGCACCCCCACGGCAAGCGCGTCTTGGGCAGTTCCATCGAGCTCCGAAATCCAATGATCACGCATCAGCACACCCGCGTAGATCTCTCCGAATTCCTCGGCAACCGCTCGCTGAAATTCGCTCAGTCGCACTACTTTCCTGCGAGGAGGGAGGGCCGGTATCCGGAGACAAGATCCGCCGGCACTGTGTCGGGCACACGCGACGAAAGCTGAACGCTTAGGCCCTCGACCATCGCGAGCCTCTCACTGACCTCACCCATGATGACCGAAAGCGGCGTGTCAAGCGCGTCAGCAACAGCAGCGAGTATCTCGCTCGAGGCTTCCTTCTGCCCGCGTTCGACTTCGCTGAGGTAGCCCAGTGCGACACTCGCCTCTCCTGCCACCTGGCGGAGGGTACGACCCTTTTGCAGGCGGAAGTCACGGAGCACATCGCCAATCTCCTGACGAACAAGTACCATCGTGTCCTCCTTTGCTCTGCATTGCCGTGAGGCTATGCGTATCAGACTACCGGTTCACGCACCGACGTGCGCTTCGCGGTGACACCTCCAGTCTGGCGGGTGTCGCTGAGAATAACCGCGTGAACCGGCGATCTATTCCTGAGCATTTCCTGAATGTGAGTGCAGAAGACTCAAGTTTATTCCGCGAGTGCCTGGAGGAGGGTCTGGAGTGCCGATCGAACGGTGGCCTCGCGGATCGACTGCCGATCCCCTTCTAGCCGCATTGTGCTCGCACGCTCCCCCAGCTCCGAACTGAGGCCAAGCCACACGGTACCGGCGGGCTGGCCGGTCTGGGGATCTGGATCCGGCCCTGCCACACCGGTCGTCGAGATCCCGAAATGCGCTTCTGTCGGCACTTTCGACTGGGCGAGTGAAACGGCGCAGGCGCGACGCACACCGCGAGCCATCTGGCGCGCGACTTCAGGATCCACCGGCCCGAGGGAGGCCAGCAACTCGGGGTCTACCTCGAGAAGCGAGGCTTTCAGCGAGGTGTCATACGCTACGACGCCGCCTGAGAAGACCCGAGATGCGCCGGGCACGGCGACAATCGTGGCCGCCAATAGGCCTCCGGTAAGTGACTCAGCAGTGGCGAGTCGGACGCCCCGTCGGTCGGCGCTCCGAACGACCTGCCGCGCGAGTTCAAAAGCATCGGTGTCCGGCTGGAGCATGGCTCACCTCTGCGTGCCAGTAGCTTGGCCAGCGCGGCCCAACCGGGCAAAGTTCACGATGTAGTCGATTCCACTCGCAACCGTGAGTGCCACAGCAGCGCTCATGGTCACCACGTTCACCCAGATGATCCACTCTCCGAGCACCGCCGCTAGGGGAAACAACGCCAAAGCGATTGCCACGGACTGAGCGACAGTCTTCAGCTTCCCCATCCACGCCGCTGCGACCACGACGGTGCGCGCCTCAAACAGGCGATGCACCGTGATTCCGACTTCCCGGACAAGCACAAGGATCGTGATCCACCAGGGAAGCTCACCCAGTATCGAGAGCCCCACTAACGCCGCGCCAGTCAAGAACTTGTCGGCAATCGGATCAAGGAGCTTGCCAAGATCGGTCACTAGACCTCGGGAACGCGCAATGTATCCATCCCACGCATCGGTGGCGATCGCGACGACGAAGAAGGCGGCTGCGGCCCAGCGCAGTGGCCCCATCTGGCCGTCATCTGCCAGGAGCATCCAGACAAAGAACGGCGTAGCTACAATTCTCGCCCCGGTAATGACATTTGGTGCGTTCCAGTTACTTGGCTTGGTCGGTGGGTGCGTCACAGTCTCACCCTAGTCGCGACCGGTCAATTGCCAAGCGTCTTCATCGCCACCGTCGACCTCTTCCAGTTCAGAGTATCTTTGCGTGATTGGGTCGTTGTAGCGGTCGTCACCAAACCCGGAATTGTCGGCCGTCAGCGGCTCTATGACATCGGTCACCGAATCTCCAATGTCCTCCGCAGGTATGACCGCACCGGACTCAGCAGCGGCAGGCGAAACCTGCGGCGCCTGCACGTTCGACGGGGCGGCAGGCGGAGCGTGACCAAAGGACGCGTTTGCCGGAGTCTGCACCGCAGACGGATTCGGCCCGTTCCCCGTGATCCCCGCAAGCACCTCCGCGAGTTGCTCGGGAGCAACGAGAACGTCTCGCGCTTTCGATCCTTCGGAGGGCCCGACGATATCGCGCGACTCCATCAGGTCCATCAGTCGGCCAGCCTTCGCGAAGCCCACGCGGAGCTTTCGTTGCAGCATCGAAGTGGATCCAAATTGCGAACTCACCACGAGTTCAATTGCCGCGACGAGCACGTCGAGGTCATCCCCAATGTCGGCGTCTACTTCCTTCTTCTCGGCGACCTGGGCCACATCGGCCCGATACTCGGGCCGCGCTTGAGTCTTCACATGTTCGACCACTCGGGCGATCTCAGTCTCATTGACCCAGGCACCCTGCACACGGATCGCGGTCGACTCACCGTTCAGGAGCAGTAGTCCATCACCCTGTCCGATGAGACGCTCGGCACCCACCTCGTCGAGAATCACTCGCGAATCGGTACCGGAGGCCACCGCAAAGGCATACCGGCTCGGAACGTTCGATTTAATCACTCCGGTGACAACGTTGACCGAGGGACGCTGGGTCGCAAGCACCAGGTGAATACCCGCGGCTCGGGCCAGCTGGGTGATGCGCTGAATCGAGTCCTCGACATCGCGAGGGGCAACAAGCATCAGGTCCGCGAGCTCGTCGACCACCACCAAGAGGTAAGGATAGGGCTTCAGCACGCGCTGGCTACCCTCGGGAAGCACGAGAGATCCCGATCGCACAGCCTCGTTGAAATCGTCTATGTGACGGAACCCAAAGCTTGCCAGGTCGTCGTAACGCATATCCATTTCTTTCACGACCCACTGCAAAGCCTCAGCGGCCTTCTTAGGGTTCGTGATGATGGGCGTAATGAGGTGCGGCACACCTTGATAGACGGTCAATTCGACCCTCTTCGGGTCGACCAGCACCATGCGCACCTCGGCCGGCGTGGCGCGCATCAGAATGCTAGTGATCATCGAGTTGATAAAGCTCGACTTGCCAGATCCGGTGGCACCGGCTACCAACAAGTGGGGCATCTTCGCAAGATTGGCAACGACGAAATCACCCTTCACGTCTTTACCGATTGCGATGGTCATTGGATGGGGAGAGCGCTGGGCTCGTGCCGAGCGAAGCACGTCACCGAGTGCAACGTTCTCGCGGTCCTGGTTGGGAATTTCGATGCCGATGGCACTCTTTCCAGGGATCGGCGACAGGATGCGAATTTCATTCGAAGCGACCGCATAGGCAAGATTTTTTGTGAGGGCCGTAACCTTCTCGACCTTCACTCCGGGCCCCAAGGCAACCTCATACTGGGTGACCGTAGGTCCGCGTGAGAATCCTGTGACCTGTGCATCGACGTTAAACTGCGTCAACACGTCGGTGATGGAAGCCATGATCGTGTCGTTCGCCTGGGTGCGCGCTTTCGGCGGATCTCCCTGAGAGAGCGTGCCCTGGTCAGGCAGCACGTAGGGCTGTTGCGTGCTCTCGTGTGGCTGCGCCACCTGAAAGGTCGTGGTCGCTGCAGCCTCGCCTCTGAGCTGCGCGACTTCGGGATCTTCCTCAACGTTCACGTGCGGCGGTGAGACCGCTTCATCGAACAGTCCCTCGGCGAACAGGTCTGACGGCTGTTCAGCCTCCAGCGCCGTATCAAACGCTCCCTGCGCCGCACTAGCAGAATCTGCACCTAACACCTCGGTGAGCGCGGCCTCGCTCGGGGCATAATCAGGCACTTCCTCCCGCCCCGACTCAGTGCGGCGCCACCACGGCAAGCTTCCGGTATTACGGTCCTCATCGAGGTCGAAGAGCACGTCGGAGTCACCTCGCGACGCCCGCCGCGAGCGCGCGCTCGCAGATCCCCCGGACGCGCCTTCACTCAGGTCTGGCTCGTCCAATTGTGCACCGAAAAGGTACGCATACGCCTCACGCATTCGAGCAAGAATTCGACCGGGTGGCGTCTTCGTGATGATCAGCACCGACAGCGCAGCGAGAACGGAGAGCACGGGGACGGCCACCCAGACGGTCAGGAACGCCAACGGCGCGCCGACCATCCAGCCGAGGAGCCCCCCGGCCTCGGCGAGCGCCGCCATCCCATCCGAGGGTTGGGGCTGAGGCCCCAAGACGTGGGCGAGGCCCGACACGCTCAGGATCGCGACTGCGAGCCCGATGGCGATGCGCCGATTATCGTGCACGCCCGAGGGGTTATTAAACAGCCACAACCCAAAGCCGACCATGATGATCGGGAGCCCAAACGCCACACGGCCAAACAGTCCGCCAAAGCTCCAGGAGCTGATCTGCGTGGCAACCGGATTACCGAGCAGGAACCACTCGATCACAGCTCCCACGATCGCAAGAAGCACGAGCAGCATGGGGATCCCATCGCGGCGCTCCTCAGGAGCCATCGGTTCGGGTCGGAAGGCACGCGCCCCTCCCCCGACCGCATGCGCCAGGCCAAGCCAGGCTCTGACCATTGCGTTTTCTGGTTCGGCAGCCTCAACAAGCACTCTGGTTTTTGCGGTCGACTGAGCTCTCGCACCCCGCGCGGGGGCGGACGCTTTGCCGCGCGCCGAAGACTTGGTAGCCATGCGTTCACGCTACAACCCACTCGCCAGCACACTCGGATGGGCAGCGGCGAGCCGCAGACTCCAACTCTCAGCTTGCGAACCGGGTACCCTGAGTAGGACATGAATGACACCACGCTCACTGCGCGCTACGCCACTTCCACGGAACTCGACCGTTGGGATTCGCTCGTTGCGGCAAACCCGGGCGGCGGCGAATTTCTCGCAGCTCGGGCTTTCGCTGCCACGAAGAGTCAGGTGGGATGGGTTCCTCGATACCTGGTTTTCGCACGCGCATCTACGATCCACAGCGTGGCGCTCGTCTTAGAACGTCAGATCCCCCTTCTAGGGCTCCTGTGGTACATACCGCGGGGTCCTGCAGCACCAGACTTCGATGCCTTTGCAGAGCACCTCCTGGCACTTCATCGTTTCGCGCGAGCAGCTGCCCCACAGGTCTTTACGATTACCGTGGAGCCACCGATCGTAGCTGAAGAGGAAGCGGGCCAGACGCTGCCTCCCGAGCTCCTCGCTCAGGGCCTCGATGTGCGCAGCCGCCCCGCCCTGCAGGGCAATGCAACAACCGCCATTGTGCGCATTGATCGCAGCGACGAAGAACTGCTCGCGAGCTTTGACAAGAAGTGTCGCAATATGGTGCGGCGTGCGGAGCGAGACGGTGCCACCGTGCGCCAGGTTCCTTCGTCACCCGAAACATTCGCCCACATGCACCGCCTCATGCGTCTGGTGGGTGGCGGCACTGCGGATCTCGCCCTCCGCGCACCCCAATATTCAGAGACACTGTGGCAAGGTTTTACCGAAGCTGGACAGGGCCAGTTCTACGCAATCGATGCTGATGGCACCCCGGCAGTCATGGGGTTTCTGATTCGAATGGGTGACCGAGCATTCTACAAAGACGGCGGATCAGAGCGCGACCGCGTCACCCCCGGAATGTCCAACCTCTTGGTGTGGCAGATGATGCGAGACGCACGTGATGCGGGTGCCACAGAAATCGACCTGTTCGGAGTCGCACCCGCCTGGGCGCAAAGCACTGCCGATCATCCCGCATATGGGTTGGGGCTCTTCAAACTCTCTTTCTCGCGTGAGCGCACTACCTACGTTGGGGCCTTCGACCTCGTGTTGCAGCCTCGACGGTTCCGGCTCTGGCAACGCTTCGGAGAACGCCTGGCGGGCAAGTTACATCGCAAGCGCTTTCAAGATCTCGGACTTTACTAAACCAAAGGACACACCTGCACCCATGGGTCATTTTCTGCAGAGTGCGGCCTGGGGCCGACTTCAAGAAGCACGCGGCCGCACCGTCGTTGTACTCTCCGGCGACGGTTGGAGGGCCCAGGCTTTCGTCGAGCGCGGCAGGCTGAACTCGCGACTGTATGCGCCTTACGGCCCGGAGCTCGATCAAGAATCTGCGCTCGACCCTGCCCTCGCCGCACTGCGAGCCGAGGCCCGACGTCTCGGCGCAGCGTTCGTGCGCGTTGAACCGACACTTACCGCTGAGGGCCCGGCCCTTGGAATTCCCGGTGCCAAGCTATCGGAACTTGGCCTCCGAAGAGTCGCACGGGTGCAACCAGAACACACCCAGCGGATCGACCTCAGTCGTCCGTTCGATGATGTGCTTCGTGGCATGTCAAAGTCAGCCCGCAATCTGCACCGTAATTACGCCTCGAAGGGTCTCTCCGTGCGAATGAGCGAGGATCCCGACGACATAGAACAGCTCATTCGTCTGCTGGGCGAAGTCACCGACCGAACCGGCATGCACGCGCATAGCAGCGACTATCTGCGGCTGCAGGCCCGTACCCTGATGCCGTCAGGCGACGCGAAAATGTATCTCGTCGATTTTGAGGGCGAAGTCGCTCCGGTCGCCGCAGCGCTGATTTACGATGATGCCGAGCGGCGCTATTACGGCCATGCCGCTGCGGATACGGCACACCGGAAGCTGTCCCCAGGTGGCATCCTGGTCAGCACGATGATCGAACAGGCGCACCAGAATGGTCAGGGCGAGTTTGACCTCTACGGTGTTGTCCCTCCCGAAATCAAGGATCACCCGTGGTCTGGGTTCTCTGACTTCAAGCGATCATTTGGGGGCACCCAATTTGACTACTCCGGTACATGGGAGCTCCCCGTGAAACGACTCAGCTATGCCGTCTACTCGTGGGCAAGAAAGCTCGTTTCCGAACGGGAGTGACGATCCTTCTCTGATCTTCTGTGATCTTGTCAGCTCTAGCGCCCGAACCTGCGGCGGAGGACCCCCGCAACCTCCCGGAGTTCAGGTGAGCGCAGTGCTGCGAGCGCCATCAGATACAGCGCGCTGCATACAACCACGAGCACGAGCGACGCCACGAGCGCCTCCCCCACGGCCAGCGCCGGAGCCATTTGACGCGATACATGGGTGATGAAGAGTCCCACCGCGAGCGCGGGGATCGCGGCCAGCGCGAAGGAGCCCAGACTCCGCAAGATCCGCCGACCATCGACGCTGCCAATTCGACGCCTCAGGAGCCAAATGGCCAGCAACACCTGAAATACCGTCGAGACCGCATACGCGCCCGCGACCCAAGCCCCGATGCGTTCCGGCCCCACCACAGCAAGACCGGCGACTGACAGGGCTACCAACACGAGCACCTGAACGATCGTGAAAAAGAATGGCGTTCTCGTGTCGGAGAGAGCATAGAAC
Source organism: Leucobacter shiyiweii (assembly GCF_052446065.1). GTDB lineage: Bacteria > Actinomycetota > Actinomycetes > Actinomycetales > Microbacteriaceae > Leucobacter. Next base: position 668,713 of record NZ_CM127080.1, on the reverse strand, counting down.
GAACGCTGCACCACAAAGAGGAAACTGAAGGGCGCCAGAGCAAACACATATACCTGCAGTACCAACGCGAAGGGGTCAATCAACTCTGCGCTCGCACTCAACTGCATCAGGCGGCTGAGGAAGGGCGCGCCCGTGAAAATGAGAACTGACGCGAGAACCATCACCAGGGAGATCTGGCGCAGGGAACTTGAAAAGTCTGACCGGAAATCCGCGACGCGCCCGTCTCGCCATGATTCAGAGAGCCTGGTGAAGTAGGCAGTAGCGAGAGTCACCGCCAAGACCGAGTGCGGCAACATAAGGATCAACCAGGCGTTTTGCAGCGCTATCGTCGAGGGGCCTTCTCCGGTTGCTGTTCCAACGACATTGCCCGTGACGATTCCCGCGAGCGTCGTGGTGACGATGGTGGCGAGGCTCCATCCGGCAATCTTGGCGGTCTGTCCGAGCCCGATCCCCCTCCAGACGAAGTCGGGACGATACGTGATGCCCGCTTTGCGCCACGAGACAAACAATATGAGCGCCTGTGCCACCACACCGAGCGTTGCGCTCCCACCGAGCACCGCGATGCTGAGTGCGTTCCAATCGGCAACTCCGCGAAGTCCATCAGGGTCTGCGCCGAACATCGCCATGAAAGCGAGGATGCCCGCAATGCTGATCAGGTTGTTCAGCACCGGCGCCCACGTATATGGACCAAACACGCTCCGTGCGTTAAGCACTTCCCCCATCACCGTGTACATGCCGTAGAAGATGATCTGTGGGATGCACCAGTAAGCGAAGGCGAGCGAAAGAGTGAGTTGCTCGGTCGACCACGAGAGCTGAAAGAGCCATACGAGCACTGGCGCGCTCAGCATTGCGAGCGTCGTAATCGCGGTGAGGGTGATGATGACAAACGTCATCACTTTGTTGATGTACCCCAACCCCCCATCCGAGGCTGTCGCTGCCTTCACGATCTGGGGTACCAAGACCGCGTTCAGCATGCCACCCATGAGAATCACATACACGGTGTTGGGCAGCATGTTGCCGTTGGCAAATGCGTCCGCAGAAATGGATGTCTGACCAATCGCTGCGACCAACAACACGGCCTTGGCAAAGCCGAGAAGTCTCGAGAGCACGGTGCCGGCGGCCATCACCGCACTAGCCCGCAGGAGCCCTGACGCCACCGATTACTCCGCGGTGCGTGCGTGTCGCAGCTTCTCGACCGTATCTATGACGCGACGAGCAGCATATCGACCGGCTTTCAGTGGAATCTCCCACGTTCCCGCGTACTGGACTGTTTCGCCACCGAAGGTCCGTTTGAAGACTGTAAAACCGGTCATATCGTCTTCGACGTCATCACTTGCTGAAATACCAAACAGGTCAAAATTCTGGAGTCCGTGGGCTTTTGCATCGAGGATCATGTGGGAGATCAGCGGAGCCGAAATCTGCAGACTGTTGTTCGAGAGGTCGCGCCCCACGTAGAGGTAGTAGCGAGTGTCTGCGTCGTCGATCACAAAGGCGACGATGTGAATGTCACCCTCGAATCGACCGACAAATATCTTCGCAATCCCCGGTTCAAACAGTGCTATCCGAAACTTGTCGAAGTAGTCCTCGTCGCGAACAAAGAATGACTTTGCCTCGCCGGACTCGCGCAGGAGCCGGACACCAGTCTCGTAGTCTTCGCGGTCTCGACTTTCCGAGAACGTCATGCCCTTTCGCTCAGCACCTCGGTGCTGCTTCCGACGTGTCGCAGACATACCTTTGATGATGTCTTCCTCGCTCTGCGCAAGGTGGACAATCTGCGACCTACTGGGCTGGAAACCCAATCGCTGCGTGGCAAAGCGCGCCTCGGCTTGCGCAGGGGTGATCGGCAGAGACGGTTCTAGTAGCAACCGATATGCTCCCAGTTCACGAGCCTGGAGTTTGGCGTGTTCCACCGCGTCGTCGAGTGCTTCCTCACTGACCACCACCGGACCGTACGGCAGGTACAAATACGTACCGACAGTGTCCTTCACCATGCGACCGAAATAGTGCCAACCGTCACCGCTTGCGTGCACCACCTCTTCGCCAAGCTCGCGCTGGAAATCCCACCACGCCTGGGTCTGGAAGAAATCAGCCACCCTTACACCACCACAACGACGGGAACGATCATCGCCTTGCGACGCAGCTTAGTTCCGACCCAGCGGCCGAGTGTGCGGCGCACGATCTGCTGCAGTTCGTGGTGGTCAACGACGCCATCCTTCATCGCCGCTTCGAGAGCATCGGCGATCTTCGGCTTGATGCTGTCAAAGACGTGGTCGTCTTCGGCGACTCCCTTGGCGTGCACCTCGGGGCCTGACACAATCTGGCCGAGGCTCGTCTCGACTACGGTGATGACCGAAATGAAGCCTTCCTCCGCAAGCACCCGGCGGTCACGCAGATCGTCGTCGGTCACGCGACCGACGCTCGAGCCATCGACGTAGATGAAGTCAATATCGAGCTGCCCCACCGCGCGCGCAACCCCGTCAACTAAGTCGACCACGGTGCCGTTCTCGCCGATGATCGTGCGGTTCTGCGGCACGCCGGTTTCGATCGCGAGCGCGGCGTTCGCTACGAGGTGGCGGTATTCACCGTGGATCGGCATGACGTTCTTGGGCTGCACGATGTTATAGGCGTAGAGCAGTTCGCCAGCGGCCGCGTGGCCGGAGACGTGCACCTTCGCGTTGCCCTTGTGGACGACGTGTGCGCCGAGCTTCATGAGTCCGTTGATGACACGGTAGACCGAGTTCTCGTTGCCGGGGATCAGGCTGGAGGCAAGGATCACGGTGTCGCCCTCGCCCACCTCAACCTGGTGCTCGCGATTAGCCATTCGGCTCAGCACTGCCATTGGCTCGCCCTGCGAGCCTGTCGACATGTAAACCAGGCGATGGTTTGGGATTTGGCCGCTCTTCTTCAGGTCAACGAGCAGCCCCTCGGGCACGTTCAAGTATCCCAAATCGGAGGCGATCTTCATGTTGCGAACCATTGAGCGGCCCAGCAACACCACCCGACGACCGCTCGCGTGTGCGGCATCGAAAACCTGCTGAACCCGGTGTACGTGGCTCGAGAAACTTGCCACCACCACCTTGCCCTGTGACTGCGCAATCACTCGCTCAAGCACTGGCCCGATGTCTTTCTCGAGCGGGGTGAAACCGGGCACATCGGCATTCGTGGAATCGGTCATGAACAGATCCACGCCCTCTTCGCCCAACCGAGCAAATGCGCGCAGGTCGGTGATACGACCGTCCATCGGCAGCTGATCCATCTTGAAGTCACCAGTGCCGATCACGGTACCGGCAGAGGTACGGATGGCTACCGCGAGCGCGTCAGGTATGGAGTGGTTGACCGCGATGAATTCGAGATCGTAGGGACCAAAGGTTTCGCGCACGCCCTCAGCAACTTCGTGCAGTACCGGGCGGATCCGGTGCTCCTTGAGCTTCGCGTCGATGAACGCGAGCGTGAGTTTCGACCCGATGAGCGGGATGTCAGCACGGCGCTTCAACAGGTACGGTACGCCGCCGATGTGATCCTCGTGGCCGTGGGTGAGCACCACGGCAATGATGTCGTTCAGGCGATGCTCGATCTTGGAGATATCGGGCAGGATCAAGTCAACTCCCGGGTGCGTTTCCTCCGGGAAGAGCACGCCGCAGTCGACCACGAGCAGCTTGCCGTCGATTTCGAACACGGTCATGTTGCGGCCGACCTCGCCGAGGCCACCGAGGGGGGTGATTCGCAGCGTGCCGGGTTCGAGCGAGGGCGGAGCGTAGTGGGGGGTGGTCAAGTGTTTCAGCCTCCTAGGGGCTCTAGCGTGTGGTGCCGGCGATCTGCGGCAGCGCGCCGCCCGCAGCCGCGTTGCGGTCAGGGCGGAAGTTCGAAAAGTCGGCGCCCGTCACGTTGGAGACGAGAGCGAGCTCATCTTCAATGAGCGCAGCCTCCCATTCTTCGGGGCCAACGAGGGGCAACCGCACGCGCGGGCTGCCGATACGCCCGAGCCCGTGCAACACATACTTCGCGGCGACGGTACCGGGAACGTGCGTCATGATGGCGCGCACCAGCGGCTCCAGCCGCATGTGCTCAGCACGTGCGGTGAGGAGGTCTCCGCGATTCACCGCGTCGATGATGGTGCGATAGGGCGCCGCCGTAATGTTCGCGGTCACGCCGATGAGTCCGCTCGCGCCTATCGAGAGGTGCGGCAGCACGTTCGCGTCGTCGCCCGAGAAATACAAAAGGTCGGTCTGATTTAGTACCCGACTAACCTCACTGAAATCGCCCTTGGCATCCTTCACCGCGAGAATATTGGGGTGCTTTGCAAGCCGCAAGATTGTCTCGTACATGATCGGCACTCCGGTACGTCCGGGAATGTCGTACAAGATCACGGGCAGGTCGGTTGCATCGGCGACCATGCGAAAGTGAGTGAGTAGGCCAGCCTGAGTCGGCTTGTTGTAGTACGGCGTGACGATCATCACACCGTCGGCACCGGCCTTCTCGCTGTCTTTGTAGAGCTGGATGGCGTGAGCGGTCTCGTTCGAGCCGCCTCCGGTGATGATTTTGGCGCGGCCCGCACTCACCGACTTTGCCACGCGCACGAGTTCAAGTTTTTCGGGGTCGGTGAGCGTTGAAGTCTCACCTGTCGTGCCAGTCACGACAATTCCGTCGGCACCGCTCGTGATGCAGTGCTCAATGTGCCGCTCAGTCGCAGCCCAATCGACCTCACCATCGGCGTGAAATGGGGTGATCAGGGCGACCAGTACCTGGCCGAATGGGTTCTCTACAGTCGTCACTTCTCTAGGGTATCTGACGCAGGTAGCGCTCGAAGCGGTAGTTCAGCCCAGTCTGCGAAACGAGCGGCTCCCCCATCTCGTCCAGGTACCATTCCGGCCCGATCTCAGGGGCGAACGTGTCGGCATCGGGAACGTCAAGCGAGATGCGAGTAACCACGAGTTCTGCGGCGTGCGGCATCGCGGCTCGGTACATCTCACCGCCACCGATCACCCACAGGTTCGGTTCGACCGATGTCAACGCTTCCGAAGCGGAGCGCGCGACGCGCGCACCCTCGGCAACAAACGCGGGGTCGCGTGTGACCACGACGTTCTCTCGACCCGGGAGCGGGCGAAACCGGTCAGGCAGCGACTCCCAGGTGCGGCGGCCCATCACGACGGGTGCACCGAACGTGACGCGCCGAAAGTGTGCAAGGTCTTCTGGGAGGTGCCAGGGCATCTGCCCATCACGTCCGATTGCGCCGCCGCTTGCTTGGGCCCAAATAAGTGCGATACGGGGGCCAGTTTGCGGATTCACGAGTTACACCGCGACCGGAGCTTTGATGCCCGGGTGATGCTGGTAGTCGACCAGAGTGAAGTCCTCGAACTCGTAGTCGAAGATACTGTCACGCTTGCGGAGTTCGAGCGTGGGATAAGGGAATGCGTCCCGGCTCAGTTGCGTGCGCACCTGCTCGATGTGATTGTCGTAAATGTGGCAGTCTCCGCCGGTCCAGATAAATTCGCCCGGTTCAAGTCCAGTCTGCTGCGCCACCATGAGGGTGAGTAGAGCGTAGCTCGCAATATTGAAAGGCACCCCGAGAAACATGTCAGCGGAACGTTGGTAGAGCTGGCACGACAGCTTGCCGTCGGCGACATAGAACTGGAAGAAGGCGTGGCACGGGGCAAGCGCCATTTGGTCGAGTTCGGCGACATTCCAAGCCGAGACCATGAGCCGCCGCGAATTGGGGTTCTGGCGAATCTGTTCAATCACCTGGGCTATCTGATCGATATGCTCACCATCCGGGGCCGGCCAAGAGCGCCACTGCACCCCATACACCGGGCCAAGCTCGCCCTGATCGTTTGCCCATTCATCCCAAATGGTCACCCCATGCTCGCGCAGGAAGCTCACGTTGCCCTCGCCGCGGAGGAACCACAAGAGTTCGACAGCGACCGATTTGAAGTGCACGCGCTTGGTTGTGATGAGAGGAAACGATTCGGCGAGATCAAAGCGGATCTGCCGACCGAACAGGCTCCGCGTGCCGGTGCCGGTACGGTCCCCCTTCGGGGTGCCAGACTCAAACACCTCGCGCAGCAGGTCCTCGTAGGGGGTCTCGATGCGTGGCTCAGACATCACACCAGACTACCGGCCTCGGCCCGATCTATGCTGGGTCACTCGCATCGGCACGAGCCGACTGGCGCACCCGCTTCTCCTGCAACATCAACTCATCTGCTCGCGCGACAAGGGCCTGTGGCGTCTCGCCAGCGTCAAGTTCCGCCGCGCCCAGTGACCAGCCGATCGCTGTCACCTGATCGCGCAAACGCTGGCCAATGCGGTGCGCCTCGTCACGGTGAGTTCCTGGGAGCAGCAGCGCAAACTCGTCGCCGCCAATGCGTGCCAGAGTGTCCTGAGGCCTGGTGTGTTCCTCGAGAGACCGCGCGAAGCTCACGAGTACCCGGTCACCCTCTGCATGGCCCCGCGTGTCATTGATCGCTTTGAACCCATCTAGATCAATGAACACCATCGAGACGGGTTCCCCAGTGCGCGCCGCGCCAGCAACTGCGCGATCAAGCACCCTCTGGAAGCCGCGAAGATTCCAGACACCACAAAGCGGATCGGTGAGCGTGGCGGCTTCGATACCATCCTTGAAGCGCCCGATCAGTTCGCCGATTACGGTGGACGTCACAACCAGCGTGGCAAGCGCGAGGTCAATCTCTCCCTCGTATTTAATCCCCACGATGATCGTGTAGAGACTCAACCAGGTATATCCAAGCACTCTCGCTAACCAGCGAGGCATGAACCAAATGGCGTAGATGAAGAGCGTGAGGAACAGTACGCCGGAATTCAATGCGCGAATCTCGGTGAGTGAGGTGACCACGAGGAGCAGCAAAACGCCTGCGGTAAGTGAAATCAGCACGGCTGCTGTAATCAAGGTGAATCGCGCACCCCTGACGAACACCGCGATGGCGATCACCAAAGCGAGGCCTCCGCCGGCGAGCAAGATCGGATTCCGAGGTGGGGTTTCGACCCAAAACACCGTGAACGTGAGATATGAAAACGCCGCTCCAGCCAAGAAAAACACCCCGGTCGCGAGCGACAGATCCGACTGTCTGGCGATCAATTTCTTCATGGCTCCCCCACCTGCCGTGCATCTGCACCTACCGTACCGGCGCACTCAGACAATCAACGCATCCTATGCGTAATCCATGAACCAACTGCAAGTAGTCCGCGAGATCTGGGGGCAGCCTAGGCAAAAAGACACCCCTGAGGCGGGCCTCAGGGGTGTCGATCCACCGCTAAACGCGACTAGCGTCGCTCGTGAGACTCAATGTGATCGTCGAACAGCTCGATACTGCGCGGGTCGGTGCTGTCGTCGCCCACTCGCAGCACTTCACCGCGGAAGAACGCCGGCGACTTGCGCGACCACACCAGCATGATCACCACGCCAATCAGCAGCACCACCACACCCAGGATGCCCACCAGACCGAGCCCGGCGATGTTGCTACCGGAGCCGAAGGCCGGATCGAAACTGTCGATCGTCGTGGTCACGAAGGTGATGAGCAGGAAGATTCCTCCCAAACCAGGCAGGAGGAAGGCGGTGGTGAAGAATCGCCAGCCGAGCTTTGTTGCGGTCTTGCGGAAGTACCAGGTGCTCGAGAGCGCCGTGATTCCGTAGTAGAAGCACACCATCATGCCAAGCGCGGTAATCGTGTCCCAGAGCACATCCTCACTGAGGAAGCGCATCACCGCATAGAACACCGAGGCCACAGCCGATGACCACAGAAGAGCCACATAAGGCGACTTGTACTTCGGGTGAATTTTCTTCATGAACGCCGGTAGCGCACCATAGTGCGACATCGCAAGCAGCGTACGTGCCGGAGAAATCGCAGTCGTGTTGATGGAAGAGACTGCACTCAGGAGGATACCCAGGGTGAGGAAAATGGCGAGCGGGCCCATAACAGGGTGCGCGATGGCCGCAAACACGTTCTCAGCGATGTCGGTGTTTCCAAGCCCAAACTCGCCATCACCAGTGCCAGCCCACACCAGCGTGGCAGTCGCCGTTCCTACGTACATCACGAGCAGAATCGCGACCAGAATCATCGAAGCCTTGCCCTCGGTCGACATGCGTCCCTTCGAGGCCTTGGTCTCCTCACCCAGCGTGAGCACGGTGTCCCAGCCCCAATAGACGAAGATCGATACTGCGAGGCCCGCCGAGAATGCGCCGAAGCTGTCGATCGCAAACGGATTGAACCATGACAACTCGGGCATGTTGCGCACCCCACTGTCGGGGTTTGGCTCAGCGAAAAAGAACATCGCGAGAATGAACCACGCCATTACGCCGAGTTGGAAGAATACGGTGATGTACTGGAAAATCTTCGTCGAGGTCATGCCCCGATAGGAAATAAACGTCGCCATCGCCATGAACGCGAGACACACAATGATGTTGATCCACACGACGCCCGCGAGATTCGCGACCTCGCCGCCACCGTTCATCAGAATATCGAGTGATTCAAACAAGAAGTCTACGGCGACGCCCGCGAGATTGGAGAGCACGAGCACAGTTGCTGCGATGAGGCCCCAACCAGCCATCCAACCGATCCACGGGCCGAAAGTTCGGGTGCCCCAGGTGAAGGAGGTGCCCGAATCGGGCATGCGGTCATTTAGCGCACGATACCCCAGCGCAACGAGGAGCATCGGAATGAAGCCGGCGAGGAAGATGGCGGGCATTTGCCAGCCGACCTCCTGCGCAGCGGGCCCGACTGAGGCGGTCAGGGTGTAGGCAGGTGCGCACACCGATAAGCCGATGATGACCGCTCCGAAGACACCAACGGTGCCCTGCGGCAGTCCTTTGCGGCTGATGCCACTCACCGAATCGAGCGCCCGCGTTGGAGGGCTCGCTGTTGCGTTCTCAGACATACCAGACTTTCTTTGGGGCCGATACCCCGGTCGGGAGGGCTGTCGCCCCTATCACCTCTGTGTGGACGCCGTCTACAGAACTCCAGGTTTTTTTAGCCCGGGCCCCGGCGCACCGATGAGTCTAAGCACAACTCAGTGCATTTCCCTAATTAGTGAGTGTTTGCTCCACTAATACCGTCGCGTTCCAGGCGAATAGCTTGTCGTATCGCACTTCTAGCACGTTTTCGGTCGCCGCAGGCGTCGTACACAAGACCCAGTCGCATCCAGGCCCGCCAATCGCTCGGATTGGCCTCCGTTTCTTTCCGGTAGTGCGGAAAAGCGCTGTCAGCGATCTCGCGATTCGGTTTCCCGGTCGGGCCAGTCTCACCGAGATCATCGGGTAAGCGGCCTTCAGCATCAAGCCGATCAACCAGCTGGGTGGATCGCCACCCGAACCTCAGCTCACGGATCAGCGCCCAGGCACCTATGAGCGGCAACACGAGAAGCGCTACCCCCATCGCGAGTGCGACGGGGGTGCCGGAGACGAGGAGCGCGACCGCGCGCACCCCCGCAAAGAAAAAGTAGAGGACAAGAAGTGCCGCCATCACAATCACCCCAGTGAGGGCTCGCGCGCGTGCGCTCATGCGCGGCGATCCGCAGAGATGCCAAGCACCGTTTCGAGCCCGACCGCGAGTCCGTTGACAGCTGCGATCGCCTCGAGTGCGGCTCGAATGCCCGCACGGTAGGCGTCGCTGGAATGTGTGTCGTGGGTGACCGTAAGTACTTCACCGGCCCCTCCGAAGCGAACCTCCTGCTTCGCCACGACACCAGCGAGTCGCAAACTGTGCACGGGCACCCCGGCGACCAGTTGACCTCTCGCTGAGTGCTCGGCGAATGGAGCATCGGTCGGCTCCCCGCCCCGAGCCTCGGCTATCAGCTCCGCAGTGCGCACCGCGGTTCCCGATGGGGAATCAATCTTCGCGGCGTGGTGGGCCTCTACGATCTCGATCGAGTGAAAATAAGGAGCCGCGAACTGCGCTAGCAACATACCGATCACCGAGCCGAGTGAGAAGTTCGGCACGACGAGCACCGCACTCCCCGGTATCTCGTTGACGACGGTCTGCAGCCGAGCCAACCGATCGGCCGACCAGCCGCTCGTTCCGACGATAACTCGCTGGCCGCGACGCAGCGCACGCTCGACGATCTCGGGCGATGCATCCGGGTGGCTGACGTCAAACAAGATGGCCGCCTCTGCGCCCGCATCTACCCCAGAAGCGCGGCTCAGCTGCGCTCCGAGATCGAATGCGGGGTGCGACTCGATAACCTCACACACGAGCGACCCCAGTCGCCCCCTTGCGCCGCTAACGGCTACGTGTACAGACATAGTTCCAGGCTAGTCGCTTGCGACGAGCGTTGAGCGGGAAGCATCGCCCACCGCGACGACGGTTTGCGGCCGTGCCGCCAGCGCCGCCGCAACCTCCTTGATATCGTCGGCGGTCACCGCGGCGAAACGCTCGAGCGAGGTATCGAGGTTGAAGAATTCCCCCGTGCCCAGCTCGGCACGCGCCAACCTCCCCATGCGGGTGTCAGAATCCTCGAGAGCGAGCGCAGATGAGCCGGCGATCTGGCCGAGCGCCCGCTCATGTTCCTCGGGGGTGATGCCGTTCTCCGCAACCTTGCGGAGTTCCGTTGTCGCGAGTTCGATGACCTCGGCAGCCTTCTGCGGCGCAGATCCCACGTACATGCCGAACACGCCAGCGTCAGAGTAGCTCGCGCCAAACGAATAGGCCGAATAGGCGAGCCCGCGCTTCTCGCGAATCTCTTGGAAAAGCCTGCTGGACATGCCTCCACCCAGAACCGAATTCATGATGCCAAAGGCGAAGCGTCTCGGGTCATTGAAGCGCAGACCCTCCGTGCCAATCATGAGGTTGATCTGTCCCGAGGGCCGCTGGGTCAGGAGCACCTGTGTTCCCGAGGTGGGTGCAGCACCGGCGCTATCGTCGGAGGCTTGGTATCGTCTTGCCGGGGCACGGTTTACCCCGAGTCCCCAACGAGACGAGTCTGCCGCTTCGAGCGCGCGCACGAC